>NZ_JANWOI010000001.1:698061-1047092 GCF_027920805.1 Govania unica
GGTCACAAGCCCGCCACCGGCGCTGCCAGTGATCTCGAAATGAGCGAGTTCTTCCTGCATGGCCTGCATACGCTCTTGCATTTGCTGCGCCTGCTTCATCATCTGGCCGATGTTCTTCATCAATTTTGTCCTTGGTTAGTCATCAAGCCCGAACATGTCGTCATCGCTGCCGTCGGGCAGGATGAGACTGTCGAGATCATGCTCGTCATTGTCCGTGCGGACGCGGATATCGGTAATGTCGGCCCCGGGAAAGGCCGTCAGAATCTCACGCACCAGCGGGTTGGCTTCCGCTTCCGAACGCAACTTGGCTTTATGGGCAACGTCTTTTTCCTTGAGGCTCTGGTCGCCGCTTTCCTGCGAAATGGTGATGATCCAGGGCCGCCCGGTGAGCTCCCGCAGCTTGGCCGAGAGTTTGTTCGGCACATCAGACGCGCATTCGGGGCGCAAACGGATATCAAGGAGCCCCGGGGTAAACTTCACCAGATGCACATTGACCGTCAGATGGTGGGCCAGTGTACCTTCCTTGTTGTTTTCCAGAAGTGCCACCACCTCGGCGAAACTGCGCGGTCCCGCGGACGCCATGGGCACGCTATCCGGCGCAGCCTGCACATTGATGGCCAGATTCTGGGCCCGTGCCGCACCGCCGCCGGATGGCACATAACCGCCGCCTCCGCCGCCATTCCCCGCCGCGCCTCCGCTGAAGCCGCCCTGGGTAAGTTTTTTCACCAGATCGCCCGGATTGGGTAGATCGGCCACATAACAGAGCCGGATCACCACCATTTCGGCGGCGGCGATGGGGCTTGGCGAAATCCGCGTTTCCTCCAGCCCCTTGATCAGCATCTGCCAGGCCCGGGTCAGGATAGGGATGGAGAGATCACGGGCCAGCTCGCCGCCGATGAGGCGTTCGCTTTCGGAGGTGATGGAATCCTCCCCGGCGTCAGGCACGACCTTAAGCCGGGTGATCCAATGGGTCAGTTCCAGCAGATCCTGCAGAATGACCACGGGATCGACCCCAAGATTATACTGGGTCCGGAGGTTGCCAAGCGCACTATCCACGGCCCCGGCCATAATGGCGCGATAAAGATCAAGGATCTGCGCCCGGTCGGCGAGGCCGAGCATGTCGCGCACCATGTCTTCGCTGACCTGACCGGCGCCATGGGCGATGGCCTGATCCAGCAGCGACAGACCGTCACGCACGGAGCCTTCGGCGGCGCGGGAGATCAGGGCGAGCGCCTTGTCGTCGACATTGGCCCCTTCCTTCCCGCAGATGGCGCGGAAATGGTTGGTGAGCGTCTGGGCCTCGACCCGGCGCAGGTCAAAACGCTGGCAGCGCGACAGCACGGTCACCGGAACCTTGCGGATTTCCGTGGTGGCGAACAGGAATTTCACATGCTCCGGCGGTTCCTCAAGCGTCTTGAGCAACGCATTGAAGGCGTTCCGGGTCAGCATATGCACTTCGTCGATGATATAGATCTTGAACCGTGCCGAGACTGGGCTGTAGCGCACGCCTTCGATGATCTCGCGGATGTCGTCGACGCCAGTGCGGCTCGCGGCATCCATTTCAAGCACGTCCACATGCCGCGATTCGGCAATGGCGACGCATTGCGGGCAGACGCCGCAAGGATCGACGGTCGGGCCACCCTGTCCGTCGGGGCCGATGCAGTTGAGGGCGCGGGCGATCAGCCGGGCGGTGGAGGTTTTGCCCACCCCGCGCACGCCGGTCAGGATGAAGGCATGGGCCAGGCGGCCGCTGGCGATGGCGTTCGCCAGGGTCTTGACCATGGCGTCCTGGCCGATCAGCTCGGAAAAGGTTTTTGGCCGGTATTTGCGAGCGAGAACCCGGTAGGGACCCTCTGATTCGGGGGCGGCCATGAAACCGGCTTCATCGGTCATACTGTCGCGCGCTCCAGCGATAAAATCGGCGGCGGAATACCGGGGACTAAGTCTTGGGTGGGAGACTGGCGGACGACCCAAGCGAATCTCGTTACGGCTGCTTCCTTCCGGACCTGACCGGGTTGGCGAGCAACTTGCCCGTCACCAATCTCCCGGGCCAGTATATCGAACATTTTGTGCGGTGGTTCAAGCCCGGGATATGTATCTTTGCAGTTCTTTTATCAAAAGAGCACGGAGCACCCCGGTGGCAGCAGCCCAATCGACCATGGCGTTCACAGGTAATTCCCTAGACCGGGCCGAGACGCGGCGGGCCGATGCCGCATGGCTCAAGGCTTTGGAGCAGGACGGCCGGAGCCGGGCGCTCGCTTTCTCCAACCTCTCCCCAAGGCTCAGCGATGACCGGCTGGACTGGCAGCCGCTCAGCGGATTTGCCGCAGATCTACCCAAAGTCTTCCTCGGGCTCATAGGTGATTCGGCCTGTTATGCTGTCGATGTGGGCGATCAGGACATGCCCGAACTCTATACCGACGCCCGCACGGCGGCGGCCATCCTGCCGGTGGACGAAAGCGCCATCGTGGCGCAGGGTCGGTCGCTCCTCGACTGGCACGCCCGCCACGGCTTTTGCGCCATGTGCGGATCGCGCACCGAAATCCGGAAGGGCGGCCTTCAACGCGTCTGCCGCTCGGACAGCTGCCAGGCTGAGCATTTTCCCCGTGTCGATCCGGTGGTGATCATGCTGGTGACCCGTGGCGATCACTGCCTCATGGGCCGCCAGTCCCGCTTTCCCCCCGGCATGGTCTCGGCCCTTGCGGGCTTCATGGAGCCCGGGGAAACCATCGAGGAAACTGTCCGCCGCGAGGTCCACGAGGAAACCGCCGTGCCGGTGGGCGAGGTCCGCTATGTCATGAGCCAGCCCTGGCCGTTCCCGTCGAACCTGATGATCGGCTGCCTGGCCGAGGGACTGGATGACAAAATCACCATCGACCCGCAGGAACTCGAATCCGCCGGATGGTACAGCCGTGCCGACGTGCAGGCAGCCTTCGCGGATGACCCATCGGCCGGATTCACGATCCCCCAACCGGTAGCGGTGGCGCACCATCTGTTAAAGGCCTGGCTTGCGGAGTGACAGCCGTTGTGCCTGGAACCATGGATTGCCGGGTCAAGCCCGGCAATGACACTTCAAATTATTTGTCATTGCCGGGCTTGACCCGGCAATCCATCTTTCTTCCCGCAGCGCCTACTGCTGAAACCTGTAATTATGCGCCGGATAAGCGCCATAAACCCTGATCCGCCGGGTGAAGAACGCCAGTTCCTCCATGGCGAGCTCAACCCGGCGTTCCGAAGGATGGCCCTCAATCTCGGCGAAAAACTGTGTCGCGGTGAAGGCGCCACCCAGCTGATAACTTTCAAGCTTGGTGATATTGATGCCGTTGGTCGCGAATCCGCCCATGGCCTTATACAGCGCCGCCGGCACGTTCCGCACTTCGAACATGAAGCTCATCATGGTCGGGCCGTTGCGCGGGTCCGGGATGGCGTCGGCGCGGGACATGATGATGAAGCGCGTGGTGTTATGTGTCGCGTCCTCCATATTGGCCTGGATAAGATCGAGGCCATAGATTTCCCCGGCAAGCGAGGAGGCGAGGGCACCAACGGTTGGATCGTTGAGGGCGGCGATTTCTTTGGCCGCGCCCGCAGTATCCGCATGGACGATAGCGGTGAGGCCTAGCCGCCGCATCGTCTCCCGGCATTGGTCCAGCGCCTGCACATGGCTGTGCACTTCGCGCAGAGTTGCAAGTGTCGCGCCCTTCGGAGCCAGCAACTGGTGATTGATGCGCATGAAATGCTCGCCGATGATGTGCAGCTTTGAATGTGGCAAAAGCTGATGGAGATCGGCCACGCGCCCGGCGATGGAGTTTTCGATCGGGATCATGCCATAGAGCGCCTGACCGTCTTCGACCGCCTGCAGGGCATCCGCAAAAGTGGCGCAGGGCAGCGGCGTCATGGCGGGAAAAACCTGACGGCAGGCCATGTCGGAATTGGCGCCAAGTGCGCCCTGGAAGGCGATGCGGGTTGCGGGATCTGAGGTGGTCATCAAGGGGCCTTATCTGGCTGAACTTTGCGCGAATGGCGCGCAGTATTAGGGTCGTTCCCTACTCTGTCAATCTCGGCTTGTCCTTTCAAACAAAGCCTAGTACAAAGGCGCGGTTATTTTGGCGGGGGCCGTTAAGGCACGCGACTGTGGATTACGTCGTTTTTTAAGGCGGGGTTTTGAATTCATTTTCGCATGTCGGCGGTCCTCTTCCGCAGGCGGGTCAACGCATAGAGCTAGCGGGGGAAGAGTTTTGGACTCTTTTGAATGGAATAAAATTACGGGCGGCGTGCTGGCTGGGGTACTTCTCGTACTCGGCATCAACACGCTCGGTCATTCGGTTTTTGCAGAAAAGCCGCTTGAGAAAAACGCATACGTCGTAGAAGGCGTTGAAGAAGAAGGCGCGGGCGAAGCAGCTGGCGAAGCCAAAGCTGCTGGTCCTTCCTTGGCCGTTCTGTTGTCGCAGGCCAATCCTGCCGACGGCGAAAAGGTCTTCAAGAAATGCGCCACATGCCACAACATCAATAAGGGCGAACCCCATAAAGTGGGTCCGTCGCTCTATGGCACCATCGGGCATAAGATCGCCGGCCATGCTGGTTATGGCTATTCGGACGCTTTCGCAAAGCATGGCGGCACGTGGGATTTCGAAACCCTGTCGCATTATCTTGAAAACCCGAAGGCTTATATCCCGGGCAACAAGATGTCCTTCGCCGGTCTGAAAAAGCCCGAAGAACGCGCAGCCATCCTGCTGTATCTCAACCAGCACACGGACACCCCGTTGCCGCTGCCAAAGCCTGAAGCCGCTCCGGCCGCCGAAGCCGCTCCGGCTGCTGCGGAAGCACCGGCCGCTGCTGAAGCCGAACCGGCTAAGGTCGAGGCCCCAGCCGCTCACTAAGCGGACGCATGAAATTATGAAAAAGGCGGGGATTTCCCCGCCTTTTTTGTTTGTCAGGGGAGGGGATAACTCACCTTCCGCGCCCTGTCATTAACTCCCCTGTCATTGCCGGATCAAGCCCGGCAATGACATTTTTGTGTGGTTCAATATTTTTGTGCGGTTTAATTCCGTGCCTATGTCCCCCGCCAGGAACCTCCTGCCAAAACCTTCTGTCATTACCGGGCTTGACCCGGTAATCCATCTTGCCACCAGTCTAGTCGGTTGAGGCATGGATTGCCGGGTCAAGCCCGGCAATGACAATGTAGGGAGGCAGTCACCCGCCTCAATCCACCCGTCGAATCCCACTCACCGGCTCACCAGCAGTCTTCGCGACGATGGCGATGACCTCATCAAGCGGGTTGATCGTCACCGCCATATGGGTGGCATTCGCGTGCAGCAGCTGTGTGGCGTCCAGCATGATGCCCACATGGCCCGGGAAAAACACGATATCGCCGCGTGTCCGGGGCTCCGATAGGGACACTGGACGTCCGATGCTCGCGGCCTGCTGGTCAGTGTCACGGGCGCAATCCCGGCCGGTGGCGCTGAGCGCCATCTGCACAAGCCCTGAACAATCAATCCCGGCCACACTGCGCCCGCCCCAGTGATAGGGCGCGCCGAGAAATCGTTCCGCCTCCAGAACGAAATCCATTGCCCAGTCGCCAAGCGGGCGAACATGCGCAGCGAAAACCCAGCCGCCGCTGGCCAGCGGCAAAAAACCCTTGTCCGGCACAGTGGACTGAAGTGCAACCCGGCTGCCGAGATAGAGCGGCATCAGCGGCGGCAGCTTCAGATCGGGGCCGGGATAGACATGGCTTGAGAGGGCGGCGACCCAATGGGTCGCGGCGGGCAGGTGACCGAGGGCCGCTGACGGCACATAACCCACATACTGGTCCGCCGCGGCCTGCCCCCAGGCCCAGCTGCTCTCGTCGTCATAAACCGTGAAGCTCTCCCCGAACAGCAGTTCTGAGGCATAGGAGGCCCCATCCTCCGGGCGGCTTTTGAGCGGCGCGCGCGGGGTGCTTACCTGCCACAGCTGGCCGTCGGCATAGCGTGCGGCCGTGACCTTGCCTTCCAGATGACGGGCGGCGAGGTCGGGCCGGGCCGGGGTGAGGCGGGGATCGCTCACGGGCTCATCTCCTCGGGGGCAAGTTTCTGTCCGGCGCTGGCGATGCTCGCGGCGAATTCGCTCAGGAACACGGCGCCCTTGACGGTGCGGCGGATATAGATGCTGCGACCGTCCTTGCTGTCACGTTCCCGGCGGATGAAACCAAGCTTGCCGAGCCGGTCGAGCGCCCGCGTCACCACTGGTTTTGCCAGCCCGAGAAGGGCGGCGATCCCCCGCACGGTATGTTCGCCGTGAATGGCATAAAGCGTCAATAGAATGGCCAGCTGCCGGGTGGTGAGGTCGGGCCGGTTGCTTTGCACCATGCTGACCAGCACATGCCGCCAGAGATCAAGCGCATTCAAACCTTCGATCTGGGACTCGCGATCGGTCATCGGCTCAGGTCTCCTTGGTGTAGCGGCGGACGATCATGCGGTAGACCGCGCGCAGGGCCAGGGCCTCGCCACCTTGCGGGCGGCCCGGCCGGTTGCCGCGGTTCCAGGCGAAGACATCAAGGTGAATCCAGTTCGGCGTCTCGGTCACGAAGCGTTGCAGGAACAGGGCGGCGGTAATGGCCCCAGCCAGGCCGCTTGCGCCCGAATTGGCGAAATCAGCGATCGGGCTTTTCAGATCCTCGAAATAAGGTTGCCAGAGCGGCAGCCGCCACACCGGGTCCGCTTCGCTGCGGGAGGCGGTCTCAAGCGCCGTTGCAAGATCGGCGCTGTCGGTGAAAAAGGGCTGCACATCTGGCCCAAGCGCCACCCGCGCCGCACCGGTAAGGGTGGCGAAATCAATCAGCAGGTCGGGGGTTTCATCGTCCGCAAGCGCGAGCGCATCCGACAGCACAAGCCGGCCTTCGGCATCGGTATTGTCAACCTCGACCGTCAGGCCCTTCCTGGTGCGGATCACGTCGCCGGGGCGATAGGACTCGCCCGACACGCTGTTCTCGACAGCCGGGATCAGGATGCGCAGCCGCACCGGCAGCCGGGCGTCCATGATCATCTGACCAAGCGCCAGCGCATGGGCCGCCCCGCCCATGTCCTTTTTCATCAGCCGCATGCCGGACGACGGTTTGAGATCAAGCCCGCCGGTATCGAAACAGACGCCCTTGCCAACGACGGTGACCTTCGGGGCTTTCTCGTCGCCCCAGGTGATGTCGATCAGGCGCGGCGCGTTCGGGCTTGCGCGGCCGACGGCATGGATGGTCGGGAAATTGTCCTGCAACAGTCCATCGCCGACGATTTCGCGGAAACTGGCGCCCTCGGATTCGGCGAGGACGCGGGCGGCGGCGGCGAGCTCCGTCGGGCCCATGTCGGCGGTCGGGGTATTGACCAGATCGCGCACCAGTGCCGTACCCGCCACCACCCGCGCGAGGTCGGCTGCATCGACGCCCGCAGGCAGCACCAGCACGCGGGGCTCGCTGGCCTTGCCGTCCTTATAGCGGGTGAAGGCATATTGCTGCAGACACCAGCCGAGCGCGGCGAGATACCCCTGGCCATCCTCAAGCGGGCTCGCGATGTCATAGGTTCCCGCAGGCAGCTCAGCCGCGAGCCGGGCAAAGGCCGCCGGATCGCCCTCGGCACTCAGTCCACCGCCGGTCCCAAGCAGCACGCAGTCGATCTTGCCGCTTTCATCGGGCAGGATCAGAATATCATCTTTCTTGCCGCTGAAGCCTCGCGTCTCCGCCCAGCCGCGGACAAAGGGGCTCGCGGCGGCAAGCCAGTCGGGGGTCGCGCTTTCGGTCAGCAGAAGGATGGCGACCGAGGTCGATTGCGGAACGGGGGTGACAAAAACTGGCAAGGGGGTTGGCACGGACATGTCCTTAATTTGCGATATCTGGCATCGGCCTCATAGGCGAAGGTCCCTTGAATGTGATACATCCAAGGGAGTTACTTGTGGAGAGGGAAATGTCCGCTTACGAACTCGTCATTGGCGATAAGTCATTCTCATCTTGGTCGCTGCGGCCCTGGTTGCTGCTGAAAGTGGCCGGCGTTCCCTTTATTGAACGCAATGTGCGGCTGCGCCAGCCCGACAGCCGGGAGCAGATCCTGACCTATTCGCCGTCCGGCAAAGTCCCCCTGTTGCTGACTGAAGGCTTCGAGGTCTGGGACAGCCTCGCGATTGCCGAGTATATCGCGGAATGCCTGCCGGAAAAGGCGCTCTGGCCACGCGACCAGATGGCACGGGCACGGGCGCGGGCCATCTCGGCGGAAATGCATGCGGGGTTTCCCGACCTGCGCAATGAACTGAGCATGGATATTCTCAACCGCCATCCGACGCCGGAGCTGTCCGCAGGGGCGGCGCGCGATGTGGCCCGGGTGCAGGAGATCTGGCGCTCAGCCCGTGCCGAGGCAAGGGGCGGGCCGTTCCTGTTCGGTCATTTCACCGTGGCGGACGCCATGTATGCCCCGGTGGTGACGCGGTTCATATCCTACAACATCCCGCTCGACCCGGTGTGCCGGGCCTATGCCGATGTCATTCTCGATCTTCCAGCGATGATCGAATGGACCGTCGGAGCCAAAGCGGAAACTGCCTGAAGCGACTAAAAAACGGCCATCCCCGCGCCTGTTTCTGTCATCCCCGCCACTCTTGTCATCCCCGCCACTCTTGTCATCCCCGCCACTCTTGTCACCCCCGCTACTCTTGTCACCCCCGCCACTCTTGTCACCCCCGCTACTCTTGTCACCCCCGCTACTCTTGTCATCCCCGCGAAAGCGGGGATCCAGTCTTGCTTGTCCCATTTCCCATATGTCCCCATCTGGATTCCCGCTTTCGCGGGAATGACACTTAAGGGTGGGAATGACAGGAAGGGCGGAAAACCCGAAACTGACAGTGCCGACGCTTTACGCCTTGCACCGATCCATGGTCACGACAATGAAGCTGCGCGGGCCTTCCTGGACCTGGAAGCGGTATTCGTAACCGGCGACTGCAATGGCATGGCTGAGCGGCAGGCTGCCCTGTGCGCGGCCTGCAGCGCCGTTCAGATGCATGAAGGTGATGCTGATCGGCTTTGTGTTGTCGAACCAGGCTTCGGTCTGGCCCGTGGCATTGAGCGAGGGCGCGCCTTCGGCACTGACCGTAATGGTGTTGTCGGCAAAGGACGCGGTTGTGCTGTCACTGCCGGACATGGCCGTGCGCACGCGCAGGCGCCTGGATGTCGGAGCATTGTCGCAATTACGGAGGACGGTCGCGGCGGAGACCACTTCGGTGATGCGGCTCGGGGTCACGCCTTCGCCGATCTTGAGTCGCGCCGCTTCAAGGATTTTCTGTTCATCCTTGTTCGGAAGTTGCTTCGCCAGCTGGGTCTGGGTCGCCTTATGTTCGGCGAGTTCGGTCTTGAGGCCGGTGACCTCGTCCTGCAGCTCGCTTGCGCGGGCGGTCAGGCTTTCCACATCCTTGCGCATGACTTCGCTTGCGGTCTGCCAGGCATACCCGCCAATGGCAAAGGCCGCGCCGCCCAGGAGGGCGATTTTAAGCAGAAGCGCGGTGATGCGCCGCCGCCGCTTATGTTGTTCGCGTGAACGGGAAGAACCGAGTTTCAAGTGATACCCTCTGGTGACGGACCATAACTTTCGATGTTGCGGACTATACCCAGACTGGGTCTCCGACGCCAGATTTTCAGCGGATATATTCCGGATGTCATGGTCTCGTCACAGCGGATATATGGCCTAAACGTCAAGGAGCGGCACGAAGCCGCCATAGATCATGCGCTTGCCGTCAAAGGGCATGTCCGAGAACGCCTTCATGCGGGGGTCGGACATCATGCTGGAATGGGCTGTGTTGCGGATTTCCTTTGAGGGAAATTCGATCCAGCTGAAGACGACGGTTTCGTCTTCCTTGGCTTTGACCGACATGCGGAAATCCGTGATCTTGCCGTCGGGCACATCATCACCCCAGCATTCGACCACGCGGGTGGCCCCGAATTCCTTTAAAAGCTTTGCCGCCGCGTTGGCATGGGATTTGTAGCTGTCCTTGCTGGCGGCAGGGACGGCGACAACGTAACCTTCAATATAGCTCATGGCTTGTCTCCTTATGCTGGCAGGGGAGTAGACCGGAGCTTGGCTTTTATGACGGCCTCGACATCCATCCGGGCATGAAAGCGTAATCCTGTTTGGGGCTCGGGTCCATTTTGCCACCGGCGCGATGATGGCGTTGCCTGGAAAGCCCGAACCGCTCGTAGCAAAACCTGTCAAACACGACTCAGGGATCGTGCCGAAGTGGCGCGATCCGGATTATGTGCTTAAGTGATTGATTTTGGTTAAATATGATGGCGGAGGGGATGAGATTCGAACTCACGAGGGGCTTGCGCCCCCACACGCTTTCCAGGCGTGCGCCTTAAACCACTCGGCCACCCCTCCGCGACGGTCCAGACGACCGATGACAAAAGTCCCGCGCACTATACCGAACGGAACGAAAGACGCAAGGACGAGCGCGCTGTCCGCGAGCGATATTTTTGCGGCCTGTCAGAACTGGTCGTCAAACGCGCGAAGCTTTTGGCGTAGCAACGGTTCTCGATTACACTCAGGCGCGGACTTCCGGGGGGAAGAGGATGCGTCATGGGAGTAGAGACAGGTGATTTGTCGCATATTAGCGTGGACGGGGCTCTGTCTCGCGGTGTCGGTGCTTGGGGCTGAGATCCTCGTATATCTGGAAACGGGGAGCTATGCGCCGCTGACCTTCGCTCAGATCTGGCAGAATCTGGGCATGAGCAGCTATGTGCGGGCCGAGGATCTGATCCGGCTTCGGATCTGGCCGCCGCTCTGGGATAAGGGGCTTTTGCCGGTCCTTGGGGCGCCGGCATGGGCGCTTTTGGGTGGGCTGTCGGTGTTTTTCTTTTTGCTGGCCCTGCGCAAGCGGCGCTAGGCGCATAAGAAAAGGGGGCCGAAGCCCCCTTTGTTATTTCCGGTCCATCTGCAACGCCTTGATGAAGGCATCGTGGGGAATTTCCACTTTGCCATACAGGCGCATTTTCTTTTTGCCCTCTTTCTGCTTTTCCAGCAGCTTGCGCTTGCGGGTCATGTCGCCGCCATAACATTTGGCGGTCACGTCCTTCCGAAGCGCCGAGATGGTCTCGCGGGCGATCACCCGGCCGCCGATGGCGGCCTGGATCGGGATCTGGAACATGTGGCGGGGAATAAGGTCTTTCAGCCGTTCGCACAGCGACCGGCCTCGATATTCCGCCATGGAGCGATGGACCATGGTCGACAGCGCATCCACCGGCTCGGCATTGACCAGGATGGACATCTTCACAAGGTCGCCCTCGCGATAATCTTCCATCTGATAGTCAAAGCTTGCGTAACCGCGGGTGACCGACTTCAGGCGGTCATAGAAGTCATAGACCACTTCGTTGAGCGGCAGATGATAAATGACCATGGCGCGGCTGCCGGCATAGGTCAGTTCGATCTGGTTGCCGCGCTTTTCCTCGCACAGCTTCAGCACCGAGCCGAGATATTCATCAGGCACGAAGATGGTGGCCTTGATCCAGGGTTCCTCGATTTTCTCGATCTTCACCGGGTCGGGCATATCGGCCGGGTTATGCAGCTCGACCATGTCGCCATTGGTCAGATGAACGCGGTAGATAACGCTTGGCGCGGTGGTGATGAGATTGAGATCGAACTCGCGGAACAGGCGTTCCTGAATGATCTCAAGATGCAGCATGCCAAGGAAGCCGCACCGGAAGCCAAAGCCGAGGGCAGCCGAGGATTCCGGCTCGAATTCAAAGCTCGCGTCATTGAGGCGGAGCTTCGAGAGGCTTTCGCGCAGATGCTCGAAATCGGCGGCGTCAGCCGGGAACAGGCCGCAGAACACCACGGATTGCACCGGCTTGAAGCCCGGCAGCGCCTGCGCGCAGAGGCGGCCTTCTTCGGTGATGGTGTCGCCAACCTTGGTCTGAGCCACTTCCTTGATGGCAGCGGTCAGGAAGCCGATTTCGCCAGGGCCGAGAATATCGACCGTTTCATGCTTGGGCGTGAACACACCGACGCGTTCAAGGGTATGGGTCGATCCGGCCGCCATCATGCGGATTTTCATCCCGCGCTTCAGGGTGCCGTCAATCACCCGCACCAGCACGACGACGCCGAGATAGGGGTCATACCAGCTATCGACCAGCATGGCCTTCAGCGGGGCGTTGCGGTCACCCTTCGGGGCCGGCAGACGATGGACCAAAGCTTCAAGCACATCCTTGATGCCGATCCCGGTCTTGGCCGAGGTCATGACGGCGTCTGACGCATCAAGCCCGATCACATCCTCGATCTGCTGGCGCACCCGTTCGGGTTCGGCGGCGGGCAGATCGACCTTGTTCAGGACTGGCACGATCTCATGCTGATTGTCGATGGCCTGATAGACGTTCGCGAGCGTCTGAGCTTCAACGCCCTGGCTTGCGTCGACCACCAGAATGGAGCCTTCGCAGGCGGCCAGCGAGCGGCTGACTTCATAAGCGAAGTCGACGTGGCCCGGGGTGTCCATCAGATTGAGAACATAGGTTTCGCCATCATCGGCCTTATAGTTCAGACGCACGGTCTGAGCCTTGATGGTGATGCCGCGCTCACGCTCGATATCCATGGAATCGAGCACCTGTTCGCGCATTTCGCGATCAGCCAGCCCGCCACAATATTGAATCAGGCGGTCGGCAAGTGTCGATTTCCCATGGTCGATATGGGCGATGATGGAAAAATTGCGAATCTTGCTAATATCGGTCATGGACGCGCTTTTAGCATCAAGCGTGCGCTTCGCCAATGCCTTCTTGGCGGTCTACCAGTTGGACATGGTTTTGGTGACTTTTTTCGAAGCCAGGATGCGGTGAACCTGCAGCACATTGCTTTCAAGAAGTTTCGAGCGCCGCGACCAGAGTTCAGCCTCGCGCATCAGAACATCCACAAGGGCGCGGCCCTCTTCGCCCTGTGACAGCAGCTTGGCGATGGCCTTGTCGGCTTCGGACCAGGCGCGGGCGATCATGCTGTTATATTGCTCGCTGACGTCCTCGTTGACGCGCACGGTGAAGCCCGCCCGTTTGATCAGTTCAAGCATGTCCTCGCCGGTGACGGGGTAAGGGCGCTGCGGTTCCTTTTCCCGCCATTCAAGGAACGCCGGGGTGCTCATGACCGCCGGACTTGAGATGTAGTAATCGGTCATTAGGAACAGGCTGTCGGCTTTCAGCTTTTTCTGGATGGCGAGCAGCAGTTCGCCCTTGTCCTCGACGGTGAACAGGGCTTCCTTGGCGAAGGCGCGGTCGAAATTGCGATCGAACTCCGGGTTCTTGGGCTCGTAATGGCAGATTTCCGCTTTTTTGGCGAGCCCGGCGCGATGCGACAGCTCCATGCCGGCTTCGGCCAGCTGAGAGGATTCCTCGACTCCGGTGATCCAGACCCCGAATTCCTGAGCGAGCACGCGCGACGGCCCGCCAAGTCCGGCGCCGATCACAAGGGCGCTCATTTCCGGTGACATGGCCAAAAGTTTCGACAGCGCGATGACATGTTCCGGCCCGCCCGGCCCGCAATAGCCTTCGCCCCAAATATACTGGGCGATTTCGATACGACGTCTGTCCCAGGGAGCGACAGGAAGCACGGCATCGATCTCCGCAGGCGGTGCGGCAGGGACAGGTTCACTCTGTGCCGCCTTCTGCGCCCGTTCCACAAGGCGCTTTTCGACATCACGAATGTCATAGCCTTCCCACCAGACCCGAAGCCGGGTCCAGAGCGATATTTTAAGAGGGTCTTTTGACCTGCTCATGCTGCCTCTTCTCTGGAACACTAGAGTGGAGAGGAGCGGTGATTCACAAAAAATTATAGGCTCGCCCATCCCCCTGGAGAGCGAGCCTATAATCCAATTGGTAATAATTGGTAAAAATTTTAATCAACCGCGCAAGGTTGCGTTGGTTTTTTTGGCCACGGCTTCAATCACTTTATTGGCGACGCCGTCGATATCCTGATCGGTCAGGGTGCGATCCTGAGCCTGCAGGGTGAGGCTGATAGCCACGGATTTCTGACCATCCTCGACCCCTTTGCCTTGATAGACATCAAAGACGCTGGCGGCGGTGATCAGGGTTTTGTCGACGCCACGGGCCGCGCGCAGGATGTCTTCGGCGGTCACATCACGGTTAACGACAAAAGCGAAATCGCGCTCCACAGCCTGGAAGTCCGACACCTTCAGGGGGCCGCGCGATCGGCTTTTGGCCTTGGGCAGCGGCAGGGCGTCCAGGAACACTTCAAACGCCACCACGGGGCCGTCCACATCAAGCGCCTTGAGCACGCCCGGGTGAATCTCCCCGAACCGGGCCAGCATCTTCGGGCCAAGCTTCAGCACGCCCGACCGGCCCGGATGATAGAAGGACGGGCTGTCGGTCGAGGTCACAAGATTGTCGACCGGGGCGCCCGCAGCCGTGAGAATACCCATGACATCGGCCTTGGCCACATAGGCATCGACCGCTTGCGGTTTGGCAGTCCAGTGACGGTCGCCGGTCATGCCGCCGCGCACTCCGGCGGCCACCAGAATCTGGCCTTCCGCTGTGTCGTTTTCGAAATGGCTGCCGATTTCAAACAGGCCCAGATCATGGAACCCGCGATCGGCATTGCGGCCAAGGGCGGCGATCAGGTTTGGCAACAGCGACGGCCGCATGCAGTCAAGCTCGGACGAGATCGGGTTCGCGAGCATCAGGCAATCCTGCCCGCCGCCGAACAGCTGCGCGTCCTTGGCCGAAAGGAACGACCAGGTCACCGCCTCCCGCAGCCCGCGCGTGGCGAGGGTACGGCGCACCAGCCGCGTACGTTTCTGGCGTGAGGTCAGAACGCCTTTCGGCGGCATCGGACGATCGAGCGGCACGGACGGGATGGCGTCATAGCCATGGATGCGCAGAACTTCTTCCACAAGGTCAGCTTCGCCATCGACGTCCGGCCGCCAGCTCGGCACCCGCACGCTGAGGCTTGCCCCGGAGCCTTCGACCGTAAAGCCGAGGGAGGTGAGGATCGCGATCGAGCTTTCCGCCGGGAGATCGAGACCGCCGAGCGTCCGCACCCGGTCGGGCCGGAAAGTCACGATTTTGGTAGCATTCGGAATCTCGCCCGCGATCACAAGCTCGCTCGGCTCCCCACCGCACAGATCAAGGATCAGGCGGGTGGCAAGTTCAAGGCCTGGGATGGTGCCGTCAGGGTCGACGCCGCGTTCAAAGCGGAAGCGGGCATCGCTCAGCACGCCGGTGGCACGGCCGGTTTCGGCAGTGCGGATCGGGTCGAACAGCGCCGCTTCGACGAACACATTCAGAGTGCCCTCGGTGCTGCCCGAAGGCGTCCCGCCGATCACGCCCGCAAGTCCAAGCGGCCCGGCCTCGTCGGCGATTACGCACATGCGGTCGGTCAGCTCATAGGTCTTGTTGTCGAGGGCGTCGAGGGTTTCCCCCTCGCGTCCCAACCGCACAATAATGCCGCCCGAAAGCTTGTCGGCGTCATAGACATGGAGCGGCCGGGCGCGGTCGTAACACAGGTAATTGGTGATATCGACCAGCGCCGAGATGGGGCGGAGGCCAAGCGCCTTCAGGCGGTCCTGCAACCATTTGGGGCTCGGGCCATTCTTCACGCCACGGATCAGGCGGCCGACAAACAGTGGGCAGGCGCTGGCGGCGTCACTTTCGATGCGCACAGGCACGGGGCAGGGGAAGCTGCCCTTGACCGGCTCGACCGCGGGGGATTTGAAGGCCCCGAGACCGGCGGCGGCAAGGTCGCGGGCGATGCCGGTGATGCCCAGGCAATCCGGGCGGTTCGGCGTGATGGCGATATCGATCACCGGATCGTCGAACCCGGCATATTGTGCGAACGAGCCGCCGAGCGGGGCGTCCATGGGCAGTTCGATGATGCCCTCATGCTCTTCCGACAGTTCAAGCTCGCGTTCCGAACACATCATGCCGGTGGACAGCACGCCGCGAATTTCCGTCGGCTTCAAGGTCATCTTGCTGCCCGGAATATAGCTGCCGGACGGGGCGAACACGACCTTGATCCCGGCGCGGGCATTCGATGCCCCACAGACCACCTGCAGGGTTTCCGTGCCGGTGTCGACGGTGCAAAGACGCAGCCGCTCGGCATTCGGATGCTGTTCGGTGGCTTTCACCTCGGCGATGATGAATGGCGCGAGTTTCGCGGCCGGATCGATGATCTCTTCAACCTCAAGCCCGACAGCGGTCAGCTTTTCAGCGACCTCCGTGACCGTGGCGGTGGTGTCGAGATGGTCCTTAAGCCAGTTGAGCGTCAGTTTCATTTATTTTACTCCCCGGCTGGCGAGGGCCGGAATGTCGAGGGCCGCGAAGCCGTAATGTTTCAGCCAGCGCAGATCGGATTCAAAGAACTGGCGCAGATCCGGGATGCCATATTTCAGCATGGCCAGACGGTCGATGCCGCAGCCAAAGGCAAAGCCCTGATATTCATTGGGATCAAGCCCGACGCTTTCGAGCACGCGGGCATTGACCATGCCGCAGCCGAGAATCTCAAGCCAGTCATCCCCCTCGCCCAGAACGATTTCATCGCCCTTGAAGCTGCAGCCGATATCGACCTCAGCCGACGGTTCGGTGAAGGGGAAATAGCTCGGGCGCAGCCGCATGCGTACATTGTCGACTTCAAAGAAGGCTTTGGCGAAGGTTTCAAGAATGCCCTTCAGATGGCCCATATGGGTGGTCTTGTCGATGATCAGACCTTCGACCTGATGGAACATCGGGGTATGGGTCGCGTCCGAATCGCAGCGATAGGTGCGGCCGGGGGCGATGATGCGGATCGGCGGCGTCTCGCTCATCATGGTGCGGATCTGCACCGGCGAAGTATGGGTGCGCAGAAGCTTGGCTTTCCCGTCCGGGCCGGGGCGCATGTAAAAGGTGTCATGCATCTGCCGCGCCGGATGCGATTCCGGGATGTTGAGCGCGGTGAAATTATGGAAATCATCCTCGATTTCCGGGCCTTCAGCGACGGCGAACCCAAGATCGGCGAAAATCTCGATGACTTCGTCCATGACCTGGCTCACCGGGTGGATAGAGCCAAAAACTTCAGGGCGCGCGGGCAGGGTGACGTCGATCCGCTCGGACGCGAGCTTCTGGTCAAGCGCCGCGCTTTCCAGAAGCGATTTGCGGGACGAGATAGCCTCGCTCACCATGTCGCGGAGACCGTTATAGAGCGGCCCAAAGGTCTTGCGCTCGTCCGGGTTCATGCCGCCAAGCTGCTTCATCAGCTCGGATACGCGCCCTTTTTTGCCCAGAGCGGCCACCCGGGCCACTTCAAGCGCATCAAGGTCTGGCGCTGCATCGACCGCCGACAGCAACTCGGTTTCGAGCTTTTGCAAATCACTCATGGGTTCGCCCTGCTAGTTGGGTATCACGTCTTATTATGACGTCTCGGAAAAGAAAAAAGGACCTCCCTTTGCGGGGAAGGCCCTTCCTTCGTCCTGTACCGATGTCTCGGGATCGTCGTCGGTGATTAGGCCTTGGCGGCGAGTGCTGCCTGAGCCTGGTCGACGAGAGCCTTGAACGCTTCCGGTTCACGGATCGCGAGATCGGAGAGAACCTTGCGGTCCAACTCGATCTGGGCCTTCTTCAGACCATCCATAAATCGCGAATAGGTCAGGCCATACTGGCGCGAACCGGCGTTGATACGCTGGATCCACAGAGCGCGGAATTCGCGCTTGCGGTTGCGGCGATCGCGGTAAGCATACTGGAGGCCTTTTTCAACAGCCTGTACAGCAGCGCGGAAGACGTTCTTCCGGCGGCCATAATAACCTTTAGCTGCATCAATAACTTTTTTGTGACGGGCATGAGCCGTCACGCCACGTTTTACACGAGCCATGATCGGTTCTCCTTACGCGTACGGCAGATGAATTTTAACGATCCGAGCGTCCTGATCGGACAGAATCGTCGTGCCGCGCTGATTGCGGATGAACTTGTTTCCACGTTTGATCATGCCGTGGCGCTTGCCAGCCTGGCCAGATTTGACCTTGCCGGAAGCCGTCAGACGGAAGCGCTTCTTGGCTCCGCTGGTGGTCTTCATTTTGGGCATTTTGCTATCCTTTTTATATGATTGCCTGGGTTTAAGGCCCTGGCGGGATAAACTTCAGAGGTGGGGAGGCATGCCCTTTTCAGCCATCGCACCCGTAAGAAGCCCGGGGGTTATAGCCAGATTGGCTTTGAAACGCAAGTCTACTTCTCCATATGCGTTGCGGTTGCGCTCCGGTTGGGCGTCTCTATAATTCCGGCCCATGTCATGAAGATGACCCCCTTTCACCATATGAGGTCGCGATGCAGCGGGCAGTTCATTGGTTTTTCTGCGCTTTTGTTGTGCTGGCCGGGATTGCGCCCGCCGCTGCCCGGCAATCGAGCCCGACGCCCGCCATGTGGGTGATCGAGGGCGGGCCGGGCACCGTCGAGATCCTCGGCTCGGTGCATCTTCTGAAGCCCGGCACCAAATGGTATGACGGCGCGGTCAAAAGCGCGCTTGAGCGGTCGGATGATCTGGTGCTTGAAACCGTGCTCGACGCGGCGGCCTATAAAAAGATTCAGGAGATCACGGTGGCGCGCGGGCTATACCCCGAAGGCCAGAGCCTGAAAGCCAATGTGCCGCCCGCCGTCTATCAGCATACGGTCGAAGCGGCACAGAAAATGGGCATTCAGGAGCCGGTCATTCAGCGCTTCCGGCCCTGGTATGCGTCGGTGGTGCTCGCCTCGGGCGCGGTGCAGAGCATGGGCTTCGACTCGAAATCCGGGGTTGAGCAAACCCTGACCGAAGAAGCCAAGCTGCGCGGGCTCAAGGTCAGCGGCCTCGAAACCGCCGAAGAGCAGATCATGGTGCTGGCCGGGACCGACCCGAGTGTCCAGCTCTCCATGCTCGAAGACACCATGCGCCAGAATGACGACGTCAAACAGACCCTCGACAAGCTCACCGGGGCCTGGACCCATGGCGATCTGAAGACGCTCGAACGGCTGCTTGTGGATGAGGTGAAGACCAACCAGGCGCTCTATGACCTGGTCATCGTCAAGCGGAACGACAACTGGGTACCAAAAATCCGCGCCCTCATGGCCAAGCCGGGCCATCACCTGCTGGTCGTCGGTGCCGCCCATCTCGTCGGCCCGGACAGCGTCATCCTCAAGCTAGAAAAAGCCGGCGTGAAGGTGCGGCGGCAGTAGAGAGCCGTCGCGGCCCCAAGATGGATTGCCGGGTCAAGCCCGGCAATGACAAATAAACACTTCTCATGTCATTGCCGGGCTTGACCCGGCAATCCATCTGGCCGCAGCACCGCAGAAAAACGAAGACCACAACTCCGCAACAAAAAAGCCGCCCTAACCGGGCGGCTTTTCCTATAACGTCTCAGCTCACGAAGATCACTTCGGCGCGAGGACCATGATGATCTGGCGGCCTTCAAGCTTCGGATGCTGTTCGACCTTGGCGGTTTCGCCGACTTCGGTCTGCACCTTGCGCAGCAGTTCAAGACCGATGTCCTGATGGGCCATTTCGCGACCACGGAAGCGTAGGGTCACCTTGACCTTATCGCCTTCGCCGAGAAATTTGCTGATGGCGCGCATTTTGACTTCATAGTCATGGGTATCGATCATCGGGCGCATCTTGATCTCTTTGATCTCGATGACCTTCTGATTTTTGCGCGCCTGGTTGGCTTTTTTCTGGGCTTCGTATTTATACTTGCCGTAATCGAGAATCTTGCAAACCGGCGGTTCGGCGCCAGGCGAGATTTCTACGAGATCAAGGCCAGACTCGACGGCCATCTCCAGTGCTGCACGAATATCGACAACGCCGTGGTTTTCACCTTCGGCGTCAATCAGACGAACTTTCGGAACGCGAATCTGTTCGTTGACGCGGGGGCCCTGCTGAGCGGGAGGTTGGTTGCCGGCCGGTCCCTTGCGGGAGAAGCTTGGTCCTGAATCGGGTCGCAGCATGTGTTTACGACAATCTCCTATGTGATTCCAATGCGCGCTGTGATCCACGGTGCGCTTGCCGTTCGCATGCCAAAAAGGCCTCTCGCTTTACCTTCGGTTACTGTAACCGGTTAAAACGAGCTGCCTTTTCGTCACACGCTCTCCACCATCATATTTAGCGCGGGGGAGCGATCTCGATAGTCAGTCTATCCAACATGGCCTGAAGCGCAAGGGTTTCTTGGTCCTGGCTGCCAAGACGGCGTACCGAGACCTTCTGTTCCTGGGCTTCGCGTTCACCCACCACCAGCATCACCGGCACCTTGGCGTGTGAATGTTCGCGGACCTTGTAATTGATTTTCTCGTTGCGCACATCGGCTTCGGCACGCACGCCCGCAGCCTTCAATTGCGCAAGGATATCAAGAGCATAGTCATCAGCTTTGGAGGTGATCGTCGCCACCACAACCTGCACCGGGGCGAGCCACATGGGGAAGCGTCCGGCGTAATGTTCGATCAGAATGCCGGTGAACCGTTCAAGCGTTCCGAGGATGGCGCGATGCAGCATGATCGGGCGATGTTTATTGCCGTCTTCGCCCACATAACTCGCGTCAAGCCGTTCCGGCATCAGGGAATCAAGCTGAAGCGTGCCACATTGCCAGGAGCGGCCGATGGCGTCCTTCAGATGGAATTCAAGCTTCGGACCATAAAACGCGCCTTCGCCCGGCGAGATGATGTAAGCGAGGCCGGTGGCCTTCAAAGCATCCTCAAGGGCGCGTTCAGCACGATCCCAGGAGGCATCGTCCCCGGCCCGCACATCGGGACGGGTGGCGAGATGCACGGTCACATTGTCGAAGCCGAGGTCACTGTAAACTTCCTGCAACAGATTGCAGAAGGCGAGGGTCTCCGAACCAACCTGATCCTCGCGGCAGAAGATATGGGCGTCATCCTGGGTCATCTGGCGCACGCGCATGATGCCATGGAGCGCGCCGTGGGCCTCGTTCCGATGACAGCAGCCGAATTCAGCCATCCGCAGCGGCAGGTCGCGATAGCTTTTCTGGCCCTGCTTGAAGATCTGCACATGGGCCGGGCAGTTCATGGGTTTGAGCGCCATGAATTCGGCGTCACCGGTGATGATCGGGGCGTCTTCCTCGGTGCTCGGGATTTCATCCGGCACCACGAACATGTTTTCGCGGAACTTCGACCAATGGCCCGACTGTTCCCAAAGCTTGGCCGACATGAGCTGCGGGGTTTTCACCTCCACATAGCCGGCGCGGTCGAGCTGGCGGCGGATGTAGTTTTCAAGCGCCCGCCAGACCACATAGCCCTTCGGGTGCCAGAACACCGACCCCTGGGCCTCTTCCTGCAGATGGAAAAGATCCATTTCCTTGCCGAGCTTGCGATGATCGCGGCGTTCGGCTTCTTCCAGGCGATGGAGGTATTCCTTCAGTTCCTTTTCATCGCGCCAGGCCGTGCCATAGATGCGCTGCAGCATCTCATTCTTCGAGTCGCCACGCCAATAGGCGCCAGCCAGCGACATCAGTTTGAAGGCATGACCAAGCTTGACCGTGGACGGCAGATGCGGCCCACGGCAAAGATCGATGAACTCCCCCTGACGATAGAGCGACACATCCTGATCAGCCGGGATCGAGGCGATGATCTGGGCCTTGTAGGTTTCCCCGAGGCCATTGAAAAATGCCACAGCGTCATCGCGGCTCCAGACCTCGCGCGTGATGGCCTCGTCGCGGGTGACGATGTCATGCATGCGCTGCTCGATAGCGGCAAGATCTTCGGGCGTGAAGGGCTCCTTGCGGGCGAAATCGTAATAGAACCCGTTCTCGATGGCCGGGCCGATGGTGACCTGGGTCTCGGGATACAGTTCCTTGACTGCTTCGGCCATCACATGGGCGGCGTCATGACGCAGCAATTCAAGCGCGTCCTCGTCCTTGCGGGTGACAATGGACAGGGCGGTGTCTCGGGTGATGACATGGGTCAGATCCTTGACGTCGCCGTCAATGCGCAAGGCGAGAGCCGCCTTCGCAAGGCCGGGGCCGATATCGGCGGCGATTTCCGCGCCGGAAACCGGCCGCTCATAGCGTCGCACGCTGCCGTCCGGCAGGGTAATGGCGACTGCTTGGATGGGCTCTTGCATGTTCATCTGTCCAATGTCCGCGTGGCTTATGCTCAACTGCCCGGCAAAGTGGGGCACAATCGGCGAAAGTATAATGATTTTACCGCCTGTCAAGCAAAGGGGATCTGCACGGGCGGACAAGTACTTATTTGTCATTGCCGGGCTTGACCCGGCAATCCATCTGTCCGCCGGACATTGCACGCCCCATGGATGCCCGGGTCAAGCCCGGGCATGACAGTTTGATATACCCCACACTCCGTTCGCCCTGAGGAGCCCGCAAGGGCGTCTCGAAGGGCCGGCAACCCGGCTACGTGCTTCGAGACAGCCCCTCGCGGGGCTTCCTCAGCACGAACGGAGTCACACTGTCGAGTATGTGCCCCACTCACCCCGCGCGGCGGTCGAGCAGGCTGCGGTAGAGGGCGAGGGTTTTGGCGCACATGCGGTCGATGGAAAACTGGCGGCTGACGCGCTCCCGGGCCATGAGGGCGAGGGCCTCGCGTGCGGGGACATCCATGGAGATGGCCTGTTCAATGGCCGTGGCGAGGGCATGGGCGCTGTTTGGCTTGATCAGCCAGCCGGTTTGATCGGGCAGGATGATCTCCGACGTGGCGCCATGGTTTCCGGCGATCACCGGGCGGCCCATGGCCTGGGCTTCGGCGGCGGTGAGATCGAAGGCTTCCGGCAGCAGGCTTGGGTTGACCACCACATCGGCCAGCATATAGGCGGCGGGCATGTCGGCGCAGAACCCGGCAAAGCGGACTTTGCCGCCAAGCCCACGGGACAGCGCCAGATCTTCCATGTCCTTGATATAGCGCTGGGTGGCTTTGTCGTCGTTCTGGTCGTCGCCGATCATCAGGGCGGCAAAGGGCCGCTCGCCGAGATGGGCCAAAGCCTCGATCAGCAGGCGGTGACCCTTGTCGGCCCTGAGGCTGCCCGCCATCAGAATAAGCGGCACGCCATCCGGCAGCAGCCAGCGTTGCGCCAGCTTGATCACGCGATCGGCCACAACACCGCCCGGGTTGAAGCGGGTGAGATTGAGTCCGCTCGGGATCACTGTCACCCGTTCGGGGGGGACGCCAAGGTCATTGATGGCGTGATCGGCGATATAGGTGGAGACGGCGATCACATGGTCGGCCTGGGCAACGGCTGCGGCATACCAGCGTTCGCGCCGGCTGGCCGGGGTGAAATGTTCATGGAGAGACACCACGACCGGCTGCCCGCCTGCCCGCGCGGCATAGCGCGCCGCCCAGGCAGTCCCGGGGCTGCGGGCATGGAGGAGGGCGATGTCTTCGCGTCGGATCAGGCGGCGGATCTGCAGCGCGAGCCGGCCGCGGGCAAAAGCGCCATCGGCCGCTGCGGGGGCGGTCACATGGCGGGCCCCGGCGCGCAGGATGTCGGGCACGAGCCGGCCGCCTTCGGACAGCACAATCGGCTGGCCGCCGCCTCGCGATAACGCTGTTGCAAGCTCGGCCGTACCGCGTGCCGCCGCGCCGATATCGAGGGTCGGCAGCAGGTGCAGCACGCGTGGGGCTTGGCAAACGTCCTCAGCTGTCCTAGAGCCTTGCTCAGGAGATTCGTTCATTCTTGGCATCTGGCCAGTGAGAAGAGTTCTATTCATGACCCTCACACCTCCCTCTATACCCCAACGACTCAACCTCCCCGATCATTCTACCCTCGCTTACCATGCTCTGGCTGGAAAGTCGCCGACCGTTGTGTTTCTCGGCGGCTTTATGTCGGACATGACCGGAACCAAGGCCATGGCGCTTGAGGCTCATTGCCGGGGCCATGGGCAGGCCTTCGTCCGATTCGATTATTTCGGGCATGGCAGCTCCTCGGGTCAGTTTCGCGACGGCACCATCGGCCGCTGGCGTGACGATGCGCTCGCGGTCATGGATCAGCTGACCAGAGGGCCTCTGGTGCTGGTGGGGTCGAGCATGGGGGGCTGGATCGCGCTGCTTGCCGCCATGGCGCGGCCGGAGCGCGTGGTTGGGCTCGTGGGGCTCGCCGCCGCGCCGGATTTCACCCGCGATCTGATGGCCCCGTCCTTCACGGCCGAGGAACGCCACGCATTGGAGACAAAAGGCTTTTTTGAACAGCCCACGGCTTACGGCGATGCGCCCTATGTCATCACCCGGGCCTTGATTGAAGAAGCGGAGCGTCATCTTATCCTCGATCATCCGGTGCCTGTGACCTGCCCGGTGCGGCTTATCCATGGGGATCAGGACCCCGATGTGCCGTGGCAGTTGTCTGTCCGGGTTATCGGACGGCTGATGTCGGAAGATGTGACGCTGACGCTTGTGAAGGGTGGCGATCATCGGCTGTCGACGCCCGCCGATCTCGCGCGGATTTCGGCGGCGGTGGAGGAGTTAAGCGTCCTTTAGGGCGCGCAATCCCTCGCGGTAGCTTGGATATTTGAGCTTTACGCCAAGTTCCAATTTGATGCGGTCGTTATGGACGCGCTTGGTGGCGCCGTAAAAGCTGCGGGATTTTTCGCTCATCCCGGCCTCGTCAAGCAGTTCGGCCGGTGGCGGCGGCACCCCAAGCAGTTCGGCGGCAAAACTCACCACGTCCTGCGGCGGCGCGGGTTCGTCATCGGCAAGGTTATAGACCCGGCCCGGATCAGGGCGGCGGATGGAAGCGCGGAGCACCTCGGCCACGTCAGCCACATGGATGCGGCAGAACAGATGGCCAGGCTTGATCACCCGCCGCGCCGTGCCCGCGCGCAGCTTTTCAAGCTGGTTGCGGCCGGGGCCATAAATCCCCGCCAAGCGGAAGATCTGAAGCGGCAGGCCGGGAATGCCCTGCCAGTCGCGCTCGGCCTGCAACCGCTGCCGTCCGCGCTCGCTGACCGGGGCAAGGTCCGAGTCCTCATCGATCCAGCCGCCGCCACGATCACCGTAAACGCCTGTGGTCGAGAGATAGCCGACCCATTCGAGCCCGGGCAGGGTGGCAATTCGGGCCCCAAGCGCGCGGGCAACGCGGTCGCCGCCTGCGTCGGGCAGGATCGAAATCAGGATATGGGTCACGCCGTCAAGGGCGTCAGCGGGCAGCGGGGCTCCGGCCTCCCAGACCATAGGCGTCACACCCTGTGCGGCAAGGCGAGCGGCTTTTTCGGCGCTGCGCACGGTGCCGGTGACGCGCCAGCCTTCAGACAACAGCAAAGGCCCAAGGGTCGCCGCCGACAAGCCATAGCCGAAGCAAAAGAGATGGCCCTGTTTCATCGCGTCGCCCATCTGCTGCCTTTCTGCTGCCTTAGTTTCTCTGCACATGTCATATATAGCGCGCGGTGCATATTAGTGAACATGGAATGGGTCATGACCAAAGCCTGGGTTGCGGTTGTTTTCGGATTGTTGGCGACGGGCGCGGTGGCGCAACCGTCCGCACCAGCGCCTGCGTATGAAAATCCATTCCAAAATCTGAGCCGCCCGGATGCCGCCCGTTACAAAGCCTGTCTTACGCAGGCGGAAACCAACCCGAAAGCCGCCCTTGAGGCTGGATTTCTGTGGAAAGATCATGACGGCGGGGTTCCGGCCAAACATTGCATCGGCGCGGCGCTCGCTGCCCTCGACCGCTACCCCGAAGCCGCCGCCTGGTTCGAGGAGGCGGCGAGCGATGTAAGCTCCGGTCGCGGGCTTGAGGCCAAGGGTGTGACCGGGTCTCCACTTCTCGCCGCGCGGCTTCGCGATCAGGCCGGCAATGCCTGGATGCTGTCGAAACATTATGACCGGGCCTATAAGGCGTTCACCGAAGCTTTGGCGCTCGCCCCTGCCAAAAGCGTGCTGGCGCAGGATGCGGTCTTTGACCGTGCGCTGGCGGCGGCAGCCTTGCGCAATTACAAACAGGCGGCGAGCGATCTCACGCAGGTGATCCTGGCCGACCGCGAGCGGGACGACGCTCTGACCTTGCGCGCGGCGGCGCACCGGGCGCTCGGGGAAACGGATCTTGCCCTCGCCGATCTCGGGCGGGCGCTCGCAATCAACCCCGAAAATGCCGACGCCCTGATGGAGCGCGGCAATCTCCGCTATGAAGATGGCGACCATGACGGCGCGCGGCTCGATTGGATTCACGTGCTGGTCTTTGATCCGGGCTCGGATCTCGCCGATCAGGCGCTCGACAATCTCGAAATGCTGCGGATCAAGGGCTGAGCCATTCGGCTGAGACGTCCGGGTCCGCTTCCTGCGGCAGCTGTTTGGCCTTAAGCGCTGCAAAGGTGTCAGCGCTTAAAAGCTGCCTGAGCGCCCACACCGCCATGCCCCGCACGAGCGGCGCGGGGTCGCCAAGCAAGGCTTCGGCCGCCGGGGCGAGGTCAGGATCATGGCTGTTGCCGATGGCCACCAGCACATTGCGGGTAAAGCGGTCGCGGCCCACGCGCTTGATAGGCGATCCGGCGAAAAAGGCCCGGAACCCCGCGTCATCGAGGCCTGCAAGATCGCGCAGCAAGGGGGCCGTCAGGCTTTCACGCGGGTGAAAGGCGGCTTCGCTTGCCGCGCGGGCGAATTTGTTCCAGGGGCAGACGGCCAGACAATCGTCACAGCCATAAATGCGGTTGCCCATAAGCGGCCGCAGTTCGGGCGGAATCTGCTCCTTGGCCTCGATGGTCAGATAGGAAATGCAGCGCCGGGCATCGAGCTCATAGGGGGCCGGGAAGGCCGCCGTGGGGCAGGCGTCAAGACAGCGACGGCACTGGCCGCAATGGTCGCCCTCGCGGACGTCCGGGGCAATCTCAAGGGTGGTGAACACGCTGCCAAGGAAGGTCCAGGACCCAAGTTCCCGCGACACCAAATTGGTATGCTTGCCCTGCCAACCCAGCCCGGCGCGTTCGGCCAGCGGCTTTTCCATCACCGGTGCGGTGTCGACGAACACCTTGACCTCGGCGCTATAGGTCCCATGGATCCAGCGCGCCAGCGCCTTCAGGCGCTTTTTCACCAGATCATGGTAATCCTTGTTGCGGGCATAGACCGAAATCACCCCCTGATCGCGCTGTTCGAGGGCGGCGCGCGGGTCCGTTTCGGGTCCGTAATTAACCGCCAGCATGATGATGCTGCGGGCCTCGGGCCAAAGCCCCTGCGGATGGCGGCGGCGGTCGGCTTTTTCCGTCATCCAGTCCATGTCGCCCTGACGTCCGAGGGCCAGAAACTGGTCGAGCCGCTCGCCGGGGATGGTATCGATATCGGCGCGGACAAAGCCAATCTGATCGAACCCAAGCTCACGAGCCTGGGCAATTATCCGTGCCTTGATGTCACTGATCCCGTCTTTTTTGTCATCCCTGCGAAAGCGGGGATCCATGGATGGACTGGATTCCCGCTTTCGCGGGAATGACACATTGGAGCTGTCAGGCATGGTCTGCCTTTAAAAATCAAGGTCTGCATAATGCGCGGGCGGGCGCAGACCGGGGATCACGTCTTTCAGCAGCGGCCGCACGCTAGGCCGCGATTTCATGCGCATGTACCAGTTCTTGGCCGACTCATTGGCGTGCCAGGGCACCGCGCCGAGATAGTCCATGACCGATAAATGGGAGACAGCGGCGATATCGGCATAGGAAAAGAACTTGCCGCCAAGCCAGTCGCGCCGATCCGCCAGATAGCCGATATAATCCAGATGGATGCGGATATTATGCGACGCCGCGCGGATGGCGTCCGAATTGGGTGAGCCGTGCCGCAGCAGCCGCTTCAGGATTTTTTCCGAAATCAGATAATGCCCGACCTCGCGGTGGAATTTGCTGTCGAACCAGTCCACAAGCCGTCGCACCTCGGCCCGCTCCTCGGGCGTCGACCCCATCAGCGGCTGGTCTTGATAGGTCTCTTCAAGATATTCGGTGATGGCGTAATTGTCAGCGATGCGATGCCCGTCGGGCTCCTGCAACAGGGGCACCGAACAGGCTGGATTGAGCGCCAGAAATTCCGGCCGCCGTTCCCAGACATTCTCGACCCGCATGGAAAAATCCAGCCCCTTCTCATGAAGGGTCACACGAATTTTGCGGGAAAAGGGACAAAACCAATTGTGGTAAAGAGTGCGCATGCTCGCCCGTCTTTATGTTTCAAGGCCGATATAAAGAGATTGGAGAAGAAGGTGCAAGCCCTACTTCTCCAAAATCGAAATATAGACGCCTTGGTTGATGTCAGGCGATCTGCGCCTCGGCACTGTCCGACAGCGGATAGTCAAGGCGGCTGAGCATTTCTTTGGGGCAGATCTGCCAGAATTTCTGCCGCATTTCATCCCAGTTGTTGAGAATATTTTCAGCGTGCGGTGACTGGGTTTCCTCAAAATGTTCGGTGATGAGGTTCTTCAGCTGCTGTTCCCAATGAGCTGAGGCGAGGCGTTCGGCCACCACCGTCTCATTATTGAGATAGGTGTGGAAATTCCCAACCTCGTCAAAGACAAAGGCCATGCCCCCGGTCATGCCGGCGGCGAAATTGTCGCCGACGCCGCCAAGGATCACCGCCGTGCCGCCGGTCATATATTCGCAGCCATTGGCGCCACAGCCTTCAATTACCACGGTCGCGCCCGAATTGCGGACGGCGAACCGCTCCCCGGCCTGTCCCGCGGCGAACAGCCTGCCCGAGGTCGCACCGTACAGAACCGTGTTGCCGATGATGGTGTTGAGGTTCGAGACCAAGGGGCTTGAGGTCATGGGACGCACCAGAATGGTGCCGCCCGACAATCCCTTGCCCACATAGTCATTGGCATCGCCGAACACTTCAAGCTTCAGCCCCTGAACCGCGAAAGCGCCAAGCGACTGGCCCGCCGAGCCGCGAAGCCGCACGGTGATATGGCCGGGCTTCAGGCCGGTCATGCCGAAGCGGCGCACGATATGCGACGAAAATCGGGTGCCGATGGCACGCTGGGTGTTCCGGACCGTATAGGTCAGTTGCATTTTTTCGCCATGTTCGAACACGGCCTGGGCATCTTCAACCATTTGCGCGTCAAGCGTATCCGGTACCGGGTTGCGCCAGACCGCGCGGGTCTTGCGGTCGCCGGGGGTGAAATCGGCCCGGGCCAGCAGCGGGTTCAAGTCAAGGTCATCCAGATGCGCGGCCCCGCGGCTCACCTGAGCCAGAAGATCCGAGCGGCCGATGATCTCGTCCAGCGTCCGCGCCCCAAGGCTCGCGAGAATTTCACGCACTTCCTCGGCGATGAAAGAAAACAGGTTCACGACCTTTTCCGGCGTGCCGATGAATTTCTTGCGGAGGTCGCCATCCTGGGTGCAGACGCCCACCGGGCAGGTATTTGAATGGCACTGACGCACCATGATGCAGCCAAGGGCCACAAGCGATGCCGTGCCGACGCCATATTCTTCGGCCCCCAAAAGCGCACCGATCACCACATCACGGCCGGTCTTGAACCCGCCATCGACCCGCAGCGTCACCCGGTCGCGCAATTTATTGAGCGACAGCACCTGATGCACTTCCGACAGTCCCATTTCCCAAGGGGACCCCGCATGCTTGATGCTGGTCTGCGGGCTCGCGCCAGTGCCGCCGCAATGGCCTGAGATCAGGATCACATCGGCTTTGGCCTTGGCCACGCCCGCCGCGATGGTGCCGATCCCGGCTGCGGAGACCAGCTTGACGCAGACTCGCGCCGTGGGGTTGATCTGCTTCAGGTCATAGATGAGCTGAGCCAGATCCTCGATCGAATAGATGTCATGATGCGGCGGCGGCGAGATCAGCATGACGCCGGGGGTCGAATGGCGGAGCCGGGCGATTTCCACCGTCACCTTGAAGGACGGCAACTGGCCGCCTTCGCCGGGCTTCGCGCCCTGCGCCACCTTGATTTCGATTTCCGAGCAGTTGTTGAGATATTCGGCCGTGACACCGAACCGGCCCGACGCGATCTGCTTGATCGGTGAGTTCGGATTGTCCCCGTTCTCACGCGGCCGATAACGTTCCGAGCCTTCGCCGCCTTCGCCCGACGACGATTTCGCGCCAATGCGGTTCATGGCGATGGTCAGCGTCTCATGGGCCTCGGGCGACAGGGCGCCAAGCGACATGCCGGGCGTGATGAAGCGCTTGCGGATTTCGGTGATCGACTCGACTTCTTCCAGGGACGTGGGCGTCGCGGCCTTTTTGAAATCCAGCAGATCCCGGAGGTTGATCGGCGGCATGTCATGCAGCGCCTGCGAATATTTCGCGAACAGCGAATAGCTGTCGGTCGCCACCGCCTGCTGCATCAGATGGATCAGTTGGCCATCGAAGGAATGCACCTCGCCACCCCGGCGATAGCGATAAAGCCCGCCGATGGGCAGCGTCACCACATCCTCGCGGAATGCCTTTTCATGCTGTTCCAGCAGTTTTTTCTGCATCCCGGCGAAACCGATGCCGGAGATTTTCGACGGCATGCCGGGGAAGAATTCCGCCACCAGCGCACGGCTCAGCCCCACCGCCTCGAAATTATAACCGCCGCGATAGGAACTGATGACCGAGATCCCCATCTTGGCGATGATCTTCAGCAGGCCCTGATTGATGGCCTCGCGGAAATTCTCGGCGCAGTTCTCGATGCTGAGATCGCCAAACAGCCCGCGCCGCTGGCGGTCGGCAATGCATTCCTGCGCGAGATAAGCATTGACCGTGGTCGCGCCGACGCCGATCAGCACGGCGAAATAATGGGTATCGAGACATTCGGCCGAGCGAATGTTGATGGATGTATAAGACCGCAGGCCATGACGCATCAGATGGGAATGAACCCCGCCCGCCGCCAGAATCATCGGGATCGGAGCGCGGCTGGCGTTCACGCCTTCGTCAGTCAGGAACAACTGCCCCATGCCCGAACGCACGGCGTCCTCGGCTTCCGACCGGATGCGCTTCATGGCGTCTTTGAGGGCGTCCGGGCCACCGTCTACCGGGAAGGTGCAATCGATGACCTGTGCGGTTTCGCCCCAGAATTTCAACAGTACGTCATATTCGGCATTGGTCAGCACCGGCGAATTCAGCACCAGCACATTGGTCTGACTTTCGCTTTGGTCGAGCACGTTGTTGAAATTGCCGAACCGCGTCTTCAGGCTCATGACGCGATGTTCGCGCAAGGAATCGATGGGCGGGTTGGTGACCTGGCTGAAATTCTGGCGGAAATAATGGCTCAAGGGTCGGTATTGGCTCGACAGCACCGCAAGCGGGGTGTCGTCGCCCATGGAGCCGATGGCTTCCTTCGCGTCCTCGGCCATGGGATGAAGGATCAGCTCCAGATCCTCGATGGTCATGCCGACCGTCACCTGATAGCGGCGCAGGCGATCCTTGTCGAAGGTCGGGGTCTCAGTCAGCGACTTGCGCGCGACGATATCCTCGAAGGTTTTGAAATTCTTGACCCAATCCTGATAGGGATGTTCACCGGCAAGCTTGTCCTTAAGCTCGCGGTCATGAAAGAACCGGCCTTCCTCAAGATCGACACCGATCATCTGGCCGGGCCCCAAGCGGCCCTTTTCCTTCACCTGCGCCTCAGGCACCAGCACCATGCCGGTTTCCGAGCCGACGACCAGCAAACCATCGGTGGTGATGGTGTAACGCATGGGGCGCAGGCCATTGCGATCGAGCCCCGCAACCACCCAGCGACCGTCAGTGGCAGCCAGCGCCGCCGGGCCGTCCCACGGCTCCATGACCGAGTTCGCATAGGCATACATGGCGCGGTGCGCATCCGGCATGGATGAAGTCTTTTTCGACCAGCTTTCCGGGATCAGCAGCGTTTTCACAAGCGGCGCGGTACGCCCCGCGCGCACCATGACCTCGAACACGGCATCCAGGGATGAACTGTCCGATCCGCCCGCCGGGATGACCGGCTTGATAACGTCCGAATATTCGCCAAAGGCCATGGCGGCCATTTTGATTTCGTGGTTGCGCATCCAGTTGCGGTTGCCGCGAATGGTGTTGATCTCGCCGTTATGCGCCAACATGCGGAACGGCTGCGCGAGCCACCAGGTGGGGAAGGTGTTGGTCGAATAACGTTGATGATAAATGGCGAAATTCGACACGAAGCGTTCGTCGAGCAGGTCGGGATAAAACACCGACAACTGTTCTGCGAGAAACAGGCCCTTATAGATGATCGACCGGCAGCTGAGCGTGCAGACGTAGAAGTCCTTGATATGCGCGGCCAGCACCGCTTTTTCGATCTTGCGGCGGATCAGATACAATTCGCGTTCGAACTGCTCGTCATCGACGCCCTTATGGTTGCCGATGATGATCTGTTCGATTTCCGGCCGGGTCGCATTGGCCTTTTCCCCGGTGACTGAGGCATTGACCGGCACCTGACGCCAGCCATAGATGTAATAATCAAGCTCCAGAATTTCGGTTTCGACAATGGCGCGGCAGGTTTCCTGCGCCGCCATGTCGGTACGCGGCAGAAAGATCATGCCGACGGCAAGCTTGCCGTCCTTCGCCTTATGCCCGGCGCGCGAGACCTGCTCGCGGAAAAAGTCCTGTGGGATGGCCACATGGATCCCGGCGCCGTCCCCGGTCTTGCCATCGGCATCCACCGCTCCGCGATGCCACACGGCTTTCAGGGCATCGATTCCGCTCTGCACCACCCGACGGCTCGGCTTGCCATCGATCGAGGCCACAAGCCCGACACCGCAAGCATCATGCTCATCCGCCGGATCATACATGCCGTCACGCGCAAGCCGCTCGCGTTCGGCTTCCATCCAGGCAACCATTTCAAAGCCGTTCATGTCGGTTTTCTCTGTCATTGTCCGTGGTCTTGGAATTATTCGGCTGCGGCCCTGAGGCTGGCCCGCGCCTGTAAATACTGGTGAACGCTCGTCGCCGCCTCCCGTCCGTCACGGATGGCCCAGACCACCAGAGACGCGCCGCGCACGATATCGCCGACGGCGAACACGCCATCCAGATTGGTCATGGCGGTGCTGTGATCGGCCTTCACCGTGCCCCAGCGGGTGACCGCGAGCTCCGGGGCCTTGAACAGTACCGGCAGATTTTCAGGATCGAATCCAAGGGCCTTGATCACCAGATCGGCCGGGATGGTTTCGTGGTGATCCTTGATCGGTTCGGGCGAGCGGCGGCCGGTTGCGTCGGGCGCGCCGAGACGCATTTTCTGGACGATCACGCCGGCAACGTCGCCCGCGCCATCTTTCGCCTGCCCATCCTTGCCGGTGAAGCCCAGGGGAGCTGACAGCCAGACGAACTCGACGCCTTCTTCTTCGGCGTTCGCGACTTCGCGCATGGAGCCCGGCATATTGTCCTTGTCGCGGCGATAGAGGCATTTGACCGAAAGCGCACCCTGACGCACGGCGGTGCGCACGCAATCCATGGCGGTGTCGCCGCCGCCGATCACGACCACATGCTTGCCCTTGGCATCAAGCGCGCCGCTGTCGAACGCAGGCACGGCATCGCCGAGGCTTTTGCGGTTCGAGGCGATGAGATAATCGAGGGCGGCGACCACATTCTTCAGTCCCGCGCCCGGCACCTGAACATCGCGCGCCTTATAGACGCCGGTGGCGATGATGACGCTGTCATGGCGGGCGCGCAGATCCTGCAGCGTGGCGTCGCGGCCGACTTCGAAATTGAGATGGAACTGAACCCCGCTATCCTCATATTGCTTCTGACGGCGGAGCACGATGTCCTTTTCAAGCTTGAAGCCCGGGATGCCATAGACCAGCAATCCGCCAACGCGGTCATGGCGGTCATAGACATGGACGGCATAGCCCTTGCGGCGCAGGCTCTCGGCCGCGGCGAGGCCGCCCGGGCCGGCGCCGATGATGCCGACCGACAGGCCGTTTTCGGTTTTGGGGGCAAAGGTCTTGACCCAGCCTTTTTCCCAGGCGGTATCGGTGATGTATTTTTCGACCGAGCCGATGGTGACGGAACTGAAATCCTTTTCGATCACGCAATTGCCTTCGCACAGCCGATCCTGCGGGCAGATGCGGCCGCACATCTCGGGGAAGGTATTGGTCGCGCTCGACAATTCATAGGCTTCCTCAAGCCGGCCTTCAGCCGTCAGCTTGAGCCAGTCGGGGATATTGTTCTGCAGCGGGCAATGGATCTGGCAATAGGGGATGCCGCATTGCGAACAGCGTGAGGCTTGTTCGCTTGCCTTGTCGGTGGCGAAGCGCTGGTAGATCTCCTGAAAGTCATTCGTCCGGTCCGTGGCCTTGCGTTTGTCGGGCATGGCTTGGGCGAGGGAGACGAATTTTAGCATTTTCTGCGCCATCGGGGTCTTCCGTCTGTTGACCGGACCGTTTGCACGGTCCGGTCCGATCCAGATTTTGTAGATCTATTTTTTTAAGCTTTTTGATTTCTCTGCGCCCTCGCATTGATTGGGCCTGCGCAGTATATCAACGAAAAAAGCCATCGCAAAGCAAAAATCGTTCAATAGGTCAGTATATGAGACCTATTAATCTTCGAATGTTGTTTTTGCGGGCAAAATGGCGGGTTCTGTCGTGTGTCTTTCTGAATAATAGGTCCGAAACGATACTATATTGAAATATTGTTATCCAGCACGGGGATATGGAGCGGCGAATCACCCTGCGCATAGCAAAGCAGCGTCCTCCGGTTCCGGGGGACGCTGCTTTGCGAATACTTACAAGATATGTCTCGGAGTCGGCTCGGTTCAGTGCGCGCGGAGCGGAGCAAATTCGCCCTTGCTGCGGTAACGGCCGAGATAGGTCGGGGCAATGACTTCAAGCGAGGTGGGCTGGATGCCAAGCTCGGCAAAGCCTGCGGTCTCCCCGCTCGTCACATTGTCGTGGGCAAGCAGGCGCACCTGATCCAAGGTCAAAAGCGGTTTGGGCAGCAGGCCAAGGAAGGCGGCCTGAAACCGGGCCAGGCCGAAGGGCAGGCTGATCAGCATCCGCTCGCGCCCGATTTCCTTCAGCAGATAGGTCAGGATCTCGCGGAAGCTATAGACGCGCGGACCGCCGAGCTCAAACGTCTTGCCTGCTGTTTGCGGGCGCAACAGGATGGTGACCACGGCCTCGGCCACATCACCCACATAGACCGGCTGAAACCGGGTCTTGCCGCCGCCGATCAGCGGCAGGGCCGGGGTAAATTTGGCCAGACGGGCAAAGCGATTGAGGAAATTGTCATCAGGGCCGAACACCACGCTCGGGCGCAGGATGGTGACGCCGGGAAAAGCCTCCCGCGCGGCGCTCTCGCCTGCGGCCTTGGTTCGCGCATAGGCCGAGTCTGACTGTGGATTGGCGCCAAGGGCCGACACCTGCACCAGCCGCTTGACCCCGGCGGCGGTCGCGGCGGCTGCCACATGAGCGGCGCCTGCGCTGTGGATGTCCGCGAAACTCTGAGGACCGCTTTCATAAAGCACGCCTACAAGATTGATAACCGCGTCAGCCCCGGCGACGGCGGCGGCCACCGAACCCTGATGGCGGATATTGGCCTGAACGATCTGGATCTGGCCGACCGAGCCCATGGGCTTCAGGAACAGGGCCGAATTCGGGTTACGCACGGCAACGCGCACGCGGCTCCCGGCTTCCGCCAGGCGCTTGACAATGCTGCGCCCGAGAAACCCCGAACCGCCGAAAACCGTCACAAGCTGTCCAGTCATGGGGCGTCCAGCCATGGGTCGTGTCCTTCCTGTGAAGCGACCGCGATCGGGCCGCGAGTATCCGAGAGCCGACTGGTAGCAAAAAAACACCCAGGACTCTAGGGCAATATGCCCGTTTTGCAGGGACAAGGAAAAATCCTTATGGAGAACGCTTGACATTAAGGGGCGCGCCCAGTAATTCCCTGATCACGATCTGAAGTGCCCAGGTGGCGGAATTGGTAGACGCACTAGCTTCAGGTGCTAGCGCTCGCAAGGGCGTGGAGGTTCGAGTCCTCTCCTGGGCACCATTAACACGTTGAGATCATTTATGATTTCCGTGTTTTGCAGAAAACGTATCCCGACGTATAGAGCTGTTCAAAGTCTCAGCTGGTTCTGAGAACTTCGGCCTGTCCCAAACCAATAAAATCCCTATCCAACTGACTCTGATACGGCGGCAAGCATAATGGCCGTCTGTGTCGGGCTGGCAGTTCCTGTCGAGTGGTGTTTATGACAGGATATGGTCGGTCTTGCGCGGCATTGGGACTGACTGCAATCTAATTGGAGCACGCACGGGAGACCCTGCATGAGCACCACGACGCCGAGCCCGGAAACGCTTCACCATCATGCTCAGGGGATGAGCGGCCGCGATCCGCATGAGGCGCACCGGGTCGCGACTCCGCTTGAGCTGCTGTTCGACCTGACGTTTGCGACAACCTTCGGCTTTGCCGCCGCTCAGCTCGCCCATGTGATGGCGGAGGGGCATTATGCTGTGGCCTTGATCGGCTTCGGCTTCGCGACCTTTGCCATTTGCTGGGCCTGGATCAATTTCTCCTGGTTCGCCTCGGCCTATGATACCGACGACTGGATTTTCCGTGTCGTCACCATGGTGCAGATGATTGGTGTGCTGGTGCTGGCGATCGGCCTGCCGCGTATGTTCAAATCCATCGATCAGGGGGCGCATCTCGACAGTTCGATCATGGTGCTCGGCTATGTGATCATGCGCGGCGCCATGATTTTCCAATGGTTGCGGGCAGCCAGGCAGGATCCCGCCCGCCGCCGTACCTGCCTCACCTATGCCGTCGCCATCTCGATCGCGCAGGTTGGTTGGGTGGCACAGCTCATTGCGGACTTCTCCGTCGACACGAGCATTATGCTCTCCTGTCTTCTTGCACTCATCGAAATGTCCGGGCCGGTGATCGCGGAGGGCAAGGATGGCGGCACCCCCTGGCACGCCCATCATATTGCCGAGCGCTACAGCCTGTTCGCCATCATCGCCCTTGGCGAAGGGGTCGTGGGGACGGTCGCGACCTTATCGGCGGTGGTGGAGGAGCAGGGCTGGACCATGGACGCGGCGCTGGTCGGCATTGCAGGTATGGGGCTGACGTTCGGCATCTGGTGGGTTTATTACCTGCTGCCGTCGGCTCAGGTGCTGCATGCGAACCGCAATCGGGCTTTCGGCTGGGGCTACGGCCAGATTGTGATCATTGCGGCCATCGTCGCGACGGGCGCCGGGTTGCATGTGGCGGCCTATTTTATTCATCACAAGACCCAGATCGGTCCAGTCGTGACCCTGCTCAGTACCGCCATTCCGGTCAGCGTGTTTCTGGGCTCGATCTATGCGATTCATTACCATCTGCTGCGCCGTTTTAACGCCTTCCAGGCATGGTTGCTGTTTGCGAGCGCCGCAGTGGTGCTGGTCGCGGTTCTCGCTGCCCTGTCCGGTGTGGATATGGCGGTCTGCCTTGTTATTCTGATGCTGGCGCCAGCCGTGACGGTCGTCGGCTATGAAATTCTCGGTCATCGCCACGAGGCGGAGGCGCTTAAGAGCGCGGCGCAACGGACAGGGCCTTAGCCGTGTTAGGGGGGGGCATAACAGAACTGGTTCCCTCTCGGCGTGAAGTGATCTAGTGTCCGCCAAAGATCTTTCGGAGGCAGTTCATGAAAATTCATCTTCACCAGCGCGATCTCCCCGACGACCTGAGTTTCGCGGGCGTTGAGGCTGTGGCGGTTGACAGCGAAACCATGGGGCTGTTGCCGATCCGCGACCGGCTTTGCCTGGTGCAATTGTCGGCCGGGGACGGGGTTTGTCATCTGGTGCAGGTCGCCCCCGGGCAGACCGAAGCCCCGAACCTCAAGCGACTCATGGAAGATCCGAAGATCGTCAAGCTGTTCCATTATGCGCGCTTTGATATCGCCGTGCTGCGCCATGGGCTTGGCATCGAGACGACGCCGCTTTATTGCACCAAGATCGTCTCCAAACTGGTGCGCACCTATACGGATCGTCACGGCTTGAAGGATCTGTGCCGGGAACTGCTTGGGGTCGACATGTCGAAGCAGCAGCAGTCGTCGGACTGGGGGGCGGAGACGCTGACCGAGGCGCAGCTCGCCTATGCGGCGTCGGATGTGTTGCATCTGCATGAATTGCGGGTGAAGCTTAATGCCATGCTGGATCGGATTGGCCGTCGTAAGCTGGCGGAGGATGCATTTGCCTTCCTGCCGTCGCGGGCTGAGCTCGACCTGCTTGGCTGGGGCGAGCAGGATATATTCTCGCATTGAGGATAGTCGGGCTCGCGTCTTGTTGGACGGTCCAGTTTTCCTCGAGGAAATATTGATATTTTGCAAAAACTCACCGAATATCTTCGGGTGAGCTCTGACGGCATGACTTTTGCTTACGGGCCTGTTATCAGGGTGGCCTGTTATCAGGCATGACGGCAGGACACGAGACGGGAAGCGGACCAGATGACGGCCACAGGCAGCAATGAAGCAGAACGGCGGGCGGCTATGGCGGCGGCCCGTGCGGCTGCACATGCGCCACAGGCTGACGGATCGACGGGTGATGAGGGCGCCGATCGGCTGTCGCGCTTTTTTGCCGTGCGTCAGCGTGGCGACCGCGAATCCGCCGAGCGCAGCCGTATTCTGAAAAAAATTCTACCCTGGGTGACCGGCGTGGTACTGGTGGCGCTTTTGTCCTGGCCGTTCATCAATCAGCATAGCGAGAGCATCACCCTGTCCTACAAGGATCTGATCGGTCAAAGCGAGCAGGTGCGCATCAAGGGTGCCCATTATACGGGCGTCGATGCCCGCGACCGGCCGTTTGAAGTGATGGCGGACGAAGGCTTGCAGGAACGCACGGATTCGGATTATGCCACCCTGACCAAGGTCGAGGCCAGTATGGAGCTCAGCCCGCAGGACAAGGTCGCGGTGACCGGCGGCACCGGCAAATATGATCGCGCCAAGGAGCGTCTCAGCCTGGCAAGCGGGATTACGCTTGATTCCTCCACGGGGTACAAACTTCAGACCGACCAGGCCGAAGTCGATCTTGCGACCAAGGTTGCAAGCGGAACCGTGGATGTGACGGGCTCAGCCCCTTTCGGCAGCTTCAGCGCCAAGGGTTTCACGTTGAAACTCGATGACCGTCAATTGACGTTGGAAGGTAACGTCAAGGTCAAGCTCGATCCCGGCAAGCGGATGACGGACCGAGGCAAGGCGGGACACTAAAAGATGCAAACAAACTGGGTGACGAGGCAGGAGACGCAGGTGACCAGCAGGCAGATGAAAAGCAAATTACGCTCCCTTGCCGGGGTGGCTCTGGCCGCCGGAATTGGCGCGGGCTTGTTTGCGGGCGAAGGTGTGGTCGGGAGCGCGGTCGTGCTGGCCCAGTCGGCCGGAATTTCGGCGCTTAAAAATCACAATGTGCAGACGCCCATCGATATCAGCGCCGACCGGCTTGAGGTGCGCAGCAAGGACAATGTGGCCATATTCGAGGGCCGGGTGCGGGCTGATCAGGGCGATATGACCCTGAATGCCGACCGGGTTACGGTCTATTATCAGGGCGATGCCACCCAAGCCGCGCAGGTGGCACCTGCTCAGCCGGCTTCAGGTCAGTCCGGAACAGACGGCGAGGCACCGGCCATTTCACGGATCGACGCCGCCGGCAATGTCAAGCTGACCTCACCGACCGAGACGGCGACCGGCAGCTGGGGCGTTTACGATATGGAAAAACGGCTCATCACGGTGGGCGGCGCGGTGCAATTGACCCGTGGCGAGACCATGGTCAAGGGTGACCGCATGCAGGTGGACCTGAATAGCGGGGTCACCCGGCTTGATGCCACCGACATGGGAGCGGGCGAAGGCAAGGGCCGGGTACGCGGCCGCTTTTCTCCAGCGCCTGAGAAAAAAGGCTGATCCGTCAGGGATCGGTGACACATCTTTTGTTAAGGCCCATAGTTTATAAGGCTTTGAGCAACATATGAGTGAAAAGCTGGTGCCGATGGATGCGATTGAGGAGACCAGAGTGGAGCATGCGCTGACGCAGACCGCGAGCGCGGAAGCGACGGACATTCCGTCGACGGGTCTTGTTATCCGCAACATCGGGAAACGCTATAAAAAGCGCCCGGTGCTCAGGAGCATCAATCTCGCGGTCAACCGTGGCGAGGTGGTGGGTCTGCTCGGGCCGAACGGTGCGGGCAAGACCACGTGTTTTTACACGGTCACTGGTCTGGTCGCGCCGGATCAGGGCCATATCTATCTTGATGGGGAGGAGATCACCGGATTCCCCATGTATCGCCGGGCGCAGCTCGGGATCGGCTATCTGCCGCAGGAGGCTTCGATTTTTCGCGGCCTGACGGTTGAGGGCAATATCCTCGCGGTCCTTGAGGCCGTGGAAAAGGACAAGGAAACGCGGGAGATCATGCTGGATGATCTGCTGAATGAATTTTCCATCTCCCATCTTCGCCGCACCTCCGCCATGGCGCTTTCGGGCGGGGAACGGCGGCGGGTTGAAATCGCCCGGGCGCTGGCCGCGCGGCCGAGCATTTTCCTGCTTGATGAGCCCTTTGCCGGGATTGACCCCATCGCCATCAATGATATTCGTGATCTCGTGGCTCATTTGAAAGACCGCGGGCTTGGCGTGCTGATTACCGATCATAACGTGCGGGAAACGCTCGATATCATCGATCGCGCCTATATCATTCACGATGGCACGGTGCTGATGGAGGGATCCCCGGACGAGATTGTCGCCAATGAAGACGTTCGCCGAGTTTATCTCGGAGAGCGGTTCAGCTGGTAAGGGACGATAATGGCGCTAACGCCGCGACTGGAATTAAAACACAGCCAGACACTGGTGATGACGCCCCAGTTGCAGCAGGCGATCAAGCTGCTGCAATACACGAATCTTGAACTCACCGACTATATTTCCCAGGAAATTGAAAAAAACCCGCTGCTCGAAATCGGCGACAGCGGCGGCAACAGCGACGCCGGGCCGGGCCAGGAACGCGACGGTGGCCTTGTGGACATGGCGGCACCGGACATCGCCCCGCCGAGTGACGGCACCCATGCGGCCTCCGACGTCAAGATCCGCGAAGGCGGCACTGACGGCGATTCCATCGATACCGATTTCGACAATGTTTACAACAATGACAGCCCGGCCGATCTTGCGAGCGGCCTGTCGGGACTGAGCCTGAGCGGCGGCTCGATCCGGGGCAGTGGCGGTGGCGATGGCGACCTCGATTTCGAACAGAACCTCACTCAGGCCGAAAGCCTGCGCGATCATCTTGAAAGCCAGCTCGCTCATCTGCACCTCACTCCAGCCGCCGAGATGATATCCCGTTTTCTGGTTGATATGGTCGACGAGTCTGGCTACCTGCGCGAGGATATCGGCGGCGTGGCTGAGCGGCTTGACTGTTCGCTTGCCGATGTGGAAGCCGTACTGGTCCAATTGCAGGGGTTTGAGCCGTCAGGCGTGTTTGCCCGCAGTCTTCAGGAATGTCTGGCTATTCAGCTGCGTGACCTTGATCGGTTCGATCCGGCCATGGAGATGCTGGTGCAGAATCTCGAACTGCTGGCGCGGCGCGATCTGGTGGCCTTGCGGCGGATTTGCGGCGTCGATCAGGAGGATCTGACCGATATGGTGACGGAGCTTCAGGCCCTCAATCCCAAGCCGGGCCTGGCTTATTCCAGCGAGATGACCATGCCGGTGGTGCCCGATGTGTTCGTGCGCCGTGGGCCCAAGGGCAGCTGGATCATCGATCTGAACGGCGATACCCTGCCGCGGGTTCTGGTGAATACCAGCTATCACACTGAAATTTTCAGCCGCACCAGCAACAAGGAAGAAAAAGCCTTTATTTCGGATTGTTACAACAGCGCCAACTGGCTGGTGAAGGCGCTCGATCAGCGGGCCAAGACGATCTTGAAAGTGGCGACGGAAATCGTCCGCCAGCAGGAGGGGTTTTTCCTGCAGGGCGTGCGTCATTTGCGCCCCATGAATCTGCGCATGATCGCCGACGCTATCTCCATGCATGAAAGCACGGTCAGCCGGGTCACCGCCAATAAATATCTCGCCACCGATCGCGGGATTTTCGAAATGAAGTATTTCTTCACCTCAGCCATTCAGTCATCAGGCGAGGGGGAGGCTCATGCCTCCGAATCCGTTAAACAGCGGATCAAGGAACTGATCGACGCCGAAAGTCCTGCGTCGATCCTGTCCGATGATCGTATTGTCGAGATTCTCATTAAGGAACGCATCGATATTGCCCGCCGCACGGTGGCAAAATATCGCGATGCCTTGAAAATTCCGTCATCGGTGCAGCGGCGACGGCAAAAAGCCGCAGTTTAAAGCATTTAAATCATTCCACCTAACAATCTGGAAATCCCCAGTCGAGCCCGTGGCTTGGCGGCCGTCTTTGTTGTCCTGACGGCAAAGCTTGTTCCCGGTGACGGGGAGCTGTGCTATGCTGATTGACAGTCCCAACCGGGTTCCGTATGTTGCCCAACTTTGAAGGCCCGGCTGAGACGCAGATGATTCTTCATCTCCTAAGTAACCACCTCAAGGGGATCTCAAAGCAATCATGAAAGTCGTGGTGAATGGAAAGCAGATCGACGTCGGTGACGCGCTGCGCACCTATGTGATCGACCAACTGCAAACCAACTTGGCCAAATATTTCGACGACAAGCGGCTTGAGGCGAATGTCACATTTTCGCGTCAGGCGCATTTGTTCCGTGCCGATTGCGCGGTTCATGCCGGGTCCGAGATTTATTTGCAGAGTCATGGCGAAGCGAATGATATCTATGCCGCCTTCGCCGCCGCGGGTGACCGCCTTGAAAAGCGGCTCAGGCGGTATAAACGACGGCTCAGGGATCACCATAAGCGTCGCCTGGAAAGCGAAGCTGCACAATGGCGGGCAGCGACCATGGTTTTGGAACCGGATGTCGCTGATGAAGAACCGGAATATCATGTCGATGGCTGGCAGCCGATCGTCGTGGCCGAGACAACCATGGAAATTCTCCAACTGAGCGTTGGGGAGGCGGTGATGCGAATGGATCTTGCAGAAGCCGCGGTTTTCATGTTCCGCAACAGCTCCAACGGGCAATTCAACGTTATTTTCCGTCGACAGGACGGCAACATTGGCTGGGTTGATCCGGCGAATATCAAAACGGGATCATGAAGACCAATGGAAATTTCTGATTTGGTAAGCCTGGAAGCCATCGATCCGCACCTCAAGGCTTCCAGTAAAAAACAAGCGTTGCAGGAGCTTGCGGAACAAGCCGCGCAGATTGTCGGGCAGCCGGAACGGGCTATTTTCGATGTTCTGCTCGAACGCGAGCGTCTCGGAACCACAGGGGTCGGGCAGGGGGTGGCCATTCCACATGGTCGTCTGCCGAACCTTGACCGGCTTTATGGCTTTTTTGCCCGTCTCGATACGCCGATTGATTTCGACGCCATTGATGAACAGCCTGTGGATCTGATTTTCCTGCTTCTCGCGCCGGAATCGGCGGGGGCCGACCATCTGAAGGCGCTGGCCAAAGTGTCTCGTCTTCTGCGCAACAAGCCGGTCTGCGACAAAATACGTGGCAGCGACAATGCCGATGCCATCTATGCCTTGCTGATCGAGCCTGCGGCCTCTCACGCGGCGTAACGCCTGCAGTTTGCCATGTCTATGAAAACGTGATGGCCGGGACTTGTCCCGGCCATTGGTTTTTACGGGGCGACTTCAGGGGAATGCCGGGAAAAAAGCCTGAGATTGCCGCCCGGCTGGCAGCAATGGCTGATGAGCGGCCCGCGCCGGTTAATGCAGGCGGGCAGGGCTCATGTTATTTTCAAGCGCCGTAGTCAGTGCGGCCTCCCAGCTTTCAAATACAGCCAGTTCGCGGCCATTCGCGGCATGCACGGCAAAGCTCGGCACACCGTGACGCTGGACAGCCTTGATATAGACGAGGTCGCCTTCCCCGAGATGGGCGAAGGTTTCCGGGCTCATGATCTTCAGAGCTTCATGATTGGTGTGCATTTTCGTACTCCCATCCAACGACTTACCCCAATGACTTTCCTTGTAGAAGGTGTCCAGGGTCGTATCCTGGAGACCTGAGAAACGAAAGTGAGCGGGTCTTACGCAATGTCTGATCGGAAAACAGCCCGATCAGTCGTCGGTAATGGTGATCTCTACTATTGTAGACGATGGCGGTGGTTGGCGCAGATCAATTTCCAGTAAACCATTCTTGAGCACCGCCCCGGTAATCTCGACCCCGCGTTCCAATACGAACCGGCGTTGAAACTGACGGGTGGCGATGCCGCGATGGAGGAAAAGGCGGCTTGCGCCGCTGCTTGTGCCATCATCTTCACTGTCTTCAGGCTGACGGCCCCGTATGGTCAGGATATTGTCTTCGAGCGTGATCGACAGATCCGGTTTGGCAAAGCCTGCAACCGCAAGGCTGATGCGTAAGCGATCGGCCCCCACATGCTCGATATTGAACGGGGGATAGCTGTCATTGCCTGCTTTGGCGATGCGTTCGACGATGCGTTCCACATAGTCAAAGCCAACGACAAACGGCGTGTTGAAGACTGTAGGCCGTGTAATCGGTCATCTCCTCAAGCGAGCAAGTTGACTGACATGCGCATTCTGGGTCCGTTAGGCATCCCGTTTTGCACGAGGACCGTCACCATGACCGATCCTGTACCATATTTAGGTCTGCCCCTCGGGGGATCAAGGCCTTGACGAGTGTTTTTAAGTGGCACTGGCCAGTTGCAGGCCGCCGGCCGGCAGCGCGCGCACCAGACAGGCGGCTCCCCGGGCTTGCAGGCTGTTACAGAGGCTGACGGCGGCGGCGCGACTGCTGAGCGGTCCGGCGGTCAGGCGGTAATAAAGCCCCTTCGGACCGCTGCTGTCGGTGGCGAAATTGATTTCCGCATGCTGGGGCGACAGTCCGGCAAGCAAATCGCCATATTGGCTGGTGAAGCGGTTCCAGCCGCCGGTCAGCTGATCGGCCTTGCGATAGGCGGCAAGCTGGACGGTCCAGCCCATGCGGGCGGTGGTCGTGACGGTGACTGGGGTGATCGTCGCAACGGGCTGCGTGCTGACCGGGGCCGGGGAGATGGCGGCCAGTGTGGCTGGAGGGGTGATCTCAGCCACCATGATCGGCTCTTTACCAATCACCCGGAGGGCGGCGACCTGCTGTGCGCTCAAACCTTCCGGCGCTGTGGCCATGACGCTGCGGCCGCTTTGCACCAGCGCGGCGAGACGGCGCGCCGGCGGCAGGGCTGCCACCATATAAAGATCCCGCAGACGGCTGTCGGCGGCGGATTGGCCGAAGTCGATGGCCACGAGCCGCCGGGCCTCATCCTCATGCCCGCGCAACAGATAGGCGAGGGCCAGGTTCTGACGGACTGCCATGCCGCCCGTGGAGGATGGGGTCTGCAGAGCGCCCTCAAGCACACGGATGCCATCATCGGTGGCGCCATGGAGGACCAGCGACAAACCATAATTATTAAGGCTGCGGATATCCTGCGGAGCCGCCGCGAGGGCCTCCCCATAAAGCATCACGGCCTCGTCGTGACGGCCAAGCAGATCAAGGGCGGTGGCCTTGCCGCGCAGCGCCTCCGGCAGCCTCGGGTCAAGCATCAGCGCGTTATCAAGGAAGGCCAGACCATCCTGGGCGCGGTCCATCTGCACAAGGCTGTTGCCGAATGCGGTGAGCGCCACGGGGTCCGTCTTGTCGCGGCCGACGGCACGTTCGAACGCGTCGCGAGCGTCGCCATATTGTCCGATGGCGGCGAGCGCGCGGCCAAGGCCCAAAAGCGGGGCCGGGTCACGCGGGCGGGCTTCATGGGCGCGGCGGTACAGCGGGATCGCGGCGGCCGGATCGCCAGCTTCGGCGATGCGGTCGGCTAGGGCCAGAAGGGCGCTGGTATCGGAAAATCCGGGTTTTCCAGTGCTCCGCGCCTCGGCCCCGGTGGCAAATTTGCTGAACCGGCTGGCCGGGTCGCTGTTGCAGGCAGCAAGCAGGACGCAAGTTGCACTGGCCAACGCCACAAGGGCGGGGAAAGCCGGTTTCCGGGACATGGAACGATCCTTTAGGTGATTTGTCTTAGCCCCGAGGTTAGGCCATTTGTCTTTACAGGGGCTTAATCAGCGGCAGGCTTTGCCACGGGCGACACCCTGTTGCAGGCATTCACAATGCTGAAGGCCCGGTTCGCAGCCCTGGCGTTCCAGATAGTCATCAAGGGCCGCCGTCAAAATTTCCTGACTGCTCAGATGGCTATGAGCGGACAAGAGGCGCAGTTTCAGATGGCGCTCACTGTCAAGACGCAAGGTCATCGCCACGCGAGGGGCTTGGGCGCTGTCTTTTTCCGGCTTGGCCGCCCGGGGTTCGGGAATCACGGTTGCGACCGGCCTTGGCGCCGGGCGGGCATAGGTGGCCGAGAAGGAGCTGACGGGCGGAGCCGATGGCGTCGGGTCGCCGGGCAGGTTGTGGGCGAGCGCGAAGGTGGCGCTTTCCTGGGCTGGTACGGCATGGCCCTTACGTGCGAGCAGGGAAGCGGAAAGACGGGCTACGGACTTCATACAGTCTTGCTCCTCAGGATGCGGCGGCCTGGCGGCGGCCGAAACCGCCGGGCCGGGCTATGGCGTCACGCCGCACGGGCGCAGTTGACTGGAAGACCGTGCGGCGGAAATTGCGCTCCAGACGGTCGCTGATATATTGCCAGAGCTCACCGACTTCGCGGGCCGAGGGGCCTTTGGGGTTGGTTTCCTGCACGGTGCGGCCATCGATCATGCTGGAGGCGAAATCGGTGCGGTGATGCAGGGTGACGGGGGCCACCGTGCCATGTTGCGACAGCGCGATGGCGGCGTCGGCGGTGATGCGCGCACGTGGCGTCGCGCCATTGACCACAAAGGTCACGGCCTTGCCGGAGCGGTCGGCGAGTTCCACCGTGGCTCCTGCGGCGCGCAAATCATGGGGGCTCGGCCGGGTCGGCACGATCACGAGGTCCGAGACGGCGATCACGCTCTGGATCGCAAGGGTGATGGCGGGCGGGGTATCGATGATGGCAAGTTTGAACCCGCGCGCCCGCAGATCATCCAGATCGCCAAGCAACCGGGAGATGGTGGTCTGGGCAAAAGCCGGGCTGTCTGCCGCGCGCTCGTTCCACCATTCCGAGAGACTGCCCTGCGGGTCGGTGTCGAGGATCACAACCGGACCCGCGCCCGCGAGTTCGGCCTGAACAGCAATATGGCCGCTCAGGGTCGTCTTGCCGGAACCGCCTTTTTGCGAGGCAAATGCAATGACACGCATAGGTCTTCCTTCGCTTGTCCAAGATGTCAGTCAAGTATGCTGACGATTATTGTAAGAAGCGTAAAAGAATGCCCGTTAACAAATAGTAAAACTAATAAATTTCTTGGTAATGATTGTTAATTTTTCGTTTTTTATTTTCTTATTATTTAAACGTGATTTGTATAAAATTTTATCTGGTCTGTTTTTCTTCGGTGCTGTCACGGCGGTTGCTTCATGGTCGTCGTGACGGCAGAATGACGCGCGTCGCGCGAGCCGTGCGCACCGCAAATAACCCCACGGAGCAGTTATGAGACGGTCGAGCCTGAGCGGATTTTCCAAGTTTTCTCCGAATGTTAGGGCTTGTTTTCTGGCCGCTTTCATGGTTGGCGCAACGGCCTTGCCGCTGGCGGCTGCGGGCATGCGCGAAGGTGTCGAAGCCTACAAAAGCGGTGATTATGCAGGCGCCCTCAAGGAATGGTTGCCGCTCGCGGAACAGGGCAATCCGAACGCGCTTTACAATGTGGCTCAGCTTTACCGTACCGGCAAAGGCGTTCCGAAAGATATCGCCCTCGCCGAAAAATTTTATCGCGAAGCGGCCGAACGCGGTCATGTGGCGGCTCAGGGTAATCTCGGCACGTTGTATTATTTTGCCTTTCCCGACTCGCCACGCGTGAAGCCGGCCTTTGAATGGTGGGAAAAAGCGGCGCGGAACGGCGATGGCCGCTCGCAATATATGCTTGGGGTGATGCTCTTTAACGGGTCGCAGGTGACGCGCGATCCGGTGCGCGCCTATGCCTGGATGCGGCTCGCAAACGAATCCGGTGTGCCGGAGGCGGCCAAGGCTGAACAGCAGATGGTGCATACCATGTCGGTGAAGGATGTCTCCGAAGGTTATGCGCTGGCCCAGAAGATTGCCCCGGATAAGAAACTCAATCCCGCGCCGCCGGCCATGGGGGATGGCATTTCCGTTGCAGCGGCGGAGCCCGCAACTCCCGCGCCACGTGCGGTGACGAAGCCAGAACCCAAACCGGAGCCAGCCCCGAAGCCGGAGCCAGCTCCGAAGGCTGTCGCGAAACCCAAGCCAGAACCCAAGCCAGAACCCAAGCCAGAACCCAAGCCAGAACCCAAGCCAGAACCCAAGCCGCAACCGCAACCCACAATTGCCGGTGGCAGCGGCAGTTTCTTTGTTCAGGTGTCCGCGTCGGGCTCCGAGAGCGAGGCCAACACACTGCGTGGCCGCATCGAGAAAAAGGGTGGTCTGAACGGCGGCGGGGTGCGGGTTGCGCCGGCCGTGAAGGACAGCGGGGCGACGGTTTATCGGGTGCAGCTCGGCCCCTATGCCAGCCGCAAGGACGCGAACAGCCAATGCGCGCTGATGAAAAAGCAAAAGCAGAATTGCTTTGTGGTCAATGACTGATCTTACTTGCTGGGGGGTGAGTTTAACGCGCTCTTAACCCTGTTCTGCTTTGATGCTCATGTCTCTGAAATCTCTGAAGACCATGAGTAAGCAGGTGGGCCCCCTGTCGAGCGAAACCCAAAGCACGGAAGTTCTTATCGAAGATCGTTATGCCGTCGATGTCGCGTTGCCCATGACGCAGTTTGACACGGTGGGAGCGATGGCCGTGGCTGCGCGCGATGTGATTGACCCCCGGCGCAAGCTTTACGCCCTGGTGCAGCGTCACGGCGTGCCGCGCCGCACCAGTGTGGCAGCGAAACTGGTGGGCCGCACGGTGCCTGGCCTCTTGACCCTGCGGGGGGAAGGTATTGTCAGCCTGTCCGACCGTGACGGCTTTGGCCAGCGGTTGGTTTCGGTTCTGGATTTTCCGGCGGGGGGGCCTGTGGTTGATAATCCTGCACGGTTCCAGGCCTTTCCTGACCGGGTGATCCGGGAACAGATCGCCCCGCAACTGGCGGCGGCGCTTGGAGTGCTCGAGACGCTCGGCATTGCTCATCGCAGCATTTCACTGTCCACGCTCTATTACCGCGATAAAGACCGCCGGGAAATTGTCCTTGGCGAATGTTTCTCGGCCCCGCCCGCCTATCATCAGTCCCCGGCCTATGAACCGATCGAGCGTGCCCTCGCTGATCCGGCCGGACGTGGCAGTGGCGATACGGCCTGTGATACCTATGCGCTGGGCACAACCCTGATGTCGTTGTTTCTCGGCCGCGATGTCGGGCTTGTGGAGGACGGCGAGCAGCTGCGGCAGCTTGAGGCACGTATTCGCCTGGGGTCTTATTGGGCCCTTGGCGGCTCGAACGAACTCGGCGGCGCCATCGGTGAATTGTTGCGCGGCCTGATGGAAGACAATGCTACCAAACGTTGGGATCCCGAAGAGGTCAAGCGGTGGGCGGACGGTCTTTATGGTCGCAAAGCGGTGAGCGATCCCGGCTGGACCATGGTGCGCCCGGCGATTTTCCGTGACAAAAGTTATAAGGATCGCCGCGGTCTGGCGCTCGCTTTTCTTGAATTTCCCAAAGAGGCGGTCATCTTTGCCAGCAGCGATCGCTTTCACCATTGGATCGACAAGGCGTTGGCCGAAGGCCCGACACGGGAATGGCTCGACCGCGCTTTCGATATTCGCAGAATAGCGCCTGACAGTGCGCTCAGTGCTGCCGAGGAACGACTGGCCATGGCCCGCTTCATGGCGGTGTTTTTCGCGGAAGGCCCGATCATTTATGGCGCCTTGCGGTTCTGTCCCGATGGCATCGACGTCTATCTTGCCATGATGTTTGCCGAGGCCGACAGTGAGCGGTTCGATCTGCTGCGTGAGCTGATCGGGCGTGGCCGCCTGCCGATCTTGCTGGAAATCCTGGCCGGCCGCTCGCCCGCCCTCAAGATCGGTATGGGGCGCATGATGATGTTGATGTCTGAAGGCAACAAGCCGGGGCTCGGCCATGGCTTCGAACGCTGTCTTTATGAATTCAACAAGACGTTGCCCTGCCAAAGCGCCAAACTGCGCGCAACCTACGTGGATGATCTGCGCAAGCTCGTGATCGGGCTTGAGGAGGCGGCCGGGCGCGGGGAGGTTGGGGCCAGTGTCATCGATCCTCATATCGCGGCCTTCGCGCTCCGTAATTCGGCCAATCTTGAGGGGGCTTTTACCCGGCTTTCGATGCTCACCGATCAGGCGGAGGCATATTTGCTTGAAACTGTGCGGCTTTTGGGGCTTTTGCAGCAAAAACATTACCCGCAGGCGTTGAAGAAACTGACGGCCGCCCTGTTGCCGGCCTTGAAACGCCCGGTTGAAAAACTCAAAAGCGTGAGCCGGCGCACTCAGGCCATGAAGGCGCTGCAGGCGCTGGCGGAGGAGGGCAATCTGATGCGGATCGGCAGCGAACTGAATTTGAAGGCCCTTAAAGACCGTGACGCGCGCGAATTTAAGACGGCGCAACAGCAGGTGCAGGTTTTGGGCAAATGGCAAAAGCGCCTTGATGTGCCGATCGTTGCCAGTGATGCGCAGGTGCGGAATCTGGGAGGACGGATTGCTGCCTATTGTTCCTATGCGATGTTAGTGGCGGTTGCCGTGACCGTTTTCTCTCGTTTTAATCTCTAGAGGCTGGAATGGCGCGCAGACCGCAACCCATGCAACGATCTACCGGAACGGCCGCTGCACCGGCGCGTAGTGGGGCTTCTCCCCGTCCGGCAGCTACAGCTGCGGAAAACTACAGTGGCGCCCTTGGTGTGCTGGTCACGCTGATCGGGCTAATGTGTTTTGCTTTGCCCACATTCATTGTGTTTTTTGGCGGCATGGTGCCAAGCTGGGTCGCTTTCATCGTCGATGACCGCCGGTCGCCCTATCGCTTGAATGTCATCGCCGCCTGTAACCTTGCCGGGGTCGTTCCTTATCTTGCTCTGTTATGGTCTCAGGGCCACAGTCTCGCTTATGCCATGCAGCTTTTGAGCGGTGTTTATGCCTGGGCAACCATGTTCATGGGCGCCGTCGCGGGCTTTGCCATTCTTTGGGTCGGGCCGCATCTGGCCGCCATATTTTACAACATGGATGCGGTCAAGCAACGGCAGTCGCTTGATGTCATGCGGCGGGCCTTGATCGAGGAATGGGGGCCGGATGTGTTGCCACCGCCCGAAAAACGCGTGCCGGACAAAAAGCCTGCCACCGCGACGGTTGGCAAAGGCGCGGGCGAACAGAAAGCGACGTCTCCAACGGAAGACGCCGCTGTGAAAGAAGCCCGCTGAATTAGGCGTCAGGCCCCGGCAACATGCCCGGGCCGTGTTTTTCCAAAGCCAGATGCTTCATGGATTTTTGCAGCTTTTCAAAGGCGCGCACTTCGATCTGACGCACCCGTTCCCGGCTGATGTCATAGACCTTGCTCAGATCCTCAAGGGTGGCCGGGTCTTCCTTCAGGCGGCGTTCGGTCAGGATGTGACGCTCGCGCTCGTTGAGGGTGGCCATGGCTTCGTTCAGAAGCGACATGCGCTGCTGATATTCGTCGCGGTCGGCGATGACCACGTCCTGGGTCTCGCGGTCGTCTTCAAGCCAGTCCTGCCATTCGCCTTCGCCATCGATGCGCATGGGCGCGTTCAGGGAATGGTCGGCGCCGCTCATGCGCTGTTCCATGCTGATCACGTCAGCGGTCGAGACATCAAGCGTGCGGGCGATTTCCTCCACCTGTTCGGGGCGTAGCTGGCCCTGATCGATGGTTTGAATCTGGCCCTTCAGGCGGCGCAGGTTGAAGAACAGTTTTTTCTGGGCCGCCGTGGTGCCGATTTTCACCAGCGACCAGGAGCGCAGGATATATTCCTGAATGGCAGCCCTAATCCACCACATGGCATAAGTGGCAAGGCGGAAGCCGCGATCGGGATCAAAACGCTTGACCGCCTGCATCATGCCAAGATTGCCCTCGGCGATCAGTTCACCGACCGGCAGGCCATAACCGCGATAGCCCATGGCGATCTTGGCCACGAGACGGAGATGGCTGGTGACAAGCTTATGCGCCGATTCCGTATTGCCATGCTCACGCCAGGCTTTGGCGAGCATGAATTCTTCCTCGGCGGCGAGCATGGGAAATTTGCGGATTTCCTGGAGATAACGCGACAGGCTGCCGTCCGGTGAAACGGCGGGTAAATTGAAAGTTCTTGCCATGTCTGTTCTCCCCTTTCGGCCTTGAGGCCACAACCAATAGTTTAGAACTCTTCCAGAGTAACTCAAGACCGCCCGTTTGTCAAAGTCAGTCCCAATACTGCTTATCCTGTCGTGCGTTGGTGCCGTTTTTATAAGCCCTCTAAACTCTCAAGAAGGCAACTAATGTCAGATGGGTAGCCGGTTTCAAATTTCAAGGTTTCCCCTGTTGCAGGATGGACGAATCCGATCACTGTTGCGTGAAGGGCCTGACGTGGAAAATTTTGCAATTCGGCTTTGAGTTCTGCGCTCAAGCCCCGTACGTGGCGGGTCAGGCGGCCATAGGTGCTGTCGCCTAACAGAGGATGCCCAAGATGGGTCATATGCACCCGGATCTGATGGGTGCGTCCGGTTTCAAGACGGCATTCCACCAGGGCGGCCACCGGCTTTTCCTGTGGGCCAAAGCGCCGCAGGGTGCGGTAATGGGTCACCGCATGCTTGCCGCCGGATTTGACGATGGCCATTTTCTGGCGGTTGCTCGGATGGCGGCCGATGGCCCCCTCGACCCGGCCGGACGGCGGCATGGGCGCGCCCCAGACGATGGCATGATAGACGCGATCGAGATCATGACGGGCAAACTGCTCGGCGAGCCCGAGATGGGCCTCGTCGGTTTTCGCCACTACCATGAGCCCGCTTGTGTCCTTATCGATGCGGTGGACGATGCCGGGCCGCAGCGGGCCACCGATCCCCGACAGGTGCTCGCCGCAATGATGAATAAGGGCGTTCACGAGCGTGCTTTCCAGACTGCCGGGCGCCGGATGCACCACAAGCCCCGCCGGTTTGTTGATGACCATGAGATGCGCGTCCTCATAGACGATCTCAAGCGGGATATCCTGTCCGCGCGGCAGCGGATCGACCGGCGGCGGCACATGGAGCGTCACCCGCTGCCCGGCCTTGATCTTGAGTGAGGTGCTCGCGGCGGCGGTGCCGTCGATCAGCACCTGTCCGGTGGCGATCAGGTCTTGAATCCGGCTGCGCGACAGGCTGGTCAGGCGCGCGGCGAGCACGCGGTCAAGCCGCTGCCCGGCGTCCTCCGGCAGGGTTTCAAGGTCGAAATTCTGGTCTGATATGTCGGTCATGAGCCTTTGGTGACAGAGAAATCTGTTCCCTTCAAGACTGTTGATTTAAGGTGACGCCAGATTGCCCCTGTTTGCATGAGGATGTCATGGCCCCGAATATCGATCCCCGCGCTATTCCCGAACTGTCGCCGCAGGAACGCCGCCTGCAACGCATCCTCAAGGGGGTGGTGGCCGTGCTCACCCTGCTGATTCTGGTCGTGCTTGGGGTCTTGGTCTATAAAATGATCACCGGGGGCAAAAATAAAGCTCCGAAGTCAGAGATTGCAGCTAAACAAACCATGGTTCCGGCAGGCGCGAGCTTTGGTGTGCGTGAGGTGGCCCTGCCGAAGGGCGGAGAGCTTATTGAAACCACCCTCGAGTCCAGCACCCTCCTGTTGCAGATCGAAGGCGAGGACGGCGTCGATCAGGTGATCGTGCTCGATGCCATGAGCGGGGTTGAACGCGGCCGCTTTGTGCTGAAAGCAGTGAAGAACTGATGACCCTGTCCCTGAGCCTCAGCGACCGGCAGCAGATTGCAGAGGCGGCACAGGCCGCCTTTCCTCAGGAATGCTGCGGCTTGCTGATCGGCACGGACGGAAGGGTCAACCGCGTTGTCGCCGCAAGAAATCTCCGGGCCGAGCCGGACAGGTTCGAACTGGACCCGGCGCTGCATCTTAAAATTCAGCGCGAACTGCGCGGTACGGCCGAGCGGGTGATCGGGCATTATCATTCACATCCGAACGGCCACGCCCTGCCGTCTCAGGTCGACCTTGCGGAGGCTTATGATCCCGGCCTGGTCTGGGTGATCGCCGCGACGGACGGGCAGGCGGTGGAGATCGCCGCCTTTGAGTTCGACGGCACCGAGTTCAAGGCGCTGGCCCTTACGCCTTGAAACTATGCGCCGGGCCTTGCGGGGCGGTGGTCTGGACCGCGACCGGCGGCTCCGTCCGCAGCAGAATGTCCCCTGTGAAGCGGCTTTCCTCAAGGGCGCTCCGGAACAGGCTGCGGATATGACTTGCGGCGCTTGACGGAAAATCCTTCTCACTCCGCAGGATCAGATTGAAGGTTCGCTCGCGGATCATGCCGTCGAACTGCAACTTGCCGGTGGCACCCAGCCGCAGATCAAGCAGAAAACGTGTGCCGCGTTCCTCGGGCCGGTCCTTGTCTTTTGCCTTGCCGTCTTTGTCGTCTGGATCAGCATTGCCGCCCAGTTGCCGGACCACCAGCGGGATAGCCTGAAGGCCGTCCGGGGTGCGGAGCGGCAGAAGCATGCTGCGCCAGTCCGCACTGCTACGGTCTTGCGCGGACAGCAGCGGCTTGCTGATTTCGTCATCGATGAGCCTCGCCAGATCGCCGCGCCCCTGAGCCTCAAGCCGGGCTAGGCCCTCGCGTCCGAAAATAAGTCGGGCCGGACTGCGCAGCCCAAGCGCTGAGAGGAACAGCAGCGTCACCGGCGTCATCAGCCGCTCGGGCGTCGGAAGTTTGTCGAGTATCCGTTCAGTCAGGGCCGGGTTCAGCATGGCCAGGGCGAGTTCAAGGTTCGGCCAGTCCTTGATCGGAGGCTGCGCTTGAGATTGCGTCAGGATTTGCGCTGTTTCTTCAAGCGGCAGACTGCGCATGAGCGGCTGGGCCGTGGGGGCGAAAGCCTGATCGAGTTTGGCCAGCGGGTCGAGGCCTGCAAGGGGAGTCCGATGCTCAACCACAGTCAGCGACAGCATGACCCGGGTGCCGGGCGGCAATGGCAAAGGCTCCGCCAAGGTGACAATCCCGGCGGCGGTCATGATGCGCGTTGGCTGCGGGATGTTCGACTGTGGTGCTAGAATTTCTCCGGGTATGGATTGCTGCGGCAACGGAGTAGAGGGCGGTGTCCGTGCTGGGGAGGCTGCAGGCAGCGGCAGGATGCGATCCAGAACGACCACAGCCGGTCGGGGTGGCGCAGCTAGTGGAGCGGCAGGCTGCGCACTGCCCTTCACTTGCGGGCGCTCAGGGGCAGGCAGACTTTCAAGCAAGGCCGGCAGTGGTCGGCCGATCGCGGGTTCCTGTGTGGGGCCCGGTTCCATGGGCAGAGCGGGATTAGGCAGCGGTACGCTCCCGGGGGCCGGCGGGGGAAGCGCCGGAGCGGAGGGCATCAGGACAGTCTGGGACGCGGTTTGCGGTTGGGGCGTTTGAACTGGCGCGGTCACCGTTCTGCCCGGTTCCGGGGGCGAAAGAGCCTGTGGAGATGGGCCCTGCACCGCCTGGCCCTGCGCCAACGAAGCCTGCGCCGGCATCCGGGTCAGCATGGGCAAGGGTTCATCGGCGTTGCTGTCCCCTGATGCACTCGTTTGTCCCGGTGCCGCAGGTGTTGACACAGGCGGGCGATAGGTCGGAGTGGGGGCCTCGGGCCGGGCGGGCAGCGGACCCGTTGCGGTGTTCTCGGGCGCTTTGATCAGGATAAGCTTGACGAGTGCGGGGGTCAGGTCCGGGCCGAGCCCCTGTGGCGGCTTGCCATTGAGGGTGATCACGCGGGCCTCGATCACCCGTTCGGTGGCGATGATTTCAAAGGTTGCGGTCTCCGCCGTGTTGAGGGCGGTCAGCAGGGCCTTGCTGGTCTGTCCGGTGGTTTCGATCACATAGCTGCCACTTGGGCTTTGCAGCACCGGGTCGCCCTCGGGGCTCAGACCGCTGATCAATCCGGCGAGCAATGCGCCGCGATCGAGACGGGCAAAGCTCGCCGCGAGCGACACCGCCGGGTCATGATGGGGGCTCTCGGCCACTGTGGCAGGGGCGGCGGGAGTGACGGGCGTGCCCGCCTGCCGTGGGGTTTGCTCGGACGGTTGCTGATCGGACGAGCTTTGCGGGCGGTCGATGCGGGTGACCGGCTCCGGACCGGAGGCGATGCGCGGGGGGAGCGATGATGATCCGGGCCCGCTCATATCCGGCTAACCGATCAGCCGCGCGGCGATGGCGGTGACATCCTCGGACGCAGGCGCCAGGGGATAGCGGGCCAGCAACGGCCGCTGTTCGCGGATGGCCGCCGTCACATTGCGGTCGCGGCGGATGGTGCCCAACAGCGGCGGCGAGAATTTCAGGAAATTCTCGGCTGCGCGTTTGATGGTGTCATAGGTGCGCTGGGCCTCAAAACGGTCCCCGGCCTGATTGACCACCACATGAATCTCGGCCTGCGGGTCGCGCTGGCGGTGCAGCTTAATGAAGGCATAGGCGTCGGTGATCGAGGTCGGGTCGGGGGTCACAACCACCAGCGTGCGCCCGCCATGATCGGCAAGCGTCGCCACCTGCGCATCGACCCCGGCCGCCATGTCGAGCACCACATGATCATAGCCCTCGCCAAAGCTGATCAGTTTTTCCCGCAGCTCGGCAAGCAGCTGCGGCCGCAGCCGGCCAAGCGCGCCTGACCCCGAACGTCCGGCGATGATGTCGAACCCGGTCTTGCTCTCGTCGCTATAGCGTTCGACCACATCCTTGAGGCTCGCCTGTCCGCCAATGACGGCGGCAAGATCGCGGGTCGGCAGCAGGCCAAGCTGAATATCCACGTTGGCAAGCCCAAGGTCGCCATCGAACAACAGCGCGCGCTTTCCGGCCCGGGCGAGGGCGTGACTGAGCGAGATCGAAAACCAGGTCTTGCCGACCCCGCCCTTGCCCGAGGCCACCGTCAGAAGATTGCGGCCACGTTTTGCAGTGGCCTGGCCGTCGAGCGCGGCAAGCTGCGGATCTTTGGAGCCCTGACGGCGGGGAAGATCTGCCAATGTGACGGTCATGATTGTACCCGGGTTTTTGAGGAGGACGAGCGATAGGTGACGGTTTTCTTGGGCGTTGCCGCGATCAGGCGGGCCATGGAAACCGGATTGAGGCTGGAAAGCCGGTCGCCGATGAAGGGCGAGGCGGTAGCGCCCGCGATGGCTAGCGGTCCACCATGGCTGAATGCCAGCAGACTGCCAAACCGGCGCGCGGTATCGAGCTTGGTGGCGATGAAGCGGCGACAACCGAGATCGGCATAGAGCATGCTGAATTCATGGGCCTCGACCGCGTCCATTCCGGCGGCGGCGACCAGCACCGGTTCGGCGTCGATAGCGTCGAGCATGGATTGGAGCGTTGCGAGGTCGTCGCGGTCATAGGCATTGATGCCCGGGGTGTCGATCAGAATGAGGTCGTGATCGGCGGCCTCGGCCTCGCGCACGGCGTCGGCGAGGGCTTGTGGCGTTGCGGCGGTCACGGCCGGGATTTCAAGAATTTTCGCATAAGTCCGGATCTGGTCGATGGCCCCCGCGCGGAGGGTGTCGGCGGTGATGATCGCGACACTGCGCCCGGCAAGAATGGCATCCGCCGCAAGCTTGGCGAGCGTCACCGTCTTGCCCGCGCCGGGCGCGCCGATAAGCATCAAGGGCCGTATCGGACGATCCTCAAAAGGCAGAAAATGAAGCAGGCCGTCAAAGGCCGCCGCAAGCGCCATGACCGGATCGTCGTCGTCAATGACGGCGGCGCTTTTGAGGATGGCGTTGTGGACATCCTCGGGCAGGCGATGATGGGCGAGCAGCAGGCGGAGGGCGTCATCGGGCGGACTGACCAGATGCGGACCGCGCGCGGCTGTCGGGGGGGCGCGCTCCGCTACGGGCTCGCGGTCGAGGGCGGCGGTCACATGGACAAGGCCACTCTCGTCACGCTCGCGACTTGATATGATAATGGCGTCGGGCCCAAGGCTTTTGCGCACCTGGGCCATGGCGTCCTGCATGCTGTTCGCTGAGAAGGTCTTAAGCCTCATCTGCGGTCAATCTCAAATCTGGGCCTCAAATCTGGGCCAAAGTACGGATATGGGCTTTCGCATGAACTTCGTTCTGGGACATCACGACGGTCTGCGGGCGGAAGCGCTCGATGATCGAACGCACATAGGGACGTACGCCGGGGCTGGTCAACAGCACCGGCATTTCACCAAGCCGCGCCTGTTGCTCAAAGGCGACGCGTACGGTGCTGATGAATTCCTGCAATTTGCTTGGGCTCATGGCCAGCTGGCGGTCTTCGCCTTGTCCGGCGAGCGCTTCGGCGAAGGCCTGCTCCCAGGCCGGGGACATGGTGATGAGCGGGATGAAGCCCTGCATGTTGGTGTTGGCGGAGCTGATCTGACGCGCGAGCCGGGCCCGCACATGCTCGGTGATCATCACCAGATTGGTGGTATAGCCGCAAGCCTCGGCGATGCCTTCAAGAATAGTCGGCAGGTCGCGGATCGAGATGCGTTCGCCCAGCAGATTTTGCAAAATGCGCTGAATGCCCGACACCGTGATGCGGTTCGGCACCAGATCGGCGGTCAGTTTCTGTTGTTCCGGCGGCAGATCGTCCAGAAGCTTCTGCGTTTCGGCATAGGACAGGAGATCGGACATGTTGTCCTTGATGATTTCCGTCAGATGGGTTGTCACCACGGTTCCGGCATCGACCACCGTATAGCCCCGGAACGAGGCTTCTTCCTTCAGCGACAAATCGATCCAGCTCGCCGGCAGGCCGAAGGCGGGTTCGGTGGTTTCCTCGCCCGGCAGGCTCACGCGTTCGCCGCGCGGGTCCATGACCATCAGCATATTGGGGCGGAGATCGCCGCGTCCGGCTTCGGTTTCCTTGATGCGCAGCACGTAATTGGTCGAGGGCAGCTGCATATTGTCGAGAATGCGCACCGACGGCATGACAAAGCCCATTTCGGTGGCAAGCTGACGCCTGAGCGCCTTGATCTGGTCGGTGAGGCGATGGCCGCGTTCGTCATTGATCAGCGGCAGCAGGCCATACCCGAGCTCAAGCCGGATCTGGTCGATGGCGAGCGCGGTTGAAATCGGCTCCTCAGCCGGGGCTAGATCCGATGGGGCATCCCGCCGTTCGATCACATCGGCCGCCTGCTGATCCTGTTTCCGGGAGATGCTGTAACCGGCATAGCCGGTGAGCCCGGCGAGTGCGAGGAACGGCAGCATAGGTAGGCCCGGCAACAGCGACAGGGCGGCCATCAGTCCGGCGCTCATGAACAAGGCGCGCGGGTAATTGCTGAGCTGACCGAACAGCGCCTTGTCGGTGGAGCCTGAAATCCCGGCCTTGGTAACGATCAGACCGGCCGCGGTCGAAATGATCAGCGCCGGAATCTGGCTGACCAGACCGTCGCCCACCGTCAGCAGGGTATAGGTTTTCGAGGCGTCGCCAAAGCTCATGCCGTTCTGCGCAACGCCGATGATGATGCCGCCGATGATATTGATGAAGGTGATCAGCAGCCCGGCGATGGCGTCGCCACGGACATATTTGGCGGCCCCGTCCATGGAGCCGAAGAAGGTGCTTTCGTCCTCAAGCTCCTTGCGCCGGGTGCGCGCGCTTTGTTCATCGATGAGACCGGCCGAGAGATCGGCGTCGATGGCCATCTGTTTGCCGGGCATGGCGTCAAGGCTGAACCGCGCCGCCACTTCGGCGATACGGCCCGAGCCCTTGGTGATGACCATGAAATTCACGATCAACAGCACGATAAAGACGATGATCCCGATAACGAAATTGCCGCCCATCATGAAATTGCCAAAGGCTTCGATGACGTGACCGGCGGCGGCGGTGCCTTCATGGCCCTTGCTGAGAATGAGACGGGTCGAAGCGACGTTCAGAGACAGCCGCAACATAGTCGAAATCAAAAGAATGGTCGGGAAGGCGCTGAATTCGAGCGGCCGGTTGATGAACAGACTGGTCATCAGCACCATCACCGCAAAGGTGATCGAGATCGCCAGCGAAAAATCAAGCAGCCAGGGCGGCATCGGCACGAACAGAACCACCAGCATCGACACCACGCCAAGGGCGAGGGCGATATCTGTCCTTTGGCTCATGTAGTCTAGGATATTGGCTTTGGTAAAATTGCCAGATCCTTGCGGAGTGCCGGTGGCATCACTCATGAACGTTTCTCATTGTCTGCATGCAGGTCACGGCTGGTCATGGCGGGGGCGGTCAATCCCGCGCCATGGCTTTCTGGCCTTCGCCCGGCAGCGGGACAGGGACTCCTTCGTCCACATATTGATTGAGCTTGTTCCTGAGCGTGCGGATGGAAATGCCAAGGATATTGGCGGCATGGGTGCGGTTGCCGAAACAATGGCTCAGGGTGTCGATGATCAGATGGCGTTCGACTTCGGCCACGGTGCGGCCGACCATGGTCTGTCCGGCGACAGTCTGCGCAGCCTGACTGCCATCCGTCGCGTCGGCGCTGGCGGGGCTCGTGAAGCTTGAGGCTGCATGGGGCTGACCGTCGGGCAACAGGATGGCTTCGGGGCCGATATCGTCGCCGGTGGCAAGCAGTACGGCGCGATGCATGGTGTTCTCCAGTTCGCGCACGTTGCCGGTCCAGCTGTGGCGCAGCAATTGATTGAGCGCGTCAAGCGACAGCGGGCGGCGCGGCACGCGATTGACCTCGGCATATTTGTCGATGAAATGGCCGGATAGCGTGCGAATGTCCTCGGGCCGGTCCCGGAGCGACGGAATGCGCAGATTGACCACATTGAGACGGAACAGCAGATCCTCGCGGAAAGTGCCTTTCCGGACTTCCTCGGCGAGATCGCGGTTCGAGGTGGCGACGATGCGCAGGTCGACCTTCACCGGCTTGCCGCCGCCGACGCGGTCGATTTCACGTTCCTGAATGGCGCGCAACAGTTTGGCCTGAAGCCGGACGTCCATTTCGCTGATTTCATCCAGCAGCAACGTGCCGCCGTTCGCTTCCTCGAACTTGCCGATGCGGCGGGCGACGGCGCCGGTGAAGGCGCCCTTCTCATGGCCGAACAGTTCGGATTCCAGCAGATTTTCCGGGATGGCAGCGCAGTTGACCGAAATGAAGGGGCCACCCGAGCGTCGGCTGCGGCGATGCACATAACGCGCCATCACTTCCTTGCCGGTGCCGCTTTCGCCGGTGATCATGATGCTCGCTTCGGACGGCGCGACCTGATCGGCAAGCCGCACCACATTGAGCATGATGGGATCGCGATAGATGAACTGATGGCTGTCGTCGGTCACGGCTTCAAGCACGGCGGCGATCAGTTCGGCATCCGGCGGCAGCGGCAGATATTCCTTGGCCCCGGCGCGAATGGCGGCCACGGCCAGACGGCTGTCGGAGCCGATGCCGCAGGCGATGACCGGCACCGCCATGCGTTCCGAGCGGATCTGATCGATGAAGCTTTTGACGTCAAGCCCCACATCGATCATCACCAGGTCGCCGCCCTGATCGCGCAACACATTGAGCGCGGTCTCGGCTTCGCCGGCATGGACGACGCGTGCGCCCTTATCCATGGCGATGCGGCTCGCTTGGCTCAACTGTCCGTTCAAGGTTCCAACGATGATCAGACGCATTGGATGTCTCCTTCGGTGACGCGGGCTGAGAAATTCTGTCTCAGCGAAAAATTGGCTCAGCTGTAGTACTGAATACGTTTTTGCGGTGGCAGAATGGTGTTGATCAGGGTCTCGATGCGGCGCGGATTGTCCTTGCGGCCAATGGCGGCGGCTCCGATCGTATAGACGGATTGCAACAGCGCCTCGTCGCGGGCAATGCGTTCGGCGCGGGCGGCAAGCGGCAGAAACAGCATATGGGCGAGCATGGCGCCATAAAACGTGGTCAAAAGCGCAACCGCCATGGCCGGACCGATGCTGCTCGGGTCGTCAAGGCTGCCAAGCATCTGCACCAGTCCCACAAGCGTGCCGATCAGTCCCATGGCCGGAGCCACATCGGCGGCACGGCGCAGGATATTGATGGCGGTCATCTGTGACGCGGACGCGGCATAGGTTTCGGTTTTCAAAATCTTTTCGATCTCGTCGGCCGTGGTGCCGTCTGCGGTCAGACGCATGGCGCGATGGAGAAACAGATCGTCCGACATCGCCTTGCTGATTTGTTCAAGCCCGAAGAGGCCGTCTTTGCGGGCGCGTTCCGACAGCTTGATCATGGTTGCCGCCGCCTTGCGCGGGTCGGCTGCCGAGTTGCGCAACATGCTCCAAAGGGTGCGCGGCGCCTGTCGCAGTTCCTCAAGGGAAAAGCTGATGACCGTCACCGCCAGGGTGCCGCCGAATACGATCAGGATCGCGGGGCCGTCAAGAAACGACAGCGGCGAGCCGCCCATGGTCATGGCGACAATCAGCAGAACAAACCCGGCAATGAGACCCAGAAGCGTCGTCATGTTACTGGCCGTCACCCTTGATGATTTCGGTCATGGTGATGCCAAGCCGTTCTTCGACCAGCACCACCTCGCCGCGTGCGACGAGCCGATTGTTGACGTAAATATCGATGGCCTCGCCGACCTTGCGATCGAGTTCGATCACCGCGCCGGGGGCCAGCTTCAAAAGCTGGCTGACCTGAAGATAGGACTTGCCGAGCACGGCCGAGACATTGACCGGCACGTCAAACACGGCTTCAAGCTCGCCCGCGGTATGGAGTTCGGCGTCGTCGTCGCTGTTGGCGACGCCCTGCATGCCGGACAGGTCCTGCAAATTGACATCGGTCGATGCGCCATATTCGTCGGTCGGGCTGCCGTTATTGCTGGCCATGGTCCTGCTCCGTCATCTGTTCATTGTCCGATGCTGCAATAGCACGCCGGCGGGCCTCCATATAGCGGGCCACGAGGCGATCAAGGTCATGCATCAGTTTTTCTTCGTTGCGTTCGGCACCGCCGTCAGCCCATTCGATCTTGCAGTCGCTGCCCTGTAGGCGGGCATCACCGAGAATGACGATCTTGCCAATATAACCCTGATCGCTTGCGATGCGCGATGACAGCTCCTTCAGCGGGTCGACCAGGGGATCGGCGACCCGGATGACAATGCGCGGCTCGTTATAGCAGAGCGCCACATAGTCATTGACCATATCGGCGATTTCGTCGAGCGGGGCGGTCCGGAACGCGCGCGGAGCAATCTTCCGGGCGAAGGCATGGGCGAGGGTCGTTGCGTCGATCTTCATCTGTTCGTTGCGGTTGTCTTCTTCGGAAAACAGGCCGCGCAGGGATTGTGCGATCAGCACCGAGGCATCGGCCACGACCTTTTCGATCGAGCCGAGCATGGCCTGCCGGCCTGCAGCCTCGCCTTCGGCCCAGGCGGCCTGACGCGCCACGTCAAGTTCTTCCGACGAGAAGGTCGGGATGATCTGCTTCTGCGGCTTCGGCGCGGCGAAATTGGCGCTGAAGGTGAATTTCCGCACGGCCTTGATGTTGTCCTCAGTAGACAAGTTCATCCTCGCCCTTATTGTCCGAGAGCACGATTTCGCCCGAGTCCGCAAGGTCCTTGGCGAGGTTCACGATTTCCATCTGGGCGTCGTCCACGTCGCGGAGACGCACGGGGCCCATGGCCTCCATATCTTCCTTGAGGATCTTGGCGGCGCGTTCGGACATGTTGGTGAAGAACAGATCCCGAAGCGCGTCCGACGAGCCCTTCATGGCGATAGAGAGCTTGTTCTTGTCGACATTCCGCAAGAGCGTCTGCACCCCGCCCGGATCGAGCTTGTTCAAATCCTCGAAGGTGAACATGAGAGCGCGGATGCGTTCGGCTGAATCACGGTTGCGGTCTTCAAGGGCCGACAGGAAGCGGGTTTCGGCATTGCGGTCGAGATAGTTGAAAATCTCGGCAATGACTTCATGGCTGTCGCGGCGCGTGGTGCGGGCGAGGTTGTTCATGAACTCGATGCGCAGCGTCTGTTCGACCTTGTCGAGAATGTCTTTTTGCACCGACTCCATGCGCAGCATGCGCATGATGACTTCCATGGCGAATTCGTCGGGCAGGTTCGCAAGCACGCGGGAGGCATGCTCGGCCTTGATCTTCGACAGCACGACGGCCACCGTCTGCGGATATTCGTTCTTGAGATAGTTGGCGAGAACGGTTTCGTTCACATTGCCAAGCTTGTCCCACATGGTGCGCCCCGCAGGGCCGCGGATTTCATCCATGATCTGGAAAACGCGGTCTTCGGGCAGAACCTTGGTCAGCAGCCGTTCGGTATTGTCAAAGGTGCCGGTGAGCGAGCCCACCGACGAAATCTGCGCGGCGAAATCGAGAAACAGTTCCTCGACCACCTTGGCGTCGACGCGGCCGAGCGACGACATGGCGTTCGAGAGTTCCTTGACCTCCTCCTCGTCGAGAAGGTTCCAGATCGGACGGCCATATTCATCGCCGAGCGCCAGCATGAGGGCGGCGGCTTTGTCGGGTCCGGAAATATCGCTGATATCGGGCATATATTTAGTCTCTAGCTACCATAAAGCCAATTGCGGACGACGGCGGCGGCCTCTTCGGGATGACGTTCGATGAGTTCGCCAACTTTCTTGACGGCGGAGCCTTGCACCCTGCTTTCGATCGAGGCGACCTCGATGGCGGTTTCAAGGCCGCCGGGCCGTTCGGCGATCTGACGCGCCGTCAAGGGGCGGCCATTTTCATCGACAGGGAACTGCGGAAGATTGCCTGCGGGCGGCAGGGCCACCATGTCACTGCCAAGAAGCGTGCCCATCTGCGGCCCGCCAAAGTCACCCCCGGGGCCAGTGAGCGCGGGCGTGCCCTGGCCTGAAATGCGGTTGATCAGCGGACGCAGCACCAGGAAAATCACCAGAATGCCGACCAGGCCAAGAACGAAGATTTCCGCCAGCCGGAACAGGTCATCCTTCTTGAAACCAAGAATATTAATGTCGATGGCCGAGGGTGCCGAGCCTTCGACATCGGCAAAGCGCATATTGATCACGTCCGCATGGTCGCCGCGTTTTTCGTCAAACCCCATGGAGGAGCGCACGAGCGCCGTCAGTTTGGCCAGTTCTTCCGGGGAACGCGGGGTGTAGTTGCTCTCGCCGTTCGGGCCGGTGACATAATTTCCATCCACAAGCACCGCCACTGACAGTTTCTTGACCGTTCCGGCTTCATGGACTTCGACCTTGGTGGTGCGGGAAATCTCGTAATTGACGGTTTCTTCCGACCGCGCTGCCATGGTGCTGTTGGTTTGCGCGTTTCCGGCCTGCTGGGTGTCTGCGTCCGGCAGGTTGGTGGCGACGGAGACCCCTGCGTCCTTGTTGTTTTGGGATTCGTTCGAATGGTCATTGACGGTCACGGTCGAGCGCGCCACCTGACTTTCCGGATCGTAAAGCTCGGAATTGGTGGTGACGCGGCTCATGTCCATTTCAACGGCCACTTCGGCTCGCACCTTGCCAAGGCCGACGGAGCGTTCGAGCAGCGTTTCAATCTGTTCGCGCAGGCGGCGTTCGTAATTGATGCGCTTTTCTTCCATGGTCGAGGCAAGCATGTCGGTTTCATCACCGGAAATGCCCTTGGCCAGCAGCACGCCGCGATGGTCGATGATCGACACCCGGGTCGGCTCAAGGTCAGGCACGGCGGAGGCGACCAGGTTTTGAATGGCGCGGATCTGCCCGGCGTTCAGGGAACTGCCACGGGTCTTGACGGCGATCGAGGCGCTCGGTTTGCGTTCTTCGCGGCTGAACAGCTCGCGTTGCGGCAGGACCAGATGGACGCGGGCCGAAATGATGCTGTTGATCGACCGGATGGTGCGCGCCAGCTCACCTTCAAGCGCGCGCACATGATTGATGTTCTGGACAAAGCTCGTGGTGCCGAGGGCGTCGCTTTTATCGAACAGCTCATAGCCGATGGAACCTGAACCGACGATGTTTTCCTGGGCGATGTTCATCCGGAGATCCAGCACCTTGTCGCTCGGGACAAGAATGGTCGAGCCATCCTCGGACGCCTGGTAAGGGATCGTCATGCCCTGAAGCTTGGCGATGATCTTGGCGCTGTCACCGGATTCGAGGTCGGAATAGAGCAGCGCCATCTTGGGCTCGGCGAGCCGCATGGTGATGAAGAAGAAAAAAGCAATCAGTGTGGCGCCGACGGCCGCCATGGCCGCAAGGCGGGTGGGCCCCAAACCGCGAAAGAACTGAAGCATGCCGTTCACGAGATCGCTACCTTATAAAACCCGAGCCAGAATGATGGCCGGCGGCGCGCTCACGCAAAGCGGTGAGCCGCAACCATCTGTTACGGCTCAAGGTAGCAGCAAGAAAGTTAGCAAGTGGTTAAATATAGGCAAAATTTGCCTAGCCGCAGATGGCGGTCTGACTAGCGCGCTTCGGCGCTGCGATACTGCTGAACCCGGGTGGTCCTGAGGCCGGGCAGGCCGTCACGGTCGATGGCGCGTTGCCACGACAGGAATTCTTCAACCGACAGGGTATAGCGCTGACAGGCTTCGTCGAGCGATAAAAGGCCGCCTCTTACCGCCGCGACAACTTCCGCCTTGCGCCGGATCACCCAGCGCCGGGTGTTGGCCGGGGGCAGGTCGCCGAGCGTCAGGGGTTCGCCGGTAGGGCCGATCACATGGGTCGGTCGCATTTTTCGTTCGATACTCATTTCGTAAATTAACTCCGCCTCTAAAGCGCAAGATGACCTTAAAGGACAGGCACTTAAGAAAGCTCTAAAGATTGCGGTTAATGGATATTAAAAATTGCCTGCAATTCTCCCTACCTTGCGTTATGCGGGTTGCCGAAAAACAATAGAAAACGGCGGCTTGCAGGAGAGTCCGCAAGCCGCCGTCAAAGGTTAACGCTAGTGTTAACGTTTGATGTTGTTCAATTCATCCAGCATCTGGTCAGCGGTGGTGATGACTTTGGTCGAGGCCGAGAAGCCGCGTTGCACCGTGATAAGCTCGCTGAACTCGCGGGCGAGGTCGACGGTGGAGGCTTCGAGGGTCGAAGGGGCTACGGCACCCGATCCACCATCTCCGGCCACCTGCAGCGTGAAGACGCCGGAGTCATCCGACATGCTGTAGGAATTGCCCTGACGCCGTGTCAGGCCGTCGGGGTTCTGGAACACTGCGATCGGCAACTGATAGACCTGGCGTTGCAGGCCGTTGTCAAAGAGCGCCGTCACCGTGCCGTCCTTTGAAATCGAGACGCCGTTCACGTTACCGAACCGGGCGCCGTTGATCGACGATGAAATCAGGGTCGAGTTGGTGTCGAACTGGGTAAAGCCATCGACATCGCCATTGCTGCCCCAGTTGAGGGCGATAGTGCTGTTGGCGGCTTTGGCCGCGCCCGATGCGGAGTTCCAGTCGACATTGAGTGCGCCGAGAAGTGCCGGCGAGCTGCCGACCTTGTTCAGCGAGCCATCGGAATTGAAAGCGAGCGTGCCGCTGGCGATCTGGCCGCCGGGAAGGGGGGTGACATTCTGGCCGTCGGTCGACCAGACTTCCACGTTCCATTCGTTGGTGGCGGCGGATTTCAGAAAGCCGAAGGTCAGGTTATGGGGCGTCCCCATGCTGTCGAACACCTGAATGTTGCGGACAAAGTCGGGCGCAACCCCGTTGCCAGCCATGTTCTTGGTCGGATCCGTCATGTCATAGATGCCGCCGGTGACGTCGCTGCTGACCGGCTGCGATGATTGCAGGTTGCCGCGCAGAGGGTCGATCTTGGTGGTGGCCTGGGCGGTACCGGTCAGGCCCGAGATGGTGATCGGCACGAGCTGTTCGGTGCTGCGCGTTGATGGCGGATTGCCTTCTTCATCCAGCGGGAAGCCGAGAAGATACTGACCGGCGGTGTTGCGCAGGAATCCGGCTGCGTCCGGGGTGAAGGATCCGGCGCGGGTGAAGGCGACGGCTTCGTTGTTTTTCGTGTCCTGGCGGACGACAAAGAACCCGGCGCCGTCGATGCTGAGATCGGTGGCCGAACTTGAGGATTGCAGCAGTCCCTGCTTGCTGATGAGGTTCTGCGGCAGAACCTGTACGCCGCCCGGTGAATATCGGTTGGCCGACCGGGTTTCGGTCACAAGCGTCGAAAAGCGCGCCCGCGTTTCCTTGTAGCCCACCGTGTTGATGTTGGTGATGTTGTCTGAAATCATGCCGAGGGCGCTCGAATAAGCGCCGAGGCCGGACACACCAGAATAAAGCGCTGCATAGAGGCTCATGGACGTTTCTCCATTTGTAGGGGCCCGGCATGGCGGGCGAAAAATGATATATCATCCGTGTTGGTGGCCCGGGATTGCGGGCCGTGTCTCTCGCTTCTGAGAGACGGAATAGGTCAGGTCGTTGCGTCCAGTTTTGCTTTTGAATAGATGGACTGGGCCTGTGTGGGCAGGATCAGCATGCCGCCGACCGACAGATAATATTGGCCGTTCACCTGTTCGACGCCCTCAACCTCGCCGCGCATGAAGATGTCATGGGCGACGGCGGTGCCGTTCTGGGTTTTTGGCGCGATTTCGAGCGTATACATGCCGTCGGGCAGCTGAGTGCCGTTCATGTCCTTGCCGTCCCAGGTGAACTGATGGGCTCCGGCCTTGGTTTCGCCGCTCCCTTTATAGACGGTGTTGCCGGTTGCATCCTTGACGGTGATGGCGTTGCTATCGGCGGTCAGGTCGAGCGCATAGCTCCAGCTGGCCTTGCCGTCGGCGAGCTTGCTTGATGTGGTCAGCACCTGAACGTCGCGGCCGATGAAATTGACGGCGGAGGACATCTCCTGCGAATTGACCTGGGAGATCAGCTTTTCCAGGTTCTGGTTGGTGGTGATTTGCTGTTCAACACCGCTGAAGGCTACAAGCTGCTGCGTGAATTCCTTTGAATCCATCGGCTGCATCGGATCCTGATGTTGCAACTGAGTCGTCAGCAGCTTCAAAAAGGTCTGCATGTCCCCGGCGAGCTTTTGTCCGGCGGAGGCGGCCTGACCGGTCGCGCCTCCATAATTATTGTCGATGGTGGTCATGGCTGGTCCTCGCTTTAAACGCGGATATCAAGGGCGCGATCGGAAATGGTCATCCGGATCGCTGCCGTTGTCGAAATATCACCGGCGTCGGTGGACAGGTTGGTCCTGGCGCGCCCGCGGCCGGATGAAGAAAAGTTGCGGTCATCATCATCACGGGTGTTTTGCTGATGACTGTTGAGAGAGAAGCTCAAGCTGCCGCTGTCGGTTTTAAGCCCTGCATCCTGCAGAGCCCGTTCAAGGGTGCCTTGTTCCTTTTGCAGCAATTGCAGGGTTTTTTCATTGTCGGCTGCCACGACGGCATTGATCCGGCCGTCACTGGCAATTTCCAGTTTGACGTCGATGCGGCCAAGTTCCGGCGGATCGAGACGGATCTTGAAATTGTCATTGCCGTCCTTGATGGCGCGGCTGATCTGCATGCCCACCTGACCGGCCACATAAGCGCCGAACGGTGCCCAGTTCGGGGTGCTTGTGGAGGATCTGAGCGCGCTTGCGCCGGTGCTGAGGTCGGCAAGCCCGCTGCCTCGTATGACAGCGAAGCCGTCCGTCGCCTCTATGGTGTCATCAAATTGCCCATCGCTGGCGGCAAAAGCTTTTTGCAGATTGAGCGCAAGTTCGGTGGCTGCATTGGCGGTCGGGCGTTTGCTGTCTGCGCTCGGTGCCGTGCTGTCGACGCGGGGTTTGGTGGTGACGTCGTGGGTATTTTCGGATTTGCTGGCCGCTTTGCTGTCTGATGCTGCGACCGTGGGTTTGCCTTTTGCTTCGCGCAGCAGCGACTTGCGATCGGTGCGATTGTCGATCTGATGTTCAGCGGCTGTGTTGGATTTGATCTGCGTCTGAGCGGCGATATTGCTGGCGGCGGTGGACGGTGCGGCTTCGGGTGCCGCGGCTGGCGTTTCCATCGTGGTTGCGACGACGGGAGCTGCGGCTTTCAGGGTTGCGGCGATCAGGGAGGCGGCCAATTGCTGCCCGGGGGTTGCGTGTGGGTGCACCGTATCCGGCGCCGCATCTGCTGGTGATGCGAGAACATCGGAGGCCGTCTCGTCTGGGAGGGTATTTTCCGCAATCTCCTGATGGGCCGGAGCCGCACGACTGGCTGCAATCGTAGTGGCAAGGTCGCTCGCGGTTGCACCGGTCACCTGTTCAGCGGCGGCAGGCAGGGCTGCGATCACCATCAGAAAAGGAATAAGGGTCTCGGCCAGCGCGGCGCTGTCGTCCTCCGGGATGTCGTCCGTCGGCTCGTCAGATAACGCGTTGTCGATCGGGAGCTTGTGCGGAAGTGCGATCTCTGCCGGTTTGGCGAGGGCATTCACAGGGCCAAGGTTTTGAAGGCTGTCTTTGAAGCTGACCATCTGCTCGGTCGTCACGCCGAGCATGGAGGCAAGCTTGGTCATGTCCACGGCACCATCCGTTGAGACCGCCCCCAAACGTTTGGCCAAAGTATCGAGCGCTGTTATCAGAGCCTTGCCGTCGGTCAGGTTGGGGGGCGTGATGGCCGATTGCGGCAGGATCATCGTGCCGAGCGGGGACGTGGCGACGGGGTCCTGCATAGTTCCGGGCGTGGTGCCCTCGAGCGCAGCGGCCGCGCTCCCTTGCGCGCTGGTGAGCGCGGCCAGGATTGAGGCGAATTTTTGCTGGACCTGTCCGCCGTTGCCTTTGAGAGCGGCATCGTCAGTTGTCTGCTCGCCTGATTTCACAAGACTGCCGAGCCCCGCCAATGCGGTGCCGCCGATGCTGGCGAACAATTGCGTCAGAAGTCCGATCGTCATAGCCGTCCTTAAAAGTCTGTTGGGGCCGGGACCTTGAGCTTCGGCTGGGTCCGGGCGGTGTGATGATCCGATTTCACGGTCGTCCGAACCCATAGAAGCAAGCATCGGGCCAGTTTTTGAAATGGCCTGAAACTAGCTGATTTCCGGGATTTCGGCCGCATGAGGGTCGTGAAGCCGCCCGGCAAAATCTTGCCCGGGGGCAAAAACTACCAGGCAACAGATGGTCTTTTGAGGGTGAAGGTGAAATTGGCACGGTCTTTGCGACAGTGGTTGCGAGACTGATATGGCGACGATCCGCAGAATGTCGCTCACAGGCCGGTAGAAGGACGGAAAATGCAGGGTTTCTCAAGACTTTCAGAGAACAGCAGGGCACGGGTGCCCGGAGCATCCGCATGCCTGTCCACAAAGACGGCTTGGGCAGTTTTTGCCTGTTGCCGGACTGTTGCGGGCCAAGGTTCGGACTGTGGCGGGCAAGAGTTGCCGCCCTACTCCGCTGATCGGGAGATTTGATCATGTCCCTTACTTCGGTCATGAATACGGCACTGTCCGGGCTTTATACCAGCCAGTCGGCCATGGGCGTGACAGCGGCCAATATTACCAATGTCAACACGCCGGGCTATGTGCGCGAGGTCGTGCGCCAGGAATCAATCATCAATGGGGCCTCCTCCACAGGGGTGAAGGTCGCGTCGATCGAGCGTGTGGTCGATAACTTCCTGAAAAACTCCATGCTGAGCACCACCGGGTCGGCCAGTCGCTATGCGGTGGAAACGGCATTTCATGATCGGGTGCAGATGCTGCTCGGGCGGCCGGACAGCAACACGTCGCTCGCCGGGCGGCTTGACAGTTTGCTCGCCAAGGTCGGCGCCACCACACAGGACACCAGCAAGCTCGTGCTGCGGCAGGACGCCATTGCCGGGATCGAGGATTTCGCCAATGAAATCTCGCGTCTCTCCAGTGAGGTCCAGAATCTGCGCACGGAAGCTAGCAACCAGATCTCCGAGAATGTGAACACCATCAATTCACTTCTGAAACAGATCGATGCCCTCAATCCCATGATCATCAAGGAAAAGGTCCTGGGGAACGCCACCGGCGGGCTTGAACAGCAGCGTGACGCGGCCTTGAACAAACTATCGTCTCTGATCGATATCCGGGTGCAACCGCAGGCCGATGGGTCGTCCTATGTGACGACCTCCACGGGTACGTTGTTGCTTGGCGGGGCGCGCTATGAACTGCGCTATACGGCTCCCGGCATGGTGACGTCGGAGACGAGCTTTTCGGCCATCACCATGCATGTGGTCGATCCGACCACGAAGCAGGCAAGCCCGGTTGGCTTTCCACTGGATGGGTCGCTTTCGGGCGGGGAGCTCATGGGGCTCCTCAATATGCGCGACAAGATTTTGCCGGACATGGCCAACGAACTTGGCCGTCTGGCCGGTACCGTGGCCAATGAACTGAACGCGGTTCATAACGCGAGCAGCGCCTATCCGCCGCCCGCAAGCCTGATCGGCAAACAGACCGGCATGCTCGGCACCGATCCCCATGGCTTCACCGGCCAAACGGAATTCGTTGTGACCGATGCGACGGGCACTGTTGTTAATAAGGTGGCCATCAATTTTTCAAGTTACGCGACCCTTGATGACGTGGTCGCGGCCGTCAACGCCGGGCTTGGTGGCAGCGGCACGCTGTCGCTTACCAATGGGGTAATGAGCTTGACGGCGAACGGGGCCGGCAATGGTGTCGCCATGGTCGATAATCCGGCCAATCCCTCAAAGCGTGGCGAGGTCGGGTTTTCGCATTTCTTTGGCATGAACGATATCGTGACCTCGAAGGTCGGCACCGATTACGCCACGGGCTTCACCGGCACCGATCCGAATGGCTTTACGGCGGGCAGCACGGTCAGTTTCGATGTCCTGGACGGCAGCAACAAGCTGCTGACGTCTTATACGCTCAATATCCCGGCCGGGAATTTCAATGACATCCTGACCGATCTCAATGACATCAATGGTCTTGGGAAAATGATGACCTTTTCGCTGGATGCGAGCGGGCAGATCAAGATGACGCCGAAAGTCGGATATGAGTCGGTGACGCTCAATGTCAAAACGGACAACAGTTTCCGGGGCGGCACCGGCGTCACCTTATCGAGCCTGTTCGGCATCGGCGCGCGTTACCTGGCCGATCAGGCGACGGGTCTTTCGGTTGTGAGCAAGATCGCCAAACAGCCGCAACGCATGGCGCTTGGTCAGCTCAGCTATGGAACCGCTGTCGGGCAAAGTGCGCTGTCGGTCAGCAACAATGAGGGCGCCAAGGCGTTCGATGCGCTCGCCACCAAAGTGATCAAGTTTCCGGCCACCGGCAGTCTTGCGGGCACCAGTGTGACCATCGGGCAATATAATGCGACCATTCTCAGCAGTATTTCCCTCGCGGCCGATCTGACGGCGAGCCGCAGGACCGATACCCAGGCGCTCGCCGACGATGTGGGCAAGCGTTACCAGGATTATTCCGGCGTCAATCTGGACGAGGAAATGTCGAACATGGTGATTTTTCAGAATTCCTATAATGCGGCGGCGCGCATCATCACCACAGTGCGTGAGATGTATGATGCGCTGCTCAATGTCGTGTGATGGATAAACAGAATTTGAAGGAGGGGACGGCATGACGCGTGTATCAAGCTTCGGCCATAACCAGAGCATGGTCAGCCAGCTTTTGACCAACCAGTCGCGCCTGTTTGACACTCAGGAGCAGATCAATACCGGCAAGAAATCGTCAACCTTCAGCGGCTATGCCCGCGAGGCGCAAACTCTGCTCGGGTCGAAGTCGTTGCTGTCGCGGAACAATGGCTATACCGCCAATCTGACGGACGTGCAGCAAAAGCTCGAGATGAACGATCTTTATCTCGAGTCGACCTATAAGGCGGCGGATAATCTGCGTCAGGCGATCACCAATGCGCTCGGCACCGGCTCGTCGGTGGCGTTTGTCGAGGAGCTGAAACAGGCGGCGAGCATTATCCTCAGCGGGCTGAATGCGCAGATGGATGGGCGCTATCTTTTCGCCGGATCGCGGACCGATACCAAGCCGGTGGCGGCCAATACCCTTGATGATCTGAAGGCCGCGCCAGATATTGCCAGCCTTCTCAAGAATGATTCCGTCAATTTGTCATCGCGGGTCGGGGACAATATGGACCTTGAATATGGCGTGCTGGCGAGTGATGTCGGGCAGGGCTTGCTTGAGACGATCAAGGCCATTGCCGATTTCGACGCCGGACCGCTCGGGCCGCTCAGTGGCAATCTGACGACGGCTCAGCGGACCTTCCTTGAAGGCCAGCTCGGGGCTCTCAATACATCCATCAGCACGGTGCAGACCGAGATCGCCGCGAACGGCTCGCGTCAGGGCCGGGTCGATATCCTGAAGGACAATCTTGGGGTGACCAAGGACTTCCTCACCAATTTCATTGCCGATATCGAGGAAGTGAACATGACCGAGGCTGTGTCCCGCTTCAATGCCGATCAGCTGGCGCTTGAGACGTCCTATAAAATCGTCGGCCAGTTGTCGAAGCTCAGTCTGGTCAATTATCTCTGATGGTATAAAGGACTGCGCCCCGGTCTTGCACATGGCGCCGAAAGCCCTATATTCGGCCCATGATGAGGACCGATACCCATGATGCCGCGGCTTTGGCGCGCGGTCAGACGAGCGAACTGAACTCCCTTGGCTTCCCCCTGGCGCCTGCGGATACGCGCGTGGTTGTCGCCATGTCGGGCGGGGTTGACAGTTCGGTCGTGGCGGCTCTGTTGAAAGAGCAGGGCTATGACGTGGTGGGGATCACCCTCCAGCTTTATGATCATGGCATGGCTATCCAGAAAAAGGGGGCCTGCTGCGCCGGTCAGGATATCTATGACGCCGCGCAGGTCGCCGAGCGCATCGGCATTCCTCACTATGTTCTTGATTATGAAAGCCGTTTCCGCGAATCCGTGATCGACGAATTCGCCGACAGCTATATCCGCGGCGAGACCCCCATTCCCTGCGTGCGCTGCAATCAGACGGTCAAGTTCCGCGATCTGCTGTCGACGGCCCGTGATCTCGGGGCGCTTTGCCTTGCCACCGGTCATTATGTGCAGCGGCTGATGGGGGCGGACGGGGCAGAGCTTCACGCTGGCGCCGATCCAGCCAAGGATCAAAGTTATTTTCTGTTTGGGACCAATGCCGAGCAGCTCGATTTCCTGCGCTTTCCGCTCGGTGGGCAGGACAAGGACCAGACCCGGGCTCTGGCCGCCCGCTATGACCTGCCGGTGGCTGACAAACCGGACAGTCAGGACATTTGTTTCGTGCCGTCGGGCAAATATGTGGATCTGATCGAACGCCTGCGCCCCGGTGCGGCCGAGCCGGGCGAGATCGTCCATATCGACGGCAGCGTGATTGGCAACCACAAGGGTATCATCCATTACACCATCGGTCAGCGGCGCGGCATCGGCGTTGGCGGCACCGGCGATCCGCTCTATGTGGTGCGCCTCGATCCCGATAAAAAACAGGTGGTTGTTGGCCCATATGAGGCTGTGAAGGTTAAGGAAATTATCCTTCGTGAGCTGAACTGGCTGGGTTCGGCCGCGATCCCGGATCATGGTATCGCCGTGGCCGTCCGCGTGCGCTCGACCCGTCCTCCGGTGGCGGCCATGCTGTTTCCCGGACCTGAAGGTGCAGGCAGCGCCCGCGTCCTCGTGGATAGCGCCGAAGCCGGGGTCTCGCCCGGTCAAGCCTGTGTTCTCTATGAAGGCAGCCGCGTTCTCGGCGGCGGCTGGATCGCCGCCACGCGGTCGCTTTATGATGTTGAGACATCGGCTGCGTGAAAAGCCTCTCGGGAGGCTTGACAGCCGCCCCTTGCTCGCCCTATATCCCTCCTCGCCTGTACGCATGCGTCGGCATGCTTCTTGATGAGGCGGAGTAGCTCAGTTGGTTAGAGCAGCGGAATCATAATCCGCGTGTCGGGGGTTCGAATCCCTCCTCCGCTACCATTCTCCCCCCAAGCTTAAGTGCATTCCAAGCCAGCTGTGCCCACTGGCGACTTTTCTTTTTAATCTTGATTTTGAATGCCTTATGCTGCTGTGGCGATCCTTAAAAGGGAGATACAGGTTTCATGAGTGATATTTGGGAAAGAATTGCCGCCAGCTTCAAATCCCAGGGTCTGATGACGACCCTTGGTGCAAAACTTCTGTCCGTCGCGGATGGAGAGGTGCAGATAGAACTGCCATTCTCGGAACAACTTTCCCAACAGCATGGTTATATGCATGCCGGTGCAATCACGAGTGTTGTTGACAACGCCTGTGGATATGCCGCCCTGACCAAGGCACCGCCGGGCACGGAGGTGGTCACAGCTGAGTTCAAGGTCAACTTCATGAGACCAGCTGTTGGCGACCGGTTCTTGGCGATTGGAAAGGTCATGTCGGCTGGCAAGCTCCTTACGGTCTGTACAGGAGAAGTCCGGGCCTACTCAGAAGGCGTTGAGAAGGTCGTCGCACTCATGCAGGCCACGATGGTCAATGTTCGTCCCTGACCAGCCAGGCGGCGAGCGTGTAACAATTGACTGCGGAGCGTGGCCGATATCAGAAGAAGAACAGGGTTTTCCTGTTTTTGAGAATGAACCTGGCGGTGAATCTCTTCACGATAGATGTTTTGAAGTATGCCATTGTGATAAAGGGCATGTCCGCCCCTGCCACCGTATTTCAAGAATACGATGATGTGATCGTTAGCCTATGGCGCTGATCAACCAAGCCTTTGGGCATCCATCATTCGCAAATTGTTAAATCGGCTGTTTTATTCTTTGGTTTCAACGAGAAAGACTGTCCTAAAGGATAAACTTCAGGTGGTTTTCTGGCCAGGCTGTTGGCTAAAGGGCCATTTTTCTTCTATACTGATCATCCGCGTTGCGCGATGTATCTGCGCCCCCATCCCTCAGAATGGAGAGTATAATGGCTGATACAGCGTCAAATTCGACTGACTCCCGGTATGCTTCCATGGAAGACGAAGTCACCAAGCTCAAGGCAGAGATGTCTGGTCTTACGGAATCTCTGAGCAAAATTGCCAAGGGTGCGACGGGCATCGCCAGTGAGAAGATGCATGATCAATTTGATCGCGTCACCAAGGACGCTAAAGCGGCGCTTGGGGCGACGCAGAAGAAAGTGAGCGAACATCCCATGGCCAGCATTGCCCTGGCCGTCGGGTTTGGCGTTCTGCTTGGGCAGTTGCTGCGCCGTTAACAGACCGGTTGGTGAAGGGGCACTACCTTGGGAAGTCAAATGCGATCCATTATGGCGCTTCTTCTGCATGAGATCATCGCAGCGGGGGCGTTGCAAAGCGTCGTCAAAAATTTATTCGACGGCGGCGCAGGGGTATCAGTTCGGGATCGTGCGTTTGATGCCGTGCGCACCACGCTCAGGGATAATCTGGGGCGAATAGTCGCGGTTATTGTTGCCATCTGCATGATGATGACGGCCGTAGGTTTTCTGATCGCCGCATTTTTTCTATGGGTGGTATCGCAGATCGGCGCTCCGCTTGGGGCGGCGGTAACAGGCGGCTTATTGCTGGTGCTCGGCGGGAGCTGTCTGCTTTACAGCACGCGCTCCAAACCAAAGTCCAAGGGGGCCGAGACCGCCGCCGCAAGCGAGGCGGCCTCGGCCAAAGCCGGGGCGGGATCGTCATTCATGGATGTCGTCGGGTCCATTCTGCGCGAATTTAAGGACGGTGCAGGAAAGTACTCTCTGTTTATTTATGTCATTTTGTTTCTCGTCGGGGTATGGCTTGGGTTCAAGGAAAAGGACGCCGAGCAGGATAGCCCACCGCAGGATTAAATGCGGAGACAGGACGAGAGGTTTATATGGTGTCGCCACGTCTGATGCGGCTGACCTTCCTGATAGCGGGAATGGTGATCGGTGGCGCATTCCTTGTGTGGGCGGGAGATATCCTGAGCCCATTTATTGTCGCCTTGATGCTCGCCTATCTTTGCGATCCTTTGACGACACGCTTTGAAAAATTCGGAATTCCGCGCGGCGTCGGCAGCATCCTGGTGGTGGCGCTTCTTGTGCTGTTGTTCCTCGGTGCCTTGTCGGTTCTTGGGCCGATCGTTTATGGGCAGTTGCAGAGCCTGATTAAAATTCTGCCGTCCCTGATCGATCGCGTCATGGATGGAATCCGCACGGAAATCATGCCTTATATCGCCTTGCCGTCGGCGGAGACGGGGCGGCCGGCCGGCAGTGGATCGCTGAATTTTGCCGCACCTCTTGCGTCTTCGGTCCTGAGTGGAGGCTTGATGGTTCTGCCGAAAATCGGCCTCGCCTTGCTGACGCCTGTTATCCTTTATTACCTGTTGCGTGATTGGCCGAAGCTTGTGACAACGATCTATGCCTCAGTCCCGGACGGCAGGCGGCAGAAGTCTCATGAAATCGTGGCCGAGGTCGATCATATCCTGTCCGGATTTCTGCGCGGACAGGCTTGGGTCTGCGTTACGGTGGCCATTGTTTACGCCTCTGGATTGATGCTTTCGGGGCTTGAATATGGTCTCGTTATCGGGATCTTTGCCGGGTTCATGAAATATCTGCCCTATATCGGCACCGCTATTGCGTTGGTACTCGCGGGGATGACCGGGGTCGCGCAGGAGGGGGCGACTCTGGCCCTGTTCGGCGGTGTCGCTGCGACTTTCATTGTGGCGGAAGGCATCGAATCAAGCATCCTCACTCCACGCCTTGTAGGAGAACGCGTTGACGTGCCGCCCGCCATGGTGATTTTCGCCGTGCTTATGGGCGGCAAACTCCTGGGCGTTTTGGGCGTGTTTCTCGGGGTTCCGATTTTCGCCATTCTGCGCCTGATCGTGCGCGAGGTGATGGCGCCGGATCCGGTCAAGCTGCAGGACTGAGCCCGTAAAGCCGTCTGCGAAGATCGGCTGCGGCGTCTTGCAGTTCACCGGCAGGCCTGCGGATATAGGCGGTGCTGTAATCATGGGCCGGGCCGGAGACTGAAAGCGCCGCTTCGATGCCACGTCGGCCTATGCGCATCGTGATCATTTTTGCCTCAGATGCTGCCGATCACGCGGTCGAGCGTTGAGAGTAAGAGATCGGCATGTTCGCGATTGAATAGCATGGGCGGGCGCATTTTCAGCACGTTTTCATGACGGCCGATTTTGCTGATGAGCACGCCGTTTTCACGCATCTGATTGACGATGCGCGAGGTCTCTCGGGGGGCGGGTTCCCGGGTCGTCCGGTCGCGCACGAGTTCGAGGCCGAAAAACAAACCGCGGCCGCGCACATCGCCGATGATGTCATAGTTGGCGGCGAGCTTATGGAGCCCCGCCTGAATATAATCGCCAACGGCACGGGCGTTTTCCATGAGGTTTTCATCGCGGATCACATCGAGTACGGCGAGCCCCACGGCGGCGGATACGGGGTTGCCGCCAAAGGTGTTGAAATACATGGACTCGGCAGCGAACTCATTCACGAGATTGCCACGCGCCACCACGCCCGCAAGCGGATGGCCGTTGCCCATGGGTTTGCCCATGGTGACAAGATCCGGCGTCACGCCATGGGCCTGATAGCCCCACATATGCGATCCCATGCGGCCGAACCCGGGCTGCACTTCATCGGCGATGAACAGGCCGCCTGCGGCGTGCACATGGTCGACAGCTGACTTGAGCCAGCCCTCGGGGACGTTGGGCAATCCTTCGGTCGAGAAAAGCGTGTCGACGAGAAGGGCGGCGAGTTTGATGCCCTGGGCCTCCATCTCGCGGATGACGGTTGCAACCTCTGCGGCAGTGGCGTCGCCGGTTTGTCCGTCGCGGTAAGGATCTGGCACGCGGATTGTGCGGATATACGGGCCTTTCACTTCGGATGTCGGAAAGGCGGTGGTGAGGGCGGCGAGGGTTGCTGAATTGCCGTGATAGCTGTGATCGCTGACAATGATGCCGGTGCCGCCGGTATGTTTGCTTGCGATCCTGAGCGCCAGTTCATTGGCCTCGGTGCCGCTGCAACAAAACAGCGCCATCTTGAGATCATCGTCAAAGGTCGCGGTCAGACGTTCAGCATAATTGACGATATTTTCATGGAGGTAGCGGGTGTGGATATTAAGCATCCGCGCCTGTGTGCAAAGGGCATCAACCACGCGGGGATGGCAATGGCCCACATGGGGCACATTGTTATAGACATCGAGATAGCGCCTGCCGTCCGCGTCGTAAAGCCAGACACCTTCACCGCGCAGCAGATGCAGCGGTCTATCATAAAACAGCGGGAAATGTTTGCCGAGCAGACGAGTGCGGCGGTCGAGCAAGGTTTCCTGGGTCATGATTTCGATAAGACCTCATCACGGGCGAGGCGCCGGGGCGCGAGCAGGAAATAAGCGATAAACAGGGCGAAAACAATCGCTGTGGCCGTGAGAATATGGCCATTGATCTGGAAGCAGGACCACAGCACCACGGCCGACAGCAGGATGCTGACGCTGGCGAGTGCCACGCCGCCAAAGGCGCGATAGGGGCGCTGCAATTCCGGGCTTGTGATGCGCAGGCGGATAAAGGCCGCAAGCACGATCACATAGGTTAGGTTCAGCAGCAACACCACCAGCACGAGGATTTGATCGGGTTGGGCGAAGGACACCGGATAGCCCGTGATGGCAATGGCGAGCAGTGCCACATAGGGCGTGCCGCGCTTGCCGGTGGTGGCGAGGATGGGCGGCAGGTGATGGTCGCGGGCGAGCGCGAACAATTGCCGCGAGGCCGAATAGATCAGACAGAACACGGTGGCGAGCAAAGCCATCAGCGCGCCGATGCCGATGAGCTTCGCGGCCCAGAATCCGGGGCCATAGGCGAGCGGACTGGTCATGGCCATGTAGAGCGGATCGGCGGCGGTTTTGATTTCCTCGCTGCCGCCCGCACCGGCTGCGGTCAGGAGCACGCCGAGGCCGGTGACCATCAAAGTCAGGATGGCGGCTACAAGTCCGCGCGGCATGGTGCGTGCCGGGTCGATGGCTTCTTCAGACGCAAGGGCCGCTTGCTCGACCCCGAGAAACAGCCAGACCGCGAAGGGAACGCAGGCGAGGATGCCCGAGATGCCATGGGGTAGAAAAGCGCCGGGCTTTCCGGTTGTGAGATTGAAGAGATGCGCCGCCTCCACATGTGGAGCCATGACGCCCATGAAGGCGAGCAAGATGATGACGGCCACCGCGCCGATGACAAAGGTCAGGCCCATGGCCTCACCGACGCCGCGAATATGGACGGCGATGACGGCTGTGATGAGGCCAAGCTTAAGCGGCCAGCCGCCGAGCCCGAGCACCGACTGGCTGTAGGCAACGACGAATTCAAGCGCGATCCCGGCCCCGATGGTCAGCGCGATCAACACTGACAATCCGGCCAGAAATCCGACAAACGGCCCAAAAGCGAGGCGGCCATAGGTGTAAAACCCGCCAGCACTCGGGATAGCGCTAGAAAGCTCGGCGAGGCTTTGGGTCAGGCCGAGATACATCACCGCCATCAGCAGCGTGGCGATAAACATGCCGCCCCAGCCGCCAAGGGCCAGGCCGTAATTCCAGCCGACGAATTGCCCGGCCACAACGATGGCGACGCCCAGGGCGGCCACTTGCGTCCAGCCCAGGCTTTGGGCTTTGAGATGTTGATCCGACATAGTCCCTGGTGCCTTTCGCCGTTTTGATGTTGTTGCTTGGCGGATATGGGCAGTATGTAGTAGACTTAAAACCAGACTATAATCGAGTTTTAAGTCTGTCAACAGCCGATCGGACCGCGGGAACCTGGGTTATGGCGCTCTTGAGCACACGGAAAAGTACCACCCAGGCACGTGGCCGGGCACGCCGGGATATTCTGCTGCAAGCAGCGCGGCAGCTTCTGGAGACAGTCGAGCTCGATGCCCTTAGTCTGGGCGACGTGGCGGCCCATGCGAATGTGCCGAAAGCGTCAGCCTATCATTTCTTCGCCAATATTCATGATCTTTACATTGACCTCGTGCGCGAGATCGGTGGGGAGCTGCGGGAGCAACTGGCGGACCCCATACCGGAGCCCATGGCGCGCTGGCAGGACGTGGTTGCCTTTTCCATCGCCCGTGGCGTGCGCTATTACGAAACCAACCCGGCGGCGCGTCAGCTGTTGATCGGGCCGAAGACGCCGCCTGACATCAAACGCTCCGACCGCGCCAATGATATCGAGCTTGGCAAGCTGTTCGCGAGCCAGGTCGAGCAGTTTTTTCAACTGCCGGATCTGGAGGAGCAGCCGGTTCTGTTCTTTCGCGCGGTGGAGATCGCGGATCTGATGTTCTGCCTGTCGATGATGGATTCGGGGCGGGTGACAGCTGCCATGGGTGAGGAGGCGACAAAGGCCGCCATTGCTTACTTGGAAATCTATATTCCGAAAATTCTGCCGCCCAGAATGGCTTAGGGGGCACAGCCGAGCCGCTTGGCTAAGCTCTGGTGGCTTTCGGCGAGTGGGCGGATGCCGCCGCCTGAGGGGGCGAAGGCCAATCCGGCCCGGCGCTCGATATCCCCGACCGTCACCAACCCTTTGCAATAGGGTAGGTTGCGCGGGCTGTCCTGATCGAAGATGAAGGCTGCGCGTTCGACGCCCTCGCTGGTCTGGATGGCGACGATCTTCCAAAAGCCGCTTGGCACCAGATGGGGTTCGTCGGCCCCGGGAAGCGGGGGCATCTCATGCTCATATAGTGGCCCGGTCAGGACGTAAACCTCTGCCGCCTCGCCGCTGGTGGCGAGTTGCCGTTCGGCGTTTTCGAGACGTGCCCAGGCTCCGGCGTTGAGCGTGCTGCGCTGGGGTGCGATGTTCGAGAGATAATTGAGCGACGCCCAGTCGCGGACTCCGGCAAGGCTTGCGAGTGGCGCGAAATGCCCGCGATCCATGCCAAGTGTTGCATGGGCCCCTTTATAGTCCTCGGGTTCGAGGGTCGCGGGTTCCACAAGCTTCGGATCCGCTGCCCAGTGTCGGGTGCGGTTGCTCGCCAGGGTCTCCTCAGACAGCCGGTAGGCGACCCAGCGGGCAAGCTTGCTGTGCGGGTCGGCGACCATGCTATAAGCCTCACGCACGATGGTGATGAGGTCGTCGCTGCGATTGAGGTCTGGCAGGCGCTCGCGCGGGCAGACCTCAAGGCAATGGGGCGAGCTGAAGTCGCCGGCGCGGCTGGCCGTTGCCGGGAAGCCGATTGAAGCGCCGCAGAGCAGGGCGGCTATTAAAAATAATCGTTTCATAAGCGCCAGACGGTTGACCAGTGTCCGGCGTGACGCAGACAGGCATTAAAATACAGCCTGAGGTTGATAAAGTTTTGAGGTAACGAAGACCTGTGACAAATTTTGTTTCTCGGCCGCTGCATTCTGGTGGGCTGGCGCGTCGACTGTCAGCGATAGTTATTTAATTGCACTTCGGGGATATGTAGAGCGATCCGACACGATCGATGGCCGCATCCCCGGAAGCCAGAAAGTCGGGGCCGGAATTTATTCTGATGCGATTGTCGTCATCGTTACATATTGATCGATTGGCCTTCGCCTGCGGTTTTCGGGCCGAATTTGCTGCAAATAGCGAGCAGGAGCTGAATCGGTGCTGGCTGTCAAGCATAACAAGCGGTTGACAGTCTCGTCCCCCTCACTACTATATTTTGTGTGCTTCGCGGTTCGCCAGAGGCTTTGCCGTTGATAAAAAAGCGGAAAATCCACTGGCTCGACGACTGCTGGAATCTATGTCTGTTCAGAAGGCTCAGACAGATCTTGCGGGGCGGGCATGTTAAGAATTTACTCGGACGGAATGTTCCGGGTGAGGCAGGGGCAAGCCCCAGATCGCCTTAGGCGGTGCGGGGTGAGGAGGGATCAAAACAGGGCCATGGGTCCTGGGTTGGCAGCATTCTCAGCTTTCATGGCTCCCCCATTCCGTTCGCCGGTTGTGCCAGTCAGGTTCGGAGGTAACAGTGAGCGCCAGTTTCGCAAGTGCGGTGCAGGTTGATGGACGCAGTCAGGTCGAGGTGGATTCCTCGCGCGATGCCCTGCTGACCGAATTCGGCAAGGCGACCCTGGCCGATCGCTATCTGATGCCCGGTGAGGATTTTCAGGACATGTTCGCGCGCGTGGCGAGCGCCTATGGCGACGACAGCGCCCATGCCCAGCGTATCTATGACTATATCAGCCGCCTGTGGTTCATGCCGGCGACGCCGGTGTTGTCGAACGGCGGCACCAAGCGCGGTTTGCCGATTTCCTGCTTTCTGAACGAAGCCACGGACAGCCTCGACAGCATCGTCGGCCTGTGGAACGAGAATGTCTGGCTTGCGGCCAATGGCGGTGGCATCGGCAGCTATTGGGGCAATCTGCGCGGCATCGGCGAAATCGTGAAGGGCTCGGGCAAGACCTCGGGCATCATTCCTTTCATTCGCGTCATGGACAGTCTGACGCTCGCGATCAGTCAGGGCTCATTGCGGCGGGGCAGTGCTGCCTGCTATTTGCCGGTCGATCATCCGGAGATCGAGGAGTTCATCGAAATCCGCCGTCCAACCGGTGGCGATCCGAACCGCAAGGCGCTCAACCTTCATCATGGGCTTCTGATCACCGACGCCTTCATGCGCGCGGTCGAGGAAGATGCCGATTGGGCCCTCGTGAGCCCGCGTGACGGATCGGTGCAGCGGGTCATCAAGGCGCGTGGTTTGTGGATTCGCATTCTGACCGCACGCATTGAAACTGGCGAACCCTATATGGTGTTCATCGATCATGTGAACCGCGCCATTCCTGAACATCACAAACTCGCTGGTCTGAACGTCAAGACGTCAAACCTGTGCAGTGAAATCACGCTGCCGACGGGGCTTGATCATCTTGGGGAAATGCGCACGGCGGTGTGCTGTTTGTCCTCCCTCAATCTTGAGACTTATCTTGAGTGGAAGGATCACCCGGACTTCATCTCGGACATCATGCGTTTTCTCGACAATGTGCTTGAGGATTTCATCCAGCGCGCTCCGGACGGTATGGAACGTGCACGCTATGCCGCCATGCGCGAGCGGTCGGTGGGGCTCGGAGTCATGGGCTTCCATTCGTTCCTGCAAGGCCAGATGATTCCGTTCGAATCGGTGATGGCCAAGGTGTGGAACAAGAAAATGTTCACGCTCATCCAGGACGGCGTGAATGCGGCTTCGGTACAGCTCGCGGAAGAACGCGGCGCTTGTCCGGACGCTGCCGATTACGGCATCAAGGAGCGCTTTTCGAACAAGACGGCGATTGCGCCGACGGCGTCGATCTCGATCATCTGCGGCGGCACGAGCCCGGGGATCGAACCCATCGCCGCCAATTCCTTCACTCATAAGACGCTGTCGGGATCGCACAACGTGCGCAACCGTCATCTGAGCAGGATTCTGGACGAAAAGAATCAGAATACCGATGATATCTGGTCGTCGATTGTCATCAATGGCGGCTCGGTTCAGCATCTCGATTTCCTCGACGATCTTGAAAAGGATGTGTTCAAAACGGCGTTCGAACTCGATCAGCGCTGGGTCATTGAACATGCGGCCGATCGCACGCCCTATGTGGATCAGGCGCAGTCGATCAATGTGTTCCTGCCGGCGGACGTGCATAAGCGGGATCTGCATCAGATCCATTTCCAGGCCTGGAAAAAGGGTGTGAAATCGCTCTATTATTGCCGTTCACTGTCGATCCAGCGGGCCGAAAAAGCCGAGTCGCAGGTCGCCCTCAATCCGACCGTGCGGCTTGAGGGGCTTGCGGACATGCTGCCGCTTGTGGCGCAGGTAGAGGTCAATAATTATGAAGAATGTCTGGCCTGCCAGTAAGGCCGGGCACGGGCAGTTCTAAAACTTCAGAGGACTATCAGCATGTCGCTTCTTGACGGGCGTCTTTTTTACAAGCCGTTCCAGTATCCTTGGGCCTATGACGCCTGGCTTACCCAGCAGCGCATTCACTGGCTGCCGGAAGAAGTGCCGCTGGCCGATGACGTGCGTGACTGGCACCGCAAGCTGACGCCGGGCGAACGCAATCTGTTGACCCAGATTTTCCGCTTTTTCACCCAGGCGGATGTCGAGGTGAACAATTGCTACATGAAGCATTATTCGCGGGTTTTCAAACCGACTGAAGTGCAGATGATGCTGGCGGCTTTTTCGAATATGGAAACCATCCATATCTCGGCCTACAGCCATTTGCTCGATACCATCGGCATGCCGGAAGCCGAATATGAAGCCTTCCTCAAATATACCGAGATGAAGGACAAATATGACTTCATGCAGCAATGGGGCGTTGATACCAAGGCCGATATTGCAAAGACGCTCGCGGTGTTCGGGGCCTTCACCGAGGGCCTGCAACTGTTCGCAAGCTTTGCCATTCTGATGAACTTCCCGCGCTTCAATAAGATGAAGGGCATGGGGCAGATTATCACCTGGTCGGTGCGCGATGAAACATTGCACACGAATTCAATGGTGCATCTGTTCCGGACATTTGTGTCTGAAAATCCGGAAATCTGGACCGACGCGTTCGAACGCGATCTTTATGAGGCCTGCGAAACTGTCGTGGTCCATGAAGACGCCTTCATCGATCTCGCTTTCGAACTCGGCGGGGTCGAGGGGCTCTCGCCCGAGGACGTTAAAGCCTATATTCGCTATATCGCCGACCGCCGCCTGACGCAGCTCGGTTTGCAGCCGCGCTATGGCGCGACCCGCAATCCGCTGGGTTGGATGGACGAGATGCTGAACGGAGTTGAGCACACGAATTTCTTTGAAAATCGTGCAACGGAATATTCGAAAGCCTCGACCAAGGGCAGCTGGGAAGACATTTTCGAATAAGACGATCACAGATATTTTTACGATACGTCATGAAGGGTCCAGCATTTATATGTGAGGCCCTTTATGTATTTTACCGTCCTGCATCACAATGAGACTGAATGTGAGCTGAAGCCGTTTGAACTTCCAATCGGTCGTATTTTTTACCAAGAATGCGAGAATTACGAAACTCGCGTCGAGTTGCGGCAGCAGCTCCTTCTCACATTGGTAACAAGCTGGCAACGTAAATACGGTGAGCAGAAAGTGCGCGAACTGTTCAGTGCCTTCAGTTGCGTGCATTTTTTTTTCGAGGCGGAGGAAGACCTGCCTTATATCGCCTCCATTCTTGAATACGACAGCCTGCGTCCGTCAGAGATCCGCATAAAACGAGAGCAGCGGATCGCAGAGATTTTTCAGAAATTTCTCGGTGTGCCGAGCGCTTATGAAGCTTATCTCAATATTGCGAAATGCTGTGCTTTTCTGATCCCGGATCATTTGATTGCAGGTGAGGTCAGCGCTGTCTGCGCCGTTATTGCGAAGGCGTCGCCTGAAGAGAAGAAATTCCGCATGGGCCTTTACCTGCCGATATTCGATGCGTGGAAAGGGGCGAACAAGAACACTTGGTTTCTCGAATTCATGGAAGCGCAGAGATTTTATCCTCACGCGGAGCTTGAGGCTGCTGCCGCTGCCTGGATCGTGCTTGCGGATCAGGGAATCCCGGGACAAGAAAAACAGGCCTTTCTCAAGAGCTGTCTGGTCGGGCGGGAGAAGAGTTATGTCCATGGAAGCTGCCATGCATTCCTGATGTTTAAGGCCGAGGGGATGTCGCTGAAGGACCTTAAAGAACGAGCCCGGAGTACATATGCGCAACTTCATCTTCATAACGAAGATCTGGCCCGCACGTCGTTGATTGTTTTCAATCAGGCATTGAACTGCGGCTTTGATTTTGGGCCGCAGGGAGAACGCAACCGGGCCATGATCCAGAATCTTGAGCAGAGGGTGTCGGAGAAGCTTGAAAAACTACGGCCGCAAATTGCAGATCGTCGCGCTGCCGCGATCAAGCCTGTAGAGAAAGCCTCTGGCAAGGGCGAGATCGAAGAAGCGTTGTGGGCCTGGCCCGTCGATAAGCTTGTGGATTATATCGGTCCGCTCGGCCGCAAGGGACACGGGCGCAAGAAACAGAAAAAACAACCGGAAAAGAAACCTGTGCCTCAGACCTCCGGGGCTGCTGAAACGGGATCCCGGGAGGAGGATAGTTTGATCATTCCTGAATATGATCAGGCCGTGGTCGAACTTGGTTTGCGCAACAGCCTGGCGTTTTATGAGCGGGAGCTGTCAGCTGGCCTGTCCATGGCCAAAAAGCTGAAGCTTCCACCCGAGATGGTGGCCCGGCTCAAGGCCTGTTGCGAGGCGATGAGCCTGTTCTCCAAGGTCAAAAAGCTCGTGATAGCGGAGGTCAAGGACTCTCTTGAGCAGGCGTCGGATTTGTTTGATGAGCTACGTTCGGAAATCACCAAGAGGAAACAGACTGCTGAGCTGCTACAGAAGTTCGATGACGCCTTGATGGCGGCCTGCGCAAATGAAGATGCAGTTTACGGCAAGAGGTATGGCGGTGAGATTGGGTATCCGCTTGATCTCGAGCATTGGGGGCTGATCAGTAAAAAATATCACAATTGCTTGATCCGCGGGCGAAACAAGATTCGGATCAGCGGGCAGGAGTGCTTTTTGAAGAGCAATGAAGTGCTCGTGTTCTATGTGACGTTTTCCAGCTGCTCGGGCTATGCTTTCGACATCTGCGCCCATCTCTGGCGGCGCAGTGAGGACGAGGGGGATAAGCCGCCGACCCTCTCCTCAGAAGCAGGTCCGCAGCCGATGGATGTGGAAAACTGGCATGACACCTTGATCCCCTGCTTCGTGCTGCATGTGCCCAATCGTCACTGATCGGGTCACCGCGGCTTCAGCTTGAGCGACAGCGAGTTCATGCAATAGCGCAGGCCAGTTGGCGGGGGGCCGTCCGGGAACACGTGGCCGAGATGGGCGTCGCAACGGCTGCATAAAATTTCGACGCGCGCCATGCCGTGGCTTTCATCACGGTCTTCGCGAACGGCATCCGGGGTGATGGGGGCCCAATAACTTGGCCAGCCGGAGCCTGAATCATATTTGGTTTCGGATGAAAACAACGGCGCGTCGCAGCAGACGCAATGATAGACGCCCGGGGTTTTCGTATCCCAATAGCGTCCCGTAAAGGCGCGTTCCGTGGCCGAACAGCGGGTGACGGCATATTCGTCGGCGCTTAGGCAGGACTGCCATTCGCCTTGCGTTTTTTCAATTTTCTCGCTCATCCTCTGAACTCGTCCTTCATGTGCCGGGTGCGGGCGAAGACGCTCACAAGGTCCGCGCCGGGCAGGCCAATGGTTTGCTGAAGCAGCGCGCTGTCGGGCCTGAGGAACGGGTTGGTTGCGCGCTCAAGTCCAAGCGTTGACGGCACCGTCGGCAGTCCCTCCGCCCGAAGCCGCCGGACATCGGCCATCCGCGCCACAAGCGCACTGTTGCCGGGCTCCACATGAAGCGCGAAGCGGCCGTTTGCTTCGGTATATTCATGGGCGCAATAGACCCGGGTCGCGTCGGGCAGGGCGAGGAATTTGGTCAGCGAGGTCCACATCTGTTGCGCGGTGCCTTCGAACAGGCGGCCGCAGCCCATGGCGAACAGAGTGTCGCCGCAGAACAGGGCGTCGGAATCGGCGAACCAATAGGCTATATGGCCGCGCGTATGGCCGGGCACGTCAAAGATTTTGGCTTCCGATGCGCCCAGGAACCAGCTGTCACCGTCGCCAAGGGTGATGTCGATGCCGGGGATGCGATCCTGGTCGGCGCGCGGGCCGACGATCACGCAGCCGGTCGCCGCCTTGAGGGCAAGATTGCCGCCCACATGGTCCGAATGATGGTGGGTATTGAGAATATGGCTGAGCGACCAGCCGCGCCGGGCGAGTTCCGCCAGCACAGGCGCGCTGACGGCAGGGTCCACCACACCGGTAGCTCCAGTGGCCTCGTCCCGCAACAGATAGATATAATTGTCGTTTAGGACCGGGATCTGAATGATGTCTAAGGGCATCTGATGCTGCTCATAAGGGGTTGCGCAGGCGTCTGTAGTATATCGGAATTGGCCGTTGATTTTGCAAGATAGTGGCCAAGATTGACGGCGCCGTCAAAGTCCGGTTAAGACAAACCCATACAAGCAACAGGAAAGACTGCGCCATGTCAGATGAAACACGGGATAGCAACGGCAATCTGCTCAATGATGGGGATTCCGTCACCCTAATCAAGGATTTGAAGGTCAAGGGCAGCTCAACCACCTTGAAACGCGGGACGCTGGTCAAGAATATCCGGCTGACCGGTGATCCGGACGAGATCGAATGCAGCACTCCGCAGGTCAAGGGCCTGGTGCTGCGAACGGAATTCCTGCGCAAAGCCTGACGCGCCCCCCGGGGTCCGTCAAATTCTGGTCTTGGCGGCGGTCATTCTGCTTGCTGCTGTCAGAGCAATCCTATCCTCATATTGATCGGCCAGGAGACCGGCTGCGTCTTCGTCGGATCACCCCAGAGGCGGGAGATGTCCCGCGCGAAATCGTTGAGAATGTCCTCCCGCCCAGTGCCCTTGACGCGCTGAACGGCGGACCATGTCGAGAGGTAGCCGAGGAAGTCGCCCAAGGCCCACGCCAGCTGAATGTCCATTTGGGGCGCCTGGCGTTCCTCGAAAGGGAAACACAGATCGCGATAGCCCCTGTCGACCAGTTTTCGCTCCGGCGGCCAGTAGGGGCCGATCTCGTCATGGTAGAAACGGTCAAAGCGGCTCTGCAGATCGCCGGGGAGGCGGAGGACGCCATAGCTGATCAGGGCTAGGGCGGCGCCATCGGAGGCGATCCGGCGGGCCTCGGCATAGAAGGCGGGAAGATCGAACCAGTGGGCCGCCTGAGCGGCCGTTATCAGATTGGCGCTGCGATCCGGCAGGGGGAGCTTTTCGGCAGATGCGCAGATGTAGCGGACGCCTTGCTGAGCCGGGGCGTTGGCAATCTGGTCCGCGCTCGGATCGAGGCCGACGACGTCGTCAAAATAGGCCGCCAGTTGGGCCGTGAGTTGTCCGTTGCCGCAGCCGACATCAACCGCGCATTTGTGCGAACGTGCTGTCTCGGCAAGGAACCGGGCAGGCCCCAACGGATATTCCGGCCTGAAGCGCGCATAGGCTTGGCCGCCCCGATCGAACCAGTTTTTCGAGGCCTGCCAATCCGTCATTGACGGGATCTTTCGGGAGTGGTGCCGGCTGCAGGAATCGAACCCGCGACCCCCTGATTACAAATCAGGTGCTCTACCAACTGAGCTAAGCCGGCATTAAGGTAATCAGCCGGTCGGGACATTAGGTGGCAGAGGGCTGAAAATCAAGTGAAAAGCCATGGCTTTCGGTGCTCGGGCAGGCTTAAGTTGTCCCTGAACATGAAAACGGCACCCTGACGGTGCCGTTTTGCGGTTTCTGACGCTGGTAGAGTGCTCAGGCCGCCGTGCGGATCATATGTAAGGTAAATTTTACACATGATTGGGCGCTTTGTTCGAAAATCGGTCAGATTGAGCGTCGGGCGAATTCATACAGCGCCACGGCGGCGGCATTTGAGACATTGAGGCTCTCGACTGCCGAGGTGATGGGCAGCTTTGCCAGAACATCGCAATGTTCGCGGGTGCCGTGGCGGAGGCCTGCGCCTTCGGCTCCGAGCACGAGCGCGATGCGCTGGCCGAGGTCGATGGCGGGCAGGGCCTTGTCAGCTGAGCCGTCGAGGCCTATGCGCCAGAATCCGAGTTCGGCCAGTTCATCGAGGGCCCGGGACAGGTTGACCACTCTGACCCATGGCACCGTTTCAAGGGCGCCTGAGGCGGCTTTGGCGATGACGGCGCTTTCCGGCGGGGCGTGGCGGTCCTGTGTGATGACGGCGGCGGCGCCAAAGGCGGCGGCCGAGCGCAGGATGGCGCCGACGTTATGAGGGTCGGTGACCTGATCGAGGAACACCACGAGGGACGGGCTGTCGCGGTCCTGGGCGCTGTCGATATCTTCAAGTCCGAGATCGTCGAGCGGCTCGACGGCGAGGAAGATGCCTTGATGGACGCTGCCGGGTGGAGCGAGCGGGGTCAGGGCCTCGCCATTCATGATCACCGGCACCAGCCGCCGCTCCTGCAGGATCTCCTGCACTTCGGGGGCGAGGGCTTCGAGGGCGGTCCGGGTGCAGCGCAGCTCGCGCGACATGCGGCGCGGGTTCAGCAGGGCGGCGGTGACGGCATGATGGCCAAACAGCCAGAGCCGGCCATCGGGCCTGCTTTTTTCCAGGCGCGGTCCATGTTTGGGGCGGCGGCCCTGCTGCGGCCGGTCTGATTTGGTCATTTCCGGACGATCCTGCTCGGGTCTGGAGGTGGGGGTCCGCGATGGATTCGCGGGGCCGTTTTGGGTCTGACGATTTCCGTCGCGGCGGTTGTTGTCATGCTTGCCTTTGCTCATGAAGATTCGTATAGTCCGCCGCGTTACGGGGTGCAAGGGTCTATCACGCCTTTCCCTGCCCGAAAAAACAAGTACTTGATCGCCCTGGGGCCTGTCTCCTTGACATAATTCAAGTTCTTGATCGTCAGCCGAAAATTTCTGGTTGACAGGGTACGGAGATAATTGGTAGTTCCGCACTCCTCAGGCCTTAATCGAGCGGGTCTGAAATGTGGAGGGGTGGCCGAGCGGTCAATGGCAGCAGACTGTAAATCTGCCGGGTTTTCCCTACGAAGGTTCAAATCCTTCTCCCTCCACCACCGCTCGATCTCCGGTCCGCAAGACGAAGGAAAGCTTGCGTGCCGGTTATTTGTGCGGGTGTAGCTCAATGGTAGAGCTCCTGCCTTCCAAGCAGGTGACGAGGGTTCGATTCCCTTCACCCGCTCCATTGAATTTAAGGCTGGGACCGCTTATTTACTGGCGGGTTTGCATCTGATCCGGAAACACTTGCATTACTTACTCGGTTGAGAAGGTCTGAAGAGCAATGGGAAAGTCAAAGTTTGAGCGGAATAAGCCGCACGTCAACATCGGGACTATTGGTCACGTTGACCATGGCAAGACGTCCCTGACGGCAGCGATCACGAAGGTTCTGGCGGAACAGGGCGGCGGGACGTTTGTTGATTATGCGAACATCGACAAGGCTCCTGAAGAGCGCGCTCGTGGTATCACGATCTCGACCAGCCACGTTGAGTATGAGACGGTAGCCCGTCACTATGCGCACGTTGATTGCCCCGGCCATGCTGACTATGTGAAGAACATGATCACGGGTGCGGCACAGATGGATGGCGGCATTCTGGTGGTTTCGGCGTCTGATGGCCCGATGCCTCAGACCCGCGAGCATATCCTGCTCGCCCGTCAGGTCGGTGTGCCGGCTCTGGTTGTGTTCCTGAACAAGGTCGACCAGGTTGACGATCCTGAACTTCTTGAGCTTGTTGAGATGGAAGTCCGTGAGCTTCTGTCGAGCTACAATTACCCAGGCGACGATATTCCGATCATCCAGGGGTCGGCTCTGTGCGCCCTTGAAGGTCGCAATCCGGAAATCGGTCATGACGCGGTTCTGAAGCTGATGGCAGCGGTTGACGCTTACATCCCGCAGCCAGAGCGTGCGACGGATCGTCCGTTCCTGATGCCGATCGAAGACGTGTTCTCGATCTCGGGCCGTGGCACCGTGGTGACCGGTCGCGTTGAGCGCGGTATCGTTAAGGTTGGTGAAGAAGTTGAAATCGTTGGCATCAAGCCGACGACCAAGACGACGGTGACCGGCGTTGAAATGTTCCGCAAGCTTCTGGACCAGGGCCAGGCTGGCGACAACATCGGCGCGCTGCTGCGCGGTGTGGACCGTGAAGGCATTGAGCGTGGTCAGGTTCTGGCCAAGCCGGGCTCGATCACCCCGCACACCACGTTTGAAGCCGAAACCTATATTCTGACCAAGGAAGAGGGTGGCCGTCATACGCCGTTCTTCGCCAACTACCGTCCGCAGTTCTATTTCCGCACCACCGATGTGACCGGAATGTGCAAACTGCCGGAAGGCAAGGAAATGGTCATGCCGGGCGACAACGTCCAGCTCGAAGTCGAGCTGATCGTGCCGATCGCCATGGATGAAGGCCTGCGCTTCGCAATCCGCGAAGGTGGCCGCACCGTTGGCGCCGGCGTCGTCGCTAAAATCATTAAGTAATCTCCAGGATCTGGGGATAACGGTTTTCTGACAACCGGCCGGGCCAGTCTTGTGCCCGGCCGGTTGTTGTCCCGCCAGTTACCGGCTTCCTGTAACTGTCGGCGGTCATGAGCGCGAAAAGCTGTTGCTTTCTCTTGGGGCAACGTTATAAAGCGCACATAGGCTAAGATGCCTGGCGGCGCGGTCCTTGCTTCAAGTCGTGTGCCAAGCATCTAAGAATACGGACGAATGGCTGCTGACCGGGTCTTTGATGGATCTATTAGTGGTGTTCCATAGGAGTGTAGCTCAATTGGTAGAGCACCGGTCTCCAAAACCGGGGGTTGTGGGTTCGAGTCCCTCCTCTCCTGCCAACCGTATTCGGGCGACTATTGAGATTTGAGGCGCTGGCGTCCCTGAGGAAATGAGGGGGCGCGCAGTGCCGCTGACTTATGTTAGTGTGGGCAGAATGGCGAAGACCAATCCGGTAGAGTTCATGCGCCAAGTGAAGCGCGAGGCCGCCAAGGTCACGTGGCCGACCCGGCGGGAGTCCATGGTTACGACCGTCATGGTGTTCATCATGGCGGCGATCATGGCTGTGTTTTTCCTGTTGGTCGATCAAGGGCTGGCGTTCGGCGTGAAGTCGATTCTCGGTATCGGAGGCTAAGGAATGGCGACGGCGCGTTGGTACATCATTCATGCCTATTCCGGCTTTGAAAAAAAGGTTGCCCAGTCGATCCGGGATCAGGCCAAACAGCATCACCTCGATAGCTATATCGAAGATGTGATCGTGCCGATCGAAGAGGTGACTGAGATCCGCAAGGGTCAAAAGGTGACGTCGGAACGTAAATTCTTCCCCGGCTATGTGCTGGTGAAGATGGAGCTGAATGACGCGACCTACCATCTGATCAATGAAACTCCGAAAGTGACCGGGTTCCTCGGCGCCCAGGGCAAGCCTGCTCCGATCACCGATAAGGAAGCCGAGCGCATCCTGCATCAGGTGGCCGAAGGGGTCGAACATCCGAAGTCCTCGATCACTTACGAAGTCGGTGAGCAGGTTCAGGTCACGGATGGTCCCTTCCAGAGCTTCACGGGTCTTGTGGAGGAAGTTGACGAGGAGCGGTCGCGGCTCAAGGTTTCGGTGTCGATCTTTGGCCGTGCGACTCCGGTCGAGCTTGAATACGCTCAGGTTCAAAAGGCCTGATGATTTTTTAGAGATACGGTCCCGGGCCAGTTCCGGGGCCGCATTCGGCATGATTGGCGGAAGTTTCGTCGATAGAGCCGAAGTTGTCGTGGGAGGCGCGCCATCGCCGCACCACGCCCCAAGTGACTGTCGAACCGCCCGTAAGGGCATGGAAAGGGAAGACAATGGCAAAGAAGATTACTGGCTACATCAAGTTGCAGGTGCCCGCGGGCGCAGCCAACCCGTCGCCGCCGATCGGTCCGGCTTTGGGTCAGCGCGGCCTGAACATCATGGAATTCTGTAAGGCTTTCAACGCAGCCACGCAGGACCTTGAAAAAGGCATGCCGATTCCGGTCGTGATTACGGCCTATGCGGATCGTACCTTTACCTTTGAGACCAAGACTCCGCCGGTTGCTTATCTGCTGAAGAAAGCTGCTGGCGTGAAAAAAGGCGCCGATAAGACGGGCCGTGAAAAGGTTGGCAGCGTGACGCGCGCGCAGGTGCGTGAAATCGCCGAAACCAAAATGGTCGACGTCAATGCCAATGATATCGAGGCAGCGATGCGCATTATTGAAGGCTCGGCCCGTTCCATGGGTCTCGAGGTTGTGGAGTAAGGCGCATGGCAAAGCTTTCAAAAAAGACGAAACTGGCCCGTGAAGGCCTGAACCGCGAAACGGTCTATTCGCTCGCCGAAGCCGTAAAGCTCGTGAAGGGCAAGGCCAGCGCCAAGTTTGACGAATCCGTCGAGCTCGCGCTCAACCTCAATGTTGATCCGCGTCATGCTGACCAGATGGTCCGCGGCGTTGTCAACCTGCCAAGCGGCACCGGCAAGACCGTGCGCGTCGCCGTGTTCGCCAAGGGCGACAAGGCTGAAGCAGCGATTGCAGCTGGCGCCGACCTCGTTGGCGCTGAAGATCTGGCCGAAGCGATCCTGAAGGGCGAAATCAATTTCGACCGCTGCATCGCGACCCCGGACATGATGGCTGTGGTTGGCCGTCTCGGCAAGGTGCTCGGCCCGCGCGGCCTGATGCCGAACCCGAAGCTCGGCACTGTGACTGCGGACGTGGCTTCTGCTGTAAAAAGCGTGAAAAGCGGCCAGGTTGAGTTCCGCGTCGAAAAGGCCGGGATCATTCACGCCGGTGTTGGCAAGGTGAGCTTCTCGGAAGACGCCATTGTCGCCAACATCAAGGCGCTTGTGGATGCTGTTGCGAAAGCCAAACCGGCTGGCGCGAAGGGCACCTATATGAAGAAACTTGCTCTGAGCTCCACCATGGGGCCTGGGGTGAAGGTGGATTTGTCGACCGTCCTGGCTTAATCGGCTGGAATTGTTGACAAAAATTTCCGTCGGGTCCTTCCGGCACGAGCTTTGGCTCATGCCGCGGCCCTGCGGAAACTGAACGATCCTTCTCTGTTGCGTATCGGAAGGAACGTTCAACCTGTCCATGACTGCGGGCGCCCAAACCTTGTTTAAGGGGCGGGTTTAATTGTCAGGAGACGGCTTTATGCCGGATCAGGGCGGCCAGCAGGAGACGTGGGCGTCTTTAGTCTTCGGACGCGAAGGCGTGAAAGACGGTTTCCGGCACAAAACGGGGTTCCGTTGCGTGCAGGGTAGGGCACTTCAGGGGCTTTCGAGCCCAAGAGGCGGCCTCCCGGACAGGGTCTTGGTATGGCATGGTTTCGTGACAGTCATTTGACTGGGGACATGTCGATCTTAACGGGACAGTGTGGTTCATAGCCCGCTGTCCATAAGTCGGAGACGAGAATGGATCGCGCTCAAAAACAGGAGCTGATCTCCTCGCTCAAGGACGTTTTTTCCTCGACAGGTGTAGTAGTGATCGCTCACTACTCAGGCCTTACTGTTGCGGAAATCACGAACCTGCGCACGAAGATGCGTGAGGCCGGCGGTAGCTTCAAGGTTGCGAAGAACCGTCTTGCCAAGCTCGCACTTCAGGGCTCTCACTATGAGTCCATTGCCGACTTGCTGACCGGCCCGACTGCTATCGGATATTCAGATGATCCGGTAGCAGCGCCGAAGGTACTGGCGAATTTTGCCAAAGCGAACGACAAGCTGATCATCCTTGGTGGTGGTATGGGCGCGACAGCGCTCGACGCTGCTGGGGTGAAGGCGCTTGCCGCACTTCCGTCGCTCGACGAGCTGCGGTCGCGGCTTTTGGCAACGATCCAGACCCCGGCCACCCGTATCGCGGGTGTCGTTCAGGCCCCGGCTGGCCAATTGGCACGTGTGTTTGGCGCTTACGCCAAGAGCGAAGAAGCTGCCTGATAGCAATTATTCCAAGTTTAATCGGAAGGACAATTTCTAATGTCGAAACTCGAAAAGCTGGTTGACGAACTGTCGGCCCTGACTGTTATCGAAGCTGCTGACCTGTCGAAGCTTCTTGAAGAAAAGTGGGGCGTGTCCGCCGCTGCTCCGGTGGCTGTTGCCGCTGCTGCTGCTCCGGCCGCTGCTGCTGCTGAAGTTAAGGACACCTTTGACGTCGAACTGACCACCGTTGGTGAGAAGAAGATCAACGTCATTAAGGAAGTTCGCGGCATCACCGGTCTTGGCCTCAAAGAAGCCAAGGATCTGGTTGAAGCAGCTCCGAAGATCGTCAAAGAAGGCGCGTCCAAGGACGAAGCCGAGAAGATCAAGAAGCTTCTTGAGGAAAACGGCGCGACCGTTACCCTTAAGTAAGAAGACGACCCGGCATCGTCGGCCGGGGAGAGCGACGGCTCACCCCCGGTCGGCGACCGCCGACACTACCCGTGAGGAGGGGATCTCCTCAATGAGCCGTTTCCGGAAGCAGGTTTCCAGGGACGGTTTTCGCCGTTTCAGCGGAACTGTTGAAATCGGCGTCCGATCCGCGAACGTGGCGGGCATCACACGCTAAAGATGACACGAGGACGAAGCATGGCAACTTCCTTTACTGGTCGCAAACGGGTTCGTAAGACATTCGGTCATATCGCCGAAGTCGTTGAAATGCCCAATCTGATCGAGGTGCAAAAAAGCTCCTATGACCAGTTCCTGCAAACCGACGTCCCAGCCCCGGAGCGTGTGAATGACGGGCTGCAGGGCGTCTTCAAATCGGTCTTCCCGATTCATGATTTCGGCAACACTGCCTCGCTCGAATTTGTACGTTACGAGCTTGAGGCTCCGAAATATGACGTAGAAGAGTGCCAGCAGCGCGATATGACCTACGCCGCGCCGCTTCGCGTCACTCTCCGCCTGATCGTGTTCGAGGTCGATGAAGATACCGGTGCTCGTTCTGTTCTCGATATCAAGGAACAGGACGTCTATATGGGCGATATCCCGCTCATGACCGACAACGGGACCTTTGTCATCAACGGTACCGAGCGCGTGATCGTCAGCCAGATGCATCGCAGCCCGGGCGTGTTCTTTGACCATGACCGTGGCAAGACCCATTCCTCGGGCAAGTTCCTGTTCGCCGCACGGGTCATCCCGTACCGCGGGTCCTGGCTCGATTTCGAATTCGACGCCAAAGACATTGTCTTTGTGCGTATCGATCGTCGCCGCAAGCTGCCGGTGACGACCTTCTTCTATGCCCTCGGCATGACGAGCGAAGAAATCGTCAATTATTTCTACAGCACGATCACCTATGTCCGCGAAAAAGGCGGCTGGCGTGTGCCGTTTGAATCCGATCGCTGGCGCGGTCTGAAGCCTGCTTTTGATCTCGTGAACGCTGACAACGGCGAAATCATGGTCGAAGCTGGCAAGAAGATCACCCCGCGCGTGGCCAAGAAGCTCGCGACCGACGGCCTGAAGTCGATTCTGCTGCCGGTTGAGGAAATCTACGGCCGCTATGCCGCCCAGGACATGATCAACGTCAAAACCGGCCGCATTTATGTGGAAGCCGGCGATGAACTGACGCCTGAGCATCTCACGCTCCTCGAATCGGGCGGGTATTCGGATATTCCGGTGCTCGACATCGATCATGTGTCGGTCGGCGCCTATATCCGCAACACCATGCTGGCCGATAAGGTTCATGGCTACGAACATGCCCTGGCCGAAATCTATCGTGTCATGCGTCCGGGCGAGCCGCCGACCAAGGAAACGGCCGAAGCGCTGTTCAAGGGTCTGTTCTTCGATTCCGAACGTTACGATCTGTCGGCCGTTGGTCGCGTCAAGATCAACATGCGTCTTGGCCTTGATGTTGCGGACAATGTCCGCGTGCTTGAGAAGAACGACATTCTGTCGGTTGTCAAAACCCTGGTCGACCTGAAGGACGGCCGCGGCGAAATCGACGATATCGACCATCTCGGCAACCGTCGTGTGCGGTCGGTCGGCGAACTGATGGAAAATCAGTATCGTATCGGTCTCCTGCGGATGGAGCGGGCGATCCGCGAACGCATGAGCTCGGTCGATATCGACACCGTTATGCCGCATGACCTGATCAATGCGAAGCCGGCTGTGGCTGCCGTGCGCGAGTTCTTCGGCTCGTCACAGCTCAGCCAGTTTATGGATCAGACCAACCCGCTCAGCGAGATCACGCATAAGCGTCGTCTGTCGGCCTTGGGGCCTGGCGGTCTGACCCGTGAGCGCGCAGGCTTTGAAGTCCGCGACGTTCACACCACGCATTATGGCCGGATCTGCCCGATTGAAACGCCGGAAGGCCCGAACATCGGTCTCATCAACTCGCTCGCGACCTTTGCGCGGGTGAACAAATACGGCTTCATCGAGACCCCCTACCGCAAGGTGGTCAATGGGTTCGTGACCGAAGAAGTGCATTACCTGTCGGCCATGGAAGAAGGCAAGTTTGTCATCGCCCAGGCCAACGCGCCGCTGACTGCTGACAATCATCTGGCTGAAGATCTTGTGACCTGCCGTCAGGCCGGGGAACAGCATCTCGCGCCACGTGACAGCATTGATTTCATGGACGTGTCGCCGAAACAGGTGGTTTCGGTTGCGGCCTCGCTCATTCCGTTCCTTGAGAACGATGACGCGAACCGCGCACTCATGGGCTCGAACATGCAGCGTCAGGCTGTGCCGCTCATCAAGGCGGAAGCGCCTTATGTGGGCACCGGCATGGAAAAGGTCGTGGCTCGGGACAGTGGCGCCGCCATTGCCGCTCGCCGCACCGGCACCGTCGACCAGGTTGACGCGACCCGTATCGTGATCCGCGCCACCGATGAGGTGGACCCGGGTTCGTCGGGCGTTGATATCTATCGTCTGAAAAAGTTCCAGCGTTCGAACCAGAACACCTGCATCAACCAGCGTCCGCTGGTGCAGGTGGGCGATTTGATCCGCAAGGGGGACATCATTGCCGACGGCCCGTCGACCGAGCTTGGCGATCTCGCCCTCGGCCGCAACGCGCTCGTCGCCTTCATGCCCTGGAACGGTTACAACTTCGAAGATTCGATCCTGATTTCGGAACGCATCGTGTCGGACGACGTCTTCACCTCGATCCATATCGAGGAATTCGAAGTCATGGCCCGCGATACGAAATTGGGGCCGGAAGAAATCACCCGCGACATTCCGAACGTCGGTGAAGAAGGTCTCCGCAACCTCGATGAGGCCGGGATCGTCTATATCGGTGCCGAAGTGCAGCCGGGCGACATTCTGGTCGGCAAGATCACCCCGAAGGGCGAAAGCCCGATGACGCCGGAAGAAAAACTTCTGCGCGCCATCTTCGGTGAAAAGGCGTCTGACGTGCGGGATACCTCGCTTCGTCTGCCGCCGGGTGTTGCCGGGACCATCGTCGAAGTCCGCGTGTTCAACCGTCACGGCGTCGAAAAGGACGAACGTGCGGTCGCGATCGAACGTGAGGAAATCGAACGTCTGTCGAAGGACCGTGAGGATGAGCAAAGCATCCTGGAACGCAACATCTATGGCCGTCTGAAGCCGCTGCTGCTTGATCGCAAGGTCACAAGCGGTCCGGCTGGCGTGAAGAAGAACGACACGGTGTCGGAAGACACGCTGTCGAGCTTGTCGCGTGGACAGTGGTGGCAGGTTGCGGTCGCTGACGAACAGGCCATGGAAGCCGTCGAGGCGCTCCATAAGCAGTTCGAGGATTCGAAGGCTCAGCTGCGCAAGCGGTTTGAAGAAAAGATCGAGAAGCTGCAACGCGGTGACGAACTGCCGCCGGGCGTGCTCAAGATGGTCAAAGTCTTTGTGGCCGTGAAGCGCAAGCTTCAGCCGGGCGACAAGATGGCCGGCCGTCACGGCAACAAGGGTGTCATTTCACGCATCCTGCCGTGCGAAGACATGCCATACCTTGAAGATGGAACGCCGGTCGATCTGGTGCTCAATCCGCTTGGTGTGCCGTCGCGTATGAACGTCGGTCAGATTCTTGAAACGCATCTTGGCTGGGCATCGCGCGGTATGGGCGTTCAGATCGGCGAAATGCTGCGGGCTTCTGTCGAAGACGCGCAGAAGGCCGAGACCATTCGCGGCAAACTGAAGGCCATCTATGGTGACGTTCAGTATGCGGAAGAGATTGCCGAACTTGACGACAGTCAGGTGCTGGAACTTGCGGGCAACCTCAAGCCTGGCGTTCCGGTTGCGACTCCGGTGTTCGATGGTGCGCGGGAAGCCGACATCGTTACGATGCTGGATCACGCCGGTCTCGACAGCTCCGGTCAGGTCGATCTCTATGATGGTCGGACGGGCGACAAGTTCGATCGTCGCGTCACGGTTGGCTACATCTACATGTTGAAACTGCACCATCTTGTCGATGACAAGATCCATGCTCGTTCGATTGGCCCCTACAGTCTTGTGACTCAGCAGCCGCTGGGTGGTAAGGCGCAGTTCGGTGGTCAGCGCTTCGGGGAAATGGAAGTGTGGGCGCTCCAGGCTTACGGCGCGGCTTACACGTTGCAGGAAATGCTCACCGTCAAGTCGGATGACGTGGCGGGCCGCACCAAGGTGTATGAGTCGATTGTGCGTGGCGACGATGACTTCGAAGCCGGGATTCCTGAATCCTTCAACGTTCTGGTCAAGGAAATGCGGTCTCTCGCGCTCAATGTTGAGCTCAATACCAACAAGTAAGCTCGCGAGCGCCAGGCACTTAAGGAGACGACGGTCATGAACCAAGAGTTGATGAACTTCTTCAACCCGGGCACAGCGCCCGAAACCTTTGACCATATTCAGATTTCGCTCGCGAGCCCTGAGCGGATCCGGTCGTGGTCTTTCGGCGAAATCAAAAAGCCGGAGACCATTAACTATCGTACGTTCAAGCCGGAAAAAGACGGCTTGTTCTGCGCCCGGATCTTTGGTCCGATCAAGGATTACGAATGCTTGTGCGGCAAGTACAAGCGCATGAAGTATCGCGGCATCACCTGCGAAAAGTGTGGCGTTGAAGTCACGCTTTCAAAGGTGCGCCGCGAGCGCATGGGCCATATCGAACTGGCCGCCCCGGTTGCGCATATCTGGTTCCTGAAGTCCCTGCCGAGCCGCATTGGTCTGCTGCTCGACATGACGCTGAAGGATCTCGAGCGTATCCTCTATTTCGAATATTACGTGGTGACCGAGCCGGGTCTGACGCCGCTGAAGCAGTTCCAGCTTCTGTCGGAAGACGAATTCTCCCGCGCTCAGGAAGAATATGGCGATGACAGCTTCACCGCTGGCATCGGTGCCGAGGCGATCAAGGCCTTGCTCGCGAACCTCGATCTTGAGGGCGAGCGCGAAAAGCTCCTGCGGGAGCTGGCCGAGACCAAGTCGGAACTGAAGCCGAAGAAGATCGTCAAGCGCCTGAAGGTTCTTGAATCCTTTGTGGAATCGGGCAACCGTCCGGAATGGATGATCCTTGACGTGGTGCCGGTCATTCCGCCGGAACTGCGTCCGCTGGTGCCGCTTGATGGCGGCCGCTTTGCGACCTCGGATCTGAACGACCTTTACCGTCGCGTCATCAACCGCAACAACCGCCTGAAGCGGCTGATCGAACTGCGGGCGCCGGATATCATCGTCCGCAACGAAAAGCGCATGCTGCAGGAAGCTGTGGATGCTCTGTTCGACAACGGCCGTCGTGGGCGCGTCATCACCGGCGCCAACAAGCGTCCGCTGAAGTCGCTCGCCGATATGCTTAAGGGTAAGCAGGGCCGGTTCCGTCAGAACCTGCTCGGCAAGCGCGTCGACTATTCGGGTCGTTCGGTCATCGTGGTGGGTCCGGAGCTGAAGCTTCATCAGTGCGGGTTGCCGAAAAAGATGGCGCTCGAACTCTTTAAGCCGTTCATCTATGCCCGTCTCGACAAGATGGGCGTGGCGACGACCATCAAACAGGCCAAAAAGCTTGTTGAAAAGGAACGTCGTGAAGTTTGGGACGTGCTGGACGAAGTCATTCGAGAGCATCCGATTCTTCTAAACCGCGCACCGACCCTGCATCGTCTTGGCATTCAGGCGTTCGAGCCGGTGCTGATTGAAGGCAAGGCCATCCAGCTTCATCCGCTGGTTTGCGCGGCCTTCAACGCCGACTTTGACGGTGACCAGATGGCCGTTCACGTGCCGCTGTCGCTTGAAGCTCAGCTTGAAGCCCGTGTACTCATGATGTCGACCAACAACATCCTGAGCCCGCAAAACGGCAAGCCGATCATCGTTCCGTCACAGGATATCGTGCTCGGGATCTATTACATCACCATGGAACGCAACGGCGAGCCGGGCGAAGGCATGGTGTTCACGGACGTTGCGGAAATCCGCCATGCGCTCGCGCAGAAGGCGGTGACCCTGCATTCTAAGATCAGCGCGCGCTATAGCCATGTGGACGCCGAAGGTGTGACAATCACCCGTCGCGTCGACACCACGCCGGGCCGCATGTTGCTGTCTGAAATCCTGCCGAAGCATCCGGCGATGACGATCGAAGTCGTCAACCGCCTGTTGACCAAGAAGGACGTGGCCGAAGTCATCGATACCGTCTACCGCGTCTGCGGTCAGAAAGAGACGGTGATCTTCTGCGACAGCATCATGGCGCTTGGCTTCCAGGAAGCCTGCAAGGCCGGGATCTCCTTCGGTAAGGATGACATGGTCATCCCCGCCGCCAAGGTCGATCTGGTCAACGAGACCCATGAGCTCGTGAAGGAATACGAACAGCAGTACATCGACGGCCTGATCACTCAGGGCGAGAAGTACAACAAGGTCGTGGACGCCTGGGCTCAGTGCACGGATCGCGTCGCCGACGCCATGATGAAGGAAATTTCCAACACCACGGCGATCGACGAAAAGACCGGGCGTCAGCGCTCGATCAACTCGATCTATATGATGGCTCACTCGGGTGCTCGTGGCTCGGCTGCTCAGATGAAACAGCTTGCCGGTATGCGTGGCCTGATGGCCAAGCCGTCGGGTGAGATCATCGAGACACCGATCATCTCGAACTTCAAGGAAGGGTTGTCGGTTCTCGAATACTTCAACTCGACCCATGGCGCCCGTAAGGGTCTGGCCGATACGGCTCTGAAGACGGCGAACTCGGGGTATCTGACCCGTCGTCTGGTGGACGTCAGCCAGGATTGCGTCATTATCGAAGTCGATTGTGGCACCCGGAACGGCATCACCGTTGCGGAAGTCACCGACGCCGGTGAAGTGATCGTTACGCTCAGCGAACGTATCCTCGGCCGGACCTCCTCGGTTGATATCGAGGATCCGGTAAGCGGCAAGGTCATCATCGAAGCCGGTGAAGCCCTTGAAGAAATTGGCGTGGACATCATCAAGAATGCCGGGGTTGATTCACTCCTCGTTCGTTCGGTGCTGACCTGTGAGTCTAAGGGCGGCGTCTGCGCCAAATGTTATGGCCGTGACCTTGCACGTGGTACTGCGGTCAACATCGGTGAAGCGGTCGGCGTCATTGCCGCCCAGTCCATCGGTGAGCCGGGTACGCAGCTGACCATGCGTACCTTCCATATCGGCGGTACGGCCCAGGTGACGGAACAATCGTCGCATGAAGCCTCGATCGACGGTACGGCTCGGATCAAGAACCGCAACGTGGTGACGGATTCGCGCGGCCGCTTGATCTCCATGACCCGCAACCTTGAAATCATCATTGTCGATGATGAAGGCCGCGAACGGGCAACCCATAAGGTTCCCCATGGTTCGGTCCTGCTCAAAGATGATGGCGTGAAGATCAAGAAGGGTGAGCGACTCGCCGAATGGGATCCCTACACCATTCCGATCATTACGGAAAAGACCGGTGTGGCCCATTATGTGGATCTTGTCGAAGGCGTCTCCATGTTGGAAGCCGTCGACGAAGCCACGGGGATCGCATCGAAGCGGGTGATCGATTGGCGCTCCCAGCCCAAGGGCTCGGATCTGCGTCCGCGCATCACCATCCGTGACGAGGCCGGCAATGTGGTGACCCTGGCCAGTGGTATGGAAGCCCGTTACTTCCTCTCGGTCGACGCTCTGCTGTCGGTCGCGGACGGTGACAAGGTCCATGCCGGTGACGTGGTGGCCCGTATTCCCCGTGAAGCGGCCAAGACCCGTGACATCACCGGCGGTCTGCCGCGGGTGGCGGAACTGTTCGAAGCCCGTCGTCCGAAGGACCATGCGATCATTGCCGAACTCGACGGTACAGTCGAATTTGGTAAGGATTACAAGAACAAGCGCCGTATCATCCTGCGTCCGAAGGACAAAGATCGTGAGCCGGTCGAGTATCTGATCGCCAAGGGCAAGCATATCAGCGTGCAGGAAGGCGACTTCGTCGAACGTGGGGATTACATCATCGACGGCCATCCGGCCCCGCATGACATTCTTGCCACGCTCGGCGTCGAAGCTCTCGCCAACTACATTGTGAACGAGATTCAGGAGGTCTATCGCCTGCAGGGCGTGAAGATCAACGATAAGCACATCGAGGTGATCGCTCGCCAGATGCTGCAGAAGGTTGAGATCACGCATCCGGGCGAAACCACCTTCCTGATCGGGGAACAGGTGGATCGCGAGGAGTTCGAGGAAGTCAATCTCAAGACCGAAGCCAAGGGCAAGCTTGCAGCTACGGGCAATCCTGTGCTGCTTGGGATCACCAAGGCTTCGCTGCAGACCCGTTCGTTCATCTCGGCGGCCTCCTTCCAGGAGACCACCCGAGTCCTGACCGAGGCGGCCGTTGCAGGCAAGATCGACAGACTCGTAGGCCTCAAAGAGAACGTGATTGTCGGCCGACTGATTCCGGCCGGAACGGGCTCGGCGATCCATCGGGCCCGTCAGATCGCGCGCGATCGCGATCGTGATCTGGTGCCAGCGACGTCCGAACAGGCTCTGGACAATGTCCTGGGCACGGCTTCGGCAGACCGGCCTGTTGTTATCTAAGTTATTGAAAAATAACGAATTTTGTGAGGGTCGGGGGAGCTTTTCGCTCCCCCGGTCGCTTTAGAGAAGACCAAGTAGGCAAGTCTCATGCCAGCGTCATTATTTCCCACGCGATTGGTGGATTTAGCGCTTGACGGGGCGGGGGTCGCTTACTAGTATCCGCCCATCTTTGGAGCAGGCGGTAGGCCTCGCAGTCTAAACGCTGCTCCGAATTTTTAAGAACAAGTTCTGTTTGGGATTTGTCAGTCTTTAGTCTCCGCTGCGGCACATTCACGTGCGACGCAGCGTGATTATTTTTCGCAGGCAGCGAAAAGATTGACCCAGCGACGTGAAACTCAGGGATTGAGAGCGTATGCCGACGATCAACCAACTCGTGCGCAAGCCGCGCAAAGCACCGGTGCACCGCAACAAAGTGCCGGCGCTTCAGGCGAATCCCCAGAAGCGTGGGGTCTGCACTCGCGTGTATACGACTACTCCGAAGAAGCCGAACTCGGCCCTTCGTAAGGTCGCTCGCGTTCGCCTCACCAACGGTTTTGAGGTGAGTGCATATATTCCCGGCGTAGGCCACAACCTTCAGGAGCATTCTGTGGTCCTGATCCGTGGTGGTCGCGTAAAGGATTTGCCGGGGGTCCGCTACCATATTGTTCGCGGCGTGCTTGATACCCAGGGTGTCAAGAACCGCAAGCAGTCCAGGTCGAAGTACGGCGCTAAGCGTCCGAAGTAAGGTGTCCTTGTCGTAAGGCATCTGAAGTTAAGGCTTAATTTGAAAAGGTAGAGACCATGTCTCGTCGTCATGCTGCGGAAAAACGCATTGTCCACCCTGATCCGAAGTTCGGAGAAGTGGTGCTGAGCAAGTTCATGAATTGTCTCATGAGAGACGGTAAGAAATCGGCTGCGGAAGAGATCGTCTATGGCGCTCTCGACCTCATGGAAGCAAAGGCGAAGAAAGAAGCTCTTCAGCTTTTCCATGATGCGATCGATAATGTCCGTCCGGCTGTCGAAGTGCGTTCGCGTCGTGTCGGTGGGGCAACCTACCAGGTTCCAGTTGAAGTCCGTGCCGAGCGTTCGCAGGCTTTGGCGATCCGCTGGGTCATCGACATTGCTCGCAAGCGCAATGAGCACACCATGACCGAGCGTCTTTCGGCTGAACTTCTTGATGCCGCCAACAATCGTGGCGCGGCTGTTAAGAAGCGCGAAGACACCCACCGTATGGCCGAAGCCAACAAGGCTTTCGCCCATTATCGCTGGTAGGCCGAAGGCAGAGGAATTACGACCATGGCACGCACTACGCCGCTCGAAAAGTACCGCAATATCGGCATTATGGCCCATATCGACGCTGGCAAGACTACGACTTCCGAGCGTATTCTTTACTATACCGGCCGCAGCCATAAGATCGGTGAAGTGCATGACGGCGCTGCCACCATGGACTGGATGGAGCAGGAGCAGGAGCGTGGCATCACGATCACCTCTGCTGCGACCACCGCGTTCTGGCACGATTACCGCATCAATCTGATCGACACCCCCGGCCACGTTGACTTCACGATTGAAGTCGAGCGTTCGCTGCGTGTGCTCGACGGTGCGATCACTGTGTTCGACTCGGTTGCCGGTGTTGAGCCGCAGTCCGAAACTGTGTGGCGTCAGGCTGACAAGTACGGCGTTCCGCGCATGTGCTTTGTCAACAAGATGGACCGCGTGGGCGCGAATTTCGAGCGTTGTGTCCAGATGATGAAGGACCGCCTCGGCGCTGTGCCGCTGGTTATCCAGCTGCCGATCGGTGCCGAATCTGAGTATCTTGGTCAGGTTGACCTTGTGGTCAACAAGGCGATCTTCTGGGTCGAAGATGGCGTCGGCGGATCTCCGGTCTATGGCGAGATCCCGGATCATCTGAAAGACGATGCCGAACTCGCTCGCGCTGAAATGATTGAACTTGCTGTTGAAGTTGACGACGCCGCTATGGAGCGTTACCTCAATGGCGAAGAAATTGACATCGACACGCTGAAGGCTTGCATCCGCAAGGGTACGCTTGCCGGTAAATTCGTTCCGGTTCTGAATGGTACAGCCTTCAAGAACAAGGGCGTTCAGCCGCTGCTCGACGCCGTCGTCGATTATTTGCCATCGCCGCTTGATATCGGTGCCATTCAGGGGCATAAGATCGACAGCGATGAGATGGAAGCCCGTCGTCCGGCTGATGAGGAGCCGTTCTCGGCTCTCGCGTTCAAGATTATGACCGATCCTTTCGTTGGTTCGCTGACCTTCATCCGCATCTATTCGGGCAAGCTTGAGCCTGCGATGCAGGTGCAGAACTCGGTCAAGGACAAGAAAGAAAAGATCGGCCGCATGCTGCAAATGCATGCCAACAGCCGCGAAGACCTGAAGGAAGCCTTTGCTGGTGACATCGTCGCCCTTGGCGGTCTGAAGGACACCACCACCGGGGATACCCTTTGCTCCATCCTCAAGCCGATCGTGCTTGAGCGCATGGAATTCCCCGAGCCGGTGATCGAAGTTGCTGTTGAGCCGAAGACCAAAGCTGACCAGGAAAGAATGGGCCTTGCGCTCAATCGTCTGGCTCAGGAAGATCCGAGCTTCCGCGTGACCGTTGACCATGAAAGCGGCCAGACCGTGATCAAGGGAATGGGCGAGCTTCATCTTGAAATTCTGGTCGACCGTATGCGTCGCGAATTCAAGGTCGATGCCAACGTCGGTGCTCCGCAGGTGGCTTACCGTGAGTCGCTCAAGAAGCAGATCGAACTCGAATTCACCCACAAGAAGCAGTCGGGCGGTACCGGTCAGTTCGGCCGCGTGAAGCTTGTACTTCGCCCTGGCGAACGTGGGTCGGGCTTCAAGTTCAACGACCTCATCAAGGGTGGGAATATTCCGCGCGAATATATCCCGTCTGTAGAAAAGGGGATCCGTTCGGTCGCCGATAGCGGCGCTCTGATCGGTTTCCCGATCATCGACTTCGAAGTTGACCTGATTGACGGCGCCTACCATGACGTCGACTCGTCGGCTCTGGCCTTTGAAATTACCGGCCGCGGCGCCATGCGCGAAGCTGCTGATAAAGCTGGCATCAAATTGCTTGAGCCAGTCATGAAGGTTGAAGTTGTGACCCCAGAGGACTATATGGGCGATGTGATCGGCGACTTGAACAGCCGCCGAGGCCAGATCCAGGGTTCGGACGATCGCGGTAACGCGAAAGCCATCGAAGCCATGGTTCCACTCGCCAATATGTTCGGTTACGTGAACCAGCTCCGCGGCATGACACAGGGTCGCGCGCAGTTCAGCATGCAGTTTGACCATTACGAAGAAGTGCCGCAGAACGTCGCTGATGACATCAAGGCAAAATTCGCGTAAACGGTTCAGGTTCTTTTAAATTTCAGGATTAATGCCGCAGCGCTTGCGGCCAGGCAGACCGAGGAAAGTGCCATGGGAAAGTCAAAGTTTGAGCGGAATAAGCCGCACGTCAACATCGGGACTATTGGTCACGTTGACCATGGCAAGACGTCCCTGACGGCAGCGATCACGAAGGTTCTGGCGGAACAGGGCGGCGGGACGTTTGTTGATTATGCGAACATCGACAAGGCTCCTGAAGAGCGCGCTCGTGGTATCACGATCTCGACCAGCCACGTTGAGTATGAGACGGTAGCCCGTCACTATGCGCACGTTGATTGCCCCGGCCATGCTGACTATGTGAAGAACATGATCACGGGTGCGGCACAGATGGATGGCGGCATTCTGGTGGTTTCGGCGTCTGATGGCCCGATGCCTCAGACCCGCGAGCATATCCTGCTCGCCCGTCAGGTCGGTGTGCCGGCTCTGGTTGTGTTCCTGAACAAGGTCGACCAGGTTGACGATCCTGAACTTCTTGAGCTTGTTGAGATGGAAGTCCGTGAGCTTCTGTCGAGCTACAATTACCCAGGCGACGATATTCCGATCATCCAGGGGTCGGCTCTGTGCGCCCTTGAAGGTCGCAATCCGGAAATCGGTCATGACGCGGTTCTGAAGCTGATGGCAGCGGTTGACGCTTACATCCCGCAGCCAGAGCGTGCGACGGATCGTCCGTTCCTGATGCCGATCGAAGACGTGTTCTCGATCTCGGGCCGTGGCACCGTGGTGACCGGTCGCGTTGAGCGCGGTATCGTTAAGGTTGGTGAAGAAGTTGAAATCGTTGGCATCAAGCCGACGACCAAGACGACGGTGACCGGCGTTGAAATGTTCCGCAAGCTTCTGGACCAGGGCCAGGCTGGCGACAACATCGGCGCGCTGCTGCGCGGTGTGGACCGTGAAGGCATTGAGCGTGGTCAGGTTCTGGCCAAGCCGGGCTCGATCACCCCGCACACCACGTTTGAAGCCGAAACCTATATTCTGACCAAGGAAGAGGGTGGCCGTCATACGCCGTTCTTCGCCAACTACCGTCCGCAGTTCTATTTCCGCACCACCGATGTGACCGGAATGTGCAAACTGCCGGAAGGCAAGGAAATGGTCATGCCGGGCGACAACGTCCAGCTCGAAGTCGAGCTGATCGTGCCGATCGCCATGGATGAAGGCCTGCGCTTCGCAATCCGCGAAGGTGGCCGCACCGTTGGCGCCGGCGTCGTCGCTAAAATCATTAAGTAATGCAGAGGACGGGCAAGCGGCCTGCTTGAGGTAAATATCGATGGACCAAAACATTCGAATTCGCTTGAAGGCGTTCGATCATCGGATCCTGGATCAGGCGACTGGTGAAATCGCTTCGACCGCGAAACGAACCGGCGCCCAGGTGCGTGGCCCAATTCCCCTGCCGACCCGGATCGAGAAGTTCACGGTGCTCCGCTCTCCGCACATCGACAAGAAGTCGCGCGAGCAGTTTGAAATCCGTACGCATAAGCGGCTTCTGGACATTATTGACCCGACCCCGCAGACGGTGGACGCGCTGATGAAGCTCGATCTTGCCGCCGGCGTGGACGTGGAAATCAAGCTTCAGGGATAAGAGCCATGCGCACCGGCATAATTGCAAAAAAGGTGGGTATGACCCGCATTTTCAACGAGAACGGCGACCATGTGCCGGTGACTGTTCTCCAGGTTGATGCGTGTCAGGTTGTCGCCCAGCGGACCAACGACCGCGACGGTTACGTAGCTGTTCAGCTCGGAGCCGGCATGGTTAAGGCCAAAAAAGTGACCAAGCCTATGCGTGGTCACTTCGCCAAGGCGGAAGTCGAACCCAAAGCCAAACTGGTTGAATTCCGCGTGTCGGAAGACTGCCTTCTCGACGTCGGCGCCGAACTTTCGGTCGACCATTATGTTCCCGGCCAGCTCGTGGACATTCAGGGCGTGACCATCGGTAAAGGTTTTGCCGGTGTTATGAAGCGCTGGAACTTCGCTGGTCTGCGGGCTACCCATGGTGTTTCGGTCTCGCATCGTAGCCATGGTTCGACCGGTCAGCGTCAGGATCCGGGTAAGGTGTTCAAGGGTAAGAAGATGGCTGGCCATCTTGGGACCGAGACTGTCACCACCCAGAATTTGAAGATCGTCCGCACCATGCCGGACGAGGGCTTGATCCTCGTACGCGGTTCGGTTCCGGGCCATGATGGCGGTTGGGTTCTCGTGACGGATGCTGTGAAGGTTAACCTTCCGGCTGAAGCCCCGATGCCTGCTGGCCTGAAACTACGTGATGTGGCTTCGGCTGCACCTGCGACGGAAGCTCCGGTTGCTGATGCACCCGTTGCTGACGACGCAGCGAATTGAGGACTGAGGAGCCATGAAAGCGGACGTGTTGACACTCGACGCGACGAAGGCTGGAACGATCGACCTTGATGAAGGTCTGTTCGGTCTGCCGGAGCGCGCGGATATTTTGAACCGCGTTGTGGTTTGGCAACTTGCCAAGCGCCGTGCCGGCACTCAGTCGGTCAAGCAGCGTACCCAGGTTTCGGGCACGACAAAGAAATTCGGCAAGCAGAAAGGCGGCGGCAGCGCTCGTCACGGCAGCCGGAAAGCGGGTATCTTCGTAGGTGGTGGTAAGGTGCACGGCGCTCAGCCGCGCTCTTACGAACATGACCTGCCGAAGAAGATCCGTGCGCTCGGTCTGAAGACCGCGTTGTCGGTGAAGGCCCTGGGCGGTAAGCTCGTGGTCATCGAAGACCTCGTTCTGAGCGCCGGCAAGACCAAAGAGCTTGTGGACAAGTTCGCCAAGCTCAACATCACTTCTGCGCTGTTCATTGACGGTGCGCAGGTGGACGGCAACTTCAAGCTCGCCGCGAGCAACATCCCGCTCGTTGACGTGCTGCCGGTTCAGGGTGCGAATGTCTACGACATCCTGCGCCGTGATGTTCTGGTTCTGACCAAGGCTGCTGTTGCCGGACTTGAGGAGAGACTGAAATGACGAAATTTTCGCATTACGATGTCATTCTCGGCCCGGTAATCACTGAAAAGTCGACGCTTGTTTCCGAACACAACCAGGTTGTGTTCAAGGTTGCAACGACGGCGACCAAGCCGGCCATCAAAAAGGCCGTGGAAGCGATCTTCAACGTTAAAGTGAAGGCCGTGAACACGATCGTATGTCAGGGCAAGGTCAAGCGCTTCCGTGGCATCCTTGGCAAGCGTGCCGATTACAAGAAAGCGGTGGTAAGCCTTGCTGAAGGTCAGTCCATCGATGTGACGACGGGGATCTAAGGCCATGGCGCTTAAGATTTACAAACCTACAACGCCTGGCCAGCGCGGTCTTGTGCAGGTGGACCGTTCTGGTCTCCACAAGGGCAAGCCGGTTAAGGCTCTGACCGAAGGTCTGTCAAAGTCCGGTGGTCGTAACAACCGCGGTCGCGTGACTGCTCGCTGGATTGGCGGCGGACATAAGCGCACCTATCGCATCATCGACTTCAAGCGTCGTAAATGGGATATGGAAGCGACTGTTGAACGTCTGGAATACGATCCGAACCGTTCGGCCTTCATCGCTCTCATCACCTATACCGATGGTGAACAGGCTTATATCATCGCTCCGCAGCGTCTTGCTGCCGGGGACGTGATCATCGCCAGCGAAAAAGCTGACGTGAAGCCGGGCAATGCCATGCCGCTCTCGAACATGCCGGTCGGTACGATCGTGCATAACGTCGAGTTGAAGGTCGGCAAGGGCGGTCAGATCGCGCGTTCGGCTGGGGCTTATGCCCAGATCGTCGGCCGCGATGAAGGCTATGTTGTGCTGCGTCTGTCTTCGGGCGAACAGCGGAAGGTTCTCGGCACCTGCATGGGTACCGTGGGCGCCGTTTCGAACCCCGATCACCAGAACATTGTCCATGCCAAGGCTGGGCGTGCACGCTGGCTCGGTATTCGTCCTTCGGTTCGCGGCGTTGCCATGAACCCGGTCGACCATCCGCATGGCGGTGGTGAAGGCCGGACTTCGGGCGGTCGCCATCCGGTTACCCCTTGGGGTAAGCCGACCAAGGGCAAGCGGACCCGCAGCAATAAGGCGACCACGAAGTTTATCGTGCGTTCGCGTCATGAACGAAAGAGGAAGGGTTAAGCCGTGGCTCGTTCGGTTTGGAAAGGTCCTTTCGTTGACGCCTATCTTCTGAAGAAGGCTGACGCGGCGCAGGGTGCTAAAAAGGGTGCGATCAAGACTTGGTCGCGCCGGTCGACGATCCTTCCGCAGTTCGTGGGCCTTAATTTCGAGGTTCACAACGGCCATAAGTTCGTCCCCGTGTATGTGAATGAAGAGATGGTCGGGCACAAGTTGGGCGAGTTTGCGCCGACCCGCACCTTCTACGGTCACGCGGCGGACAAGAAGGCGAAGAGGAAATAATCGTGGGTAAGAAGGCAGCACCGCGCTCTGTCGCGTCCAACGAAGCGTTGGCCGTTGGCAAAATGATCCGGGTCAGCCCGCAAAAGCTGAATCTCCTGGCTGGTCTTATCCGCGGCAAGAAAGTGGATCGCGCTATCGCCGATCTGGTTTTCTCGCGTAAGGCCCATGCGGAAGACGTAAAGAAGGTTCTGCAGTCGGCAATCGCCAACGCAGAAAACAATCACCAGCTTGACGTCGACCAGCTTGTGGTCGCCGAAGCGAGCGTCGGCAAATCGCTTGTTATGAAGCGTTTCAGCCCGCGTGCTCGTGGACGTGTCGGCAAGATTATGAAGCCGTTCAGCCGCATCCGCATCATCGTTCGGCAGATCGAGGAGAACGCATAATGGGTCAGAAAGTTAACCCGATCGGTCTGCGTGTCGGTGTCAACCGCACTTGGGACAGTCGCTGGTTCGCTGAGGGCGACGAGTATAGCTCGCTGCTGCACGAAGACATGAAAATGCGCGCGCATGTTCGCAAGAGCCTGCCGCAGGCTGGCATCAGCCGCGTTGTCATCGAACGCCCGGCCAAGAAGGCCCGTGTGACCATCTACTCGGCTCGTCCGGGTGTGATCATCGGCAAAAAGGGCTCGGACATTGAGAAGCTCCGTAAGGACCTCTCAAAGATGACCGGCGCCGGTGACGTCAGTCTTAATATCGTCGAAGTCCGCAAGCCGGAAATCGACGCGACCCTGATCGCTGAAAACGTAGCGCAGCAGCTCGAACGTCGTGTGGCTTTCCGCCGTGCGATGAAGCGGGTGATGCAGAGCGCCATGCGTCTTGGCGCCGAAGGGATCCGAATCAACGCGTCGGGCCGTCTTGGCGGAGCCGAAATCGCGCGGATGGAATGGTATCGCGAAGGCCGTGTGCCGCTGCATACGCTCCGTGCCGACATCGACTATGGTACTGCGGTTGCACAAACCGCCTATGGCGTGATCGGTATTAAGGTGTGGGTATTCAAGGGAGAAATCCTGGCCCACGATCCTCAGGCCCAGGATAAGCGGGCTCAGGAGCAGCAGAAGGCAGGCGGTTCCCGTCAGTAATCTGGCGGTGACGAAGGAAGAAGGCACAAGACCATGCTTCAGCCGAAGAAGACGAAATTCAGAAAGGCCTTCAAGGGCCGCATCCATGGGGACGCCAAAGGCGGCGCAACCGTGGCATTCGGTTCCTATGGCCTTAAGGCTGTCGAGCCTGCTCGCGTTACCGCGCGTCAGATCGAAGCCGCACGCCGTGCCATCACGCGTCATATGAAGCGTGCTGGTAAAATGTGGATCCGCATCTTCCCAGATGTGCCGGTTTCGTCGAAGCCTGCCGAGGTTCGCATGGGTAAAGGTAAGGGTGCTCCAGAGTTCTGGATGGCCCGCGTAAAGCCCGGTCGCATCATCTTTGAAGTAGATGGGGTTGACAACGAGACCATGCGTGGTGCATTTGAACGCGCAGCGGCGAAGTTGCCGATGAAAGTTAAGGTCGTCGCCCGACTCGGCGAACAGATCTGAGCCGGTGGTTGAAGGAATAGAGCCATGAAAATCGCAGAACTTCGGGCAAAGACCGAAGATCAGCTTAAGGGACAGATTGTTGAGCTCAAAAAAGAGCGTTTCAATCTTCGTTTCCAGAAGGCAACCGGCCAGCTTGAGAGCACGGCGCGTGTGCGTGAAATCCGTCGCACGATCGCCCAGATTAACACGCTCCTGACTGAGCGTGCGGTCGTCGCCCAGGGCAAGGCCTGAGCGCAGGTAGGATAAGGAGGCGACGATGCCGAAGCGTATATTGCAGGGTGTGGTGGTCAGCGATGCGAACGACAAGACCGTAGTGGTCCGGATCGAACGCCGCTTCACCCACCCGCTGGTTAAAAAAGTGGTGCGGCGTTCCAAGAAGTACCATGCCCATGACGAGCAGAACCTCTGCAAGTCGGGTGATGTGGTTCGCATCGAGGAATGCCGTCCGATGTCCAAGCTCAAAACGTGGCGCGTTCTCGAAAACGTCACCAAGGGCGCTGGAGCCTAATAAAGCTGACGGAATGATGCTTGCATCGTTCTTAGTCTGAGCCTCGTTTTTGTTATTTAGAGTGGGAACAAGCCCATGATCCAGATGCAAACCAACCTGGACGTCGCCGATAACTCGGGCGCCCGTCGGGTGCAGTGCATTAAGGTCCTCGGGGGCTCCAAGCGGAAAACTGCGACGGTGGGTGACATCATCGTAGTTAGCGTGAAGGAAGCCATTCCGCGCGGCCGAGTGAAAAAAGGTGACGTGCATCGCGCCGTCATCGTGCGGACGGCCTTTGTCGTTCGTCGCGTCGATGGTACCGCGATCCGATTCGATCGCAATGCTGCCGTGCTTGTGAACAAGCAGGGCGAGCCGATCGGCACCCGTATCTTCGGTCCGGTTGTCCGCGAGCTTCGCGCACGCAACCATATGAAGATTATTTCGCTGGCGCCGGAGGTGCTCTGATGGCTCAGGCTAAATTAAAGATTAAGAAGGGCGACAAAGTCGTCGTTCTTGCCGGTAAGGACAAAGGCAAGCAGGGCGAAATCCTGGCCGTCCACCGGGATACGAACCGCGCGGTTGTGAGCGGCGTGAATGTGGTGAAACGCCACACGCGTCCTGGCCCGCAGGGGCAGGGTGGCATTCTTGAGAAAGAAGCCGCTTTGCACATCTCGAACATTGCCATCGTTGACCCGAAGACCGGTAAAGCGACGCGCATTGGGTATAAATTTTTGGAAGACGGCCGTAAGGTCCGATTCGCGAAAGGTTCCGGGGAGGTGATCGATGTCTGATTATCGTCCGCGCCTTCAGGAAATCTATCAGAACGAAATTCGTAACGCTCTGAAAGAGAAATTCGCTTATACAAACGAATTTCAGATCCCGAAGCTTGAAAAGATCGTGCTGAACATGGGTGTGGGCGAAGCAGCCCAGGACTCGAAGAAGATCAAATCCGCAGCTGAAGAGCTCGGCCTGATCGCTGGTCAGCGCGTCGTTATCACCAAGTCCAAGAAGTCGATTGCCGGCTTCAAGATCCGTGATGGAATGCCGATCGGTTGCAAGGTTACTCTGCGCCGCGAACGCATGTATGAGTTCCTTGACCGTCTGATCAACATTGCCCTTCCTCGCGTCCGCGATTTCCGTGGCGTGAATGGCAAGTCGTTCGATGGTCGCGGCAACTATGCGCTCGGCCTGAAAGAACAGATCGTGTTCCCGGAAATCAACTACGATAAAGTTGATAAAGTCCGGGGCATGGACATCATCATCTGCACGTCAGCTCAGACGGATGAGGAAGCCAAGGCACTGCTCGCCAGCTTCCGCATGCCGTTCGTAAATTGATACGGCAGGTATATTCCGAACACTTTGGTCGGCGTGACGCAGACAAGGAGCGAGAGTGATGGCGAAGAAGAGCTCCATCCTCAAGAACAAGAAGCGGGAAGCTTTGGTAAAAAAGACGGCTAACCGCCGTGCGAAGCTTTTGGCGGTCGCCAACGACAAGACTTTGTCGATGGAGGATCAGTTTCAGGCTCGCCTGAAACTTGCCGAATTGCCGCGCAACGGTAACCCGACGCGGGTTCGCAACAGATGCGAACTGACTGGTCGTCCGCGGGCCGTTTACCGCAAGTTCAAGCTGTGCCGTAACGCGCTGCGCGAGCTCGCTTCCATTGGCGCTCTCCCGGGCGTCACAAAGTCCAGCTGGTAATAAGGAGAGCGGCACCATGTCGATGACCGATCCGCTCGGCGATATGCTGACCCGTATCCGTAACGGACAGCGGGCTAACAAATCCACCGTGGATGCGCCGGTTTCAAACCTGCGTCAGCGCGTGCTTGAAGTGTTGAAGCGCGAAGGCTACATCCGCGGTTTTGAACGTGCTGAAACGGAAAACCATCCGGTTTTGCGTATTGAGCTGAAATACTATGAAGGGCAGCCGGTGATCCGCACGATTACGCGTATCTCCAAACCTGGCCGCCGCGTTTACTCGTCGGTCAAGGACCTGCCGCGGATCCGCAACGGTCTTGGCATCTCGATCGTGTCGACGCCGAAGGGTGTGCTGTCAGATGCTGAGGCTCGCGACGCCAATGTTGGCGGCGAGATCCTCTGCACCATATTCTAGGATCAGAACAATGTCGCGGATTGGCAAGAAACCCGTACCCGTCCCGCAGGGCGTCACCGTCGCGCTGAATGATAACAATCTCAGCGTGAAGGGCCCGAAGGGCGAACTGCATCTGGCGCTCGTTGATGAAGTTGTGATCTCGTATGAGAACAACGAACTCAGCGTTCAGCCCAAGGGTGACAGCAAGCGCGCACGCTCCATGTGGGGCATGCAGCGTACGCTCGTCAACAACGTCGTGACCGGTGTCACCACCGGCTTCACGGAAAACCTTGAGATCACCGGCGTCGGTTACCGTGCTGCAATGAAGGGCAAAGACCTTCAGCTCAGCCTCGGTTTCAGCCATGAAGTGGTGTTCCAGGTTCCGGAAGGGATCACGGTTGTTGTTCCCGAGCCGACCAAAATCACGATCACCGGCATCGACAAGCAAAAGGTCGGCCAGGTGGCTGCAAAGGTCCGCGAATACCGTAAGCCAGAGCCTTACAAGGGCAAGGGTATCCGGTATGCGGGTGAATTCATCTTCCGCAAGGAAGGCAAGAAGAAGTAAAGGTGGCCAGCCATGTCAACCGCTGACAAACTCTTCGCGCGCCGCCGGCGCCGTGTACGTACGAAACTGTCGCAGACTGCTGGCGATCGTCTCCGTCTTTCGATCCATCGTTCCAACCTGCATATCTATGCCCAGGTTATCGATGATGTGAAAGGTGTGACTTTGGCTGCGGCTTCGACGCTGGATGAGACGCTGAAGGGCACGAGCGGCGGCAATATTGCCGCAGCGAGCGCTGTTGGCAAATTGATTGCCGAGCGGGCTAAAGCCGCGGGTATTTCAAACGTCGTGTTTGATCGCGGCGGCTTCATCTACCATGGCCGCGTCAAGGCCCTGGCCGAAGCCGCGCGTGAAGGCGGCCTTGCCTTCTAAGGCGGCCTTTTAACGGATCGAGTTGAGGGAAAGGAACCCGGCGTCATGGCACGGCCAGACAAATTTGAACGGGAAGAATCGGAATTCATCGAGAAACTGGTGCACATCAATCGTGTCGCCAAGGTGGTGAAGGGTGGCCGTCGCTTCGGCTTTGCCGCTCTGATGATTGTGGGCGATGGGAAAGGCCGCGTCGGCTTTGGTCATGGCAAGGCACGTGAAGTGCCGGAAGCCATCCGCAAGGCAACGGAAGCGGCTAAAAAGTCGATGGTCCGTATCCCTCTGCGCGAAGGCCGCACGCTGCATCACGATCTCGAAGGCCGCCATGGTGCTGGTCGCGTGGTCATGCGCTATGCGCCGGAAGGCACCGGGATTATCGCCGGTGGTCCGATGCGCGCAGTGTTTGAAGGCCTCGGTGTTCATGACGTGGTTGCGAAATCACTCGGATCTTCGAACGCCTACAACATGATCCGCGCTACCTTTGATGCGCTTCAGAAGCAGCTTGCCCCGCGTCAGGTCGCGGCTCGCCGCAGCCTGAAGGTCGCTGATCTGATTGCTCGCCGTGGCGAAGCCCCGCGTGATGCTGAAAGCGGAGAATAATCATGGCCGCCAAGAAAACCCTTAAAGTGACGCAGATCGGTAGCCCGATCCGTCGCGAGAAGAGCCAGGAAGCGACCCTGATCGGTCTTGGCCTCAACAAGATTAACCGCACGCGCGAGCTTGAAGACACGCCGTCGGTCCGTGGCATGATTGCCAAGGTTCAGCATATGGTACGGGTGGAGGAGTAATCCTCCCCACCGATCTATTCCAACGTTGGGAACAGACGTCATGAAACTCAATGATCTTGCCGAACATCCTCAGGCGCGGAAGCTCCGCACCCGCGTTGGTCGTGGTATCGGTTCTGGCCTGGGTAAGACCTCGGGTCGTGGTCAAAAAGGTCAGGGCTCGCGCTCTGGCGTCGCGATCAAGGGCTTTGAAGGTGGTCAGATGTCGCTTCTGCGCCGTCTGCCGAAGCGCGGTTTCAACAATATCCATGCCTTGGATTATGTTGAACTGAACCTCGGCCGTCTGCAGGACGCGATCGACACCAAGCAGCTCGACGCCAAGGACATCACGGGTGAAAAGCTTGTGGCCGCTGGCGTATTGCGTCGCCTGAGAGACGGTGTGCGTTTGCTCGCCAAGGGTTCGATCACGTCGGCGGTGACCATCACCGTTGCCGGCGCTTCGAAGTCTGCCATCGCCGCTGTTGAAAAGGCTGGTGGTAAAGTTGAAGTTGCAGCTCCTAAGGCTGCACCTGTCGAAGCGTAAGTTTTCATAAGGCGCGGGTGATTATATGGCCTCGGCCGCAGAACAACTGGCAGCGAATCTCAATTTCGGGGCGATCGCTAAGGCGACCGAGCTGAAAAAGCGTATCTGGTTCACGCTTGGGGCCCTGATTGTCTATCGTCTCGGAACTTATATTCCGTTGCCGGGGATCGATCCGGTTGTTCTCAATCAGATCTTCTCGCAGAACTCCCAGGGTATCCTTGGGATGTTCAATATGTTCTCGGGCGGTGCCCTTCAGCGCATGACCATCTTTGCGCTGAACATCATGCCCTATATTTCGGCGTCGATCATCGTTCAGCTGATGACGTCGATTTCGCCGAGCTTCGCCGCTTTGAAAAAAGAAGGCGAAGCCGGGCGGAAAAAGCTCAATCAATACACCCGCTACGGCACCGTTCTTCTGACCGCACTTCAGGCTTATGGCCTGGCGGTCGGGCTTGAACATATGTCGGCGGGGGGTATGAGCGCGGCCATCGACCCCGGGTTCTTCTTCCGGGCGACGACGGTGATCACGCTCATCGGCGGTACCATGTTCCTCATGTGGCTCGGTGAACAGATCACCAGCCGCGGTGTGGGCAACGGGATTTCGCTGATCATTTTCGCCGGTATCATTGCCGAACTGCCACGGGCCCTTGCTGGAACCTTCCAGCTGTCGGTCGCCCAGAACTGGAATGTGTTCGCGATCCCGGCATTGCTGCTGTTCGTAGCCGGTGTCATCTATGTCATCGTCTATATGGAGCGCGCCCAGCGCCGGATCCTGATCCAGTATCCGAAACGCCAGGTGGGGATGAAAATCACCCAGGGTGAAAGCTCGCATCTGCCTCTCAAACTCAATACCGCTGGTGTGATTCCGCCAATTTTCGCCTCGTCCCTGCTGCTGATGCCGATGACCTTGGCCAGTTTCTCAGCGCAGGGCGGCGGGCCTGAATGGCTCACCACCATGACGTCGATGCTTGGCCACGGCCAGCCGCTCTATATTGTGTTCTATGTCCTGGGTATTGTATTCTTCTCGTTCTTTTACACGGCTGTTGTCTTCAATCCTGAGGATACGGCGGATAACCTGAAGAAATATGGTGGTTTCATTCCCGGCATTCGCCCAGGCAAGAACACCGCCGAATATCTTGACTTTGTGTTGACCCGCTTGACAGTTCTCGGTGCGATTTATCTGTCCGTTCTCTGTCTGTTGCCGGAAATCCTGATCTCTGAATTTGCTGTGCCGTTCTATTTTGGTGGTACTTCGCTGTTGATTGTCGTCAACGTGACCATGGACACTGTGGGCCAAATCCACAGCCATCTGATGGCGCATCAGTACGAAGGTTTGATCAAGAAGGCGAAGCTCAAAGGGGGCCGTGGTAAGTGAACATCATTCTTCTTGGGCCGCCCGGTGCGGGTAAGGGGACCCAGGCTCAGCGTTTGCAAGAGCGTCGTGGTTTGGTGCAGCTTTCGACCGGTGACATGCTCCGCGCTGCTGTGAAGGCAGGGACGGAGACTGGGACGGCCGCCAAGGGTTTTATGGATGCTGGCCAGTTGGTGCCGGACGCGGTTGTGATCGGCATCATTGCTGATCGGATCGATGCTCCGGACTGCAAAAACGGATTCATTCTCGATGGCTTCCCGCGCACCACGGCTCAGGCCGAAGCGCTAGACGGGATGCTGGCCGAGAAAAAGCTTAAACTCGATGGCGTTATCGAAATGGTTGTCGATGATGCCGCCCTGGTCGAACGGGTTACAGGACGTTATGCCTGCGCGAAATGCGGTGCTGGCTATCACGATCTGTTCCAGAAGCCCAAGGTTCCGGGTGTTTGTGATATCTGCGGCGGGACTGAATTTACCCGCCGTGCCGATGACAACCGGGAAACCGTGGTGTCGCGGCTTGAGTCTTACCACCGCCAGACGGCACCGCTGCTGCCCTATTATCGGGACAGGGGCACTCTGTTTGAGGTGGACGGTATGGCGGCCATTGACGACGTAACAACCCAGATCGAGACGATCCTGGACGGTTTCGACGGCAACCGCGCGTGATGAGGTGAGGGTCGGCCTGTTATTAGGTTGACTGACGAAGGCTTCTCCATATAATCGCGCAACCGAACGGCGGAGCCGGGTTGCAGGTTTCTGGCATTTCTGCTATCTGGGCGGAGCATTTTGAATAGTTTGATTCTCGGCCAGGCCAAACTGGCATGGCCGGGAGGATCGGGTTTTCCCATCAAGACTGTGACTTAGGTCTTTGTGGGAGGTTTTATCGGATTTCTGATTGGAGAACAGGTCGTGGCGCGTATAGCAGGCGTTAACATTCCGACCCAGAAGCAGGTTGAGATCGCTCTCACCTATATTCATGGGATTGGGCGGACCTTTGCGAAGCAAATTTGCGAAAAGGCGGGGATTCAGCCGAATCGCCGGGTCCACGATCTTGGCGATGCCGAGGTTCTCAAAATCCGCGAGCTGATCGACAGCGACTATATGGTCGAGGGTGATCTGCGTCGTGAAGTGTCGATGAACATCAAGCGCTTGATGGATCTGGCCAGCTATCGCGGTCTGCGTCATCGTAAGGGTTTGCCAGTTCATGGCCAACGGACGCATACCAATGCCCGCACCCGCAAGGGTAAGGCAAAGCCGATCGCCGGCAAGAAGAAGTAAGGGATAAGTAGCGATGGCTAAAGAACCGACACGTATTCGCCGCCGCGAGCGGAAGAATATTTCAAGCGGCGTGGCTCATGTCAACGCCAGCTTCAACAATACCATGGTCACCATTTCGGACGCTCAGGGCAATGTTATTTCCTGGTCCAGCTCCGGCATGATGGGCTTCAAGGGTTCGCGCAAATCGACTCCTTATGCAGCTCAGGTGGCTGCTGAGGACGCCGGTAAGAAAGCCGCGGAACATGGCATGAAGACGCTTGAAGTTGAAGTGAAGGGCCCGGGTTCGGGACGTGAGTCCGCTCTGCGTGCTTTGCAGGCTGTCGGCTTCACCATCACTTCGATCCGTGACGTTACGCCGATCCCGCATAACGGCTGCCGTCCGCCCAAGCGTCGTCGCGTCTGATCGCGACGGATCTGGCTGGTTGTCGGCTTTCCTCAGGGATGGCCGGTCTTTTAAACATGGAGTAGGGACCTGAGCCTTCGGGCCGGGTCCGGCTTTATAGCGCGAGGTTTGGATCGTGATTCAGAAGAACTGGCAAGAGCTGATCAAGCCGTCCAAGCTCGAAGTGGCTCAGCAGGACGATCGCCGTCGGGCGACTGTTGTTGCAGAACCGCTGGAGCGCGGTTTCGGCATGACTCTTGGAAACGCATTGCGCCGTGTGCTGATGTCGTCGCTCCAGGGTGCTGCTGTGACTGCCATTCAGATTGACGGCGTACTGCACGAGTTCTCGTCCATTCCGGGCGTTCGTGAAGACGTGACGGATATCGTCCTCAACATCAAGCAGCTGGCTATCGGCATGCGCGGCGAAGGGCCGAAGCGTCTGGTGCTTGAAGCTGATGGTCCGGGCGAAATTCGCGCAGGTCAGATCAAGACTGCGGCCGAAGTTGAAATCATGAACCCTGATCTCGTGATCTGCGCCCTCGATGAAGGCGCGCATCTCAAGATCGAAATGATCGTCGACAGTGGTAGCGGTTATGTTCCGGCTGATCGCAATCGTCCGGAAGATGCCCCGATCGGCCTCATCCCGGTCGATGCGCTCTACAGCCCAGTGCGCAAGGTCAGCTACAAGGTCGAGAACACCCGCGAGGGGCAAATTCTTGACTATGACAAGCTGGTCATGCAGGTCGAAACCGACGGTACGATCAGCCCGGAAGATGCGGTTGCTTATGCTGCGCGCATTCTTCAGGACCAGCTTCAGCTCTTCATCAATTTCGAAGAGCCGCAGGAAGCCGGTGTTGAAAAGGCTGCCGATGACCTCGGCTTCAATCGCAATCTTCTCCGTAAGGTGGATGAGCTTGAACTGTCGGTTCGCTCGGCCAACTGCCTGAAGAACGATAACATCATTTATATTGGCGATCTCGTCCGCAAGACCGAAGCAGAGATGCTCCGGACTCCGAACTTTGGCCGCAAGTCCTTGAATGAAATCAAGGAAGTGTTGTCGAGCATGGGGCTCCGTCTGGGCATGGATGTCGTGGGCTGGCCGCCGGAGAACATCGAAGACCTCGCCAAGAAGCTTGAGTCTGAAATTTAGGGCCGGATGGTCTTGAGGAGAAGTAATCATGCGCCATAATAAGGCGGGCCGTAAACTCGGCCGGACCAGCGAACACCGTAAAGCGCTTTTCGCCAACATGGCGTCGGCGCTGATCAAGCACGAACAGATCAGAACCACGTTGCCGAAGGCAAAGGAACTGCGTCCGGTGGTTGAGCGTCTTATCACGCTTGGCAAACGTGGCGGCCTGCATGCCCGTCGTCAGGCGCTGGCACGTCTGCCACAGACCGATGCGGTCATCGTCGAAAAGCTGTTCTCGGTTCTGTCCGAGCGCTATTCGGGACGTAGCGGCGGTTATACCCGCGTTCTGAAGGCCGGCTATCGCCCGGGTGACAACGCCGAAATGGCGATCATCGAGCTGGTGGACCGTGATCTCGCTGCAAAGGGCCAAAATTCGGGTCCGCTGCAGAACGGCGAAGAAAGCGAAGCCGCATAAGGCTCGCTTGGCAAGATTATGAAAAAGGGCAGCCATATGGCTGCCCTTTTTCGTTGTTAAGCGTATGGTTATGCGATCGGGTGCTGATCTCAGCTGCCGAGTATGGAACCAACAGGATGTGAGAGCGGAGATAGAGCATGGGGCCGACAAAACTGCGCATGCGGCTGGCGGGGATCTTGCTGGCGCTGCTGGTGACAGCTTGCGGCAGTGAAGGCGAAAGCCAGACCAACAAGGGCAGCGATAAACCGCCAACCGGTGTTGCGACCATGCCTGCGCCCGCCCGCGCGGCGACCCCAGCGAAAGCGGCGCCTGAGAGCAGGACCCAGGTGCAGATGTCTTTCGCCCCAGTGGTCAAACAGGTGTCTCCCGCCGTCGTCAATATCTATACCCGCAAGGTGATAAAGACCCAGGCAAGCCAGCTTGCGCCGCTGTTCAATGATCCTATGTTCCGGCGCTTTTTCGGTGACGGGGCCCGCAGCCTGCCACGGGAACGGGTCGAACGTTCGCTCGGCTCCGGTGTGATCGTGCGGCCGGATGGCCTGATCGTCACCAACAACCATGTGATCGGTGACGCTGACGAGATCACCGTCGCACTTTCTGATCGGCGTGAGTATGAGGCCAAGGTGATCCTGCGCGACGACAGCACCGATCTGGCTGTTTTACGTATCAATGTTGGGGCTGAAAAACTGCCCTATCTTGAGCTTCATGATTCGGACCGTCTTGAAGTGGGCGATATGGTGCTGGCGCTCGGCAATCCGTTTGGGGTTGGGCAGACGGTCACAAGCGGCATCGTCTCGGCGGTTGCGCGGACCAATGTGGGGGCCACCGATTACCAGTTTTTCATCCAGACCGATGCCGCGATCAACCCCGGCAATTCGGGCGGGGCGCTGGTCACGCTTGATGGCAAGCTTGCCGGCATCAACACCATGATCTATTCGAATTCCGGCGGCTATATGGGCATTGGCTTTGCCATTCCGTCCAATATGATCGGGGTGGTGATCAATGCGGCTTTGGGCGATGGCAAGATCATTCGGCCCTGGGTCGGGGCCTCGGGTCAGTCGGTGTCGTCCGATGTGGCGCGGTCCCTCGGGCTTGAGCGGCCGGAAGGTGTGCTGATCGATGAAATCTATCCCGGCAGTCCGGCGGCTCAGGCAGGCCTCAAGGTTGGTGATATCGTGACCCATGTGGGCAGCTATGAAATCTCGACCCCGCAGGAATTGCGCTTCCGGCTGCGGGTCAGCGGATCGGGCAACAAGATGCCGGTGACCTTCCTCAGGAGCGGCAAGGTCCAGAAGGTGATGTTGGAGCTGAAGGCCGCGCCCGAGGTTCCGGCGCGCAACGTCAGCATGATCGAAGACGATAATTTCCTGTTCGGGCTGAAAGTCGGCAATCTGTCGCCGGCCTTTGCCGAGGAACTCAAGCTTGATCCCATGCTGAAGGGCGTGGTGGTGCTGGATATGCGGCGCGACAGCCCGGCGCTCAGGTATCGTCTGGTCCAGCCGGGCGATGTGATCCTAGCCGTCAATGGCGACAAGGTGACCACTGTCGAGACCCTGAAAAAGGCGCTGGCGAAATCGCCCGCGAGCTTCAATTATCGCATCCGGCGCGAGGATCAGACGCTTGAATGCGCAAGGGCTCAGACGGGTGGCCTCAATTGCCGCGAAGTCGGCTTGCAGTAACGGAATAAGCCCCGTCTCATAGGACGCGCGGCGAGAGGCAATGATGAGCAATCTTTTCGAAGCGAGCGGTCTCGAATCAACGGCCCCGCGGCCGCTTGCCGACCGCTTGCGGCCGCAGCGGCTTGAGGATGTGGTGGGGCAGGAGCATCTGTTGTCCTCCGAGGGGCCGCTTGGGCGCATGTTGGGGGCGGGGCGGTTGCCGTCGCTTATCCTGTGGGGACCGCCCGGGACCGGCAAGACGACCATTGCGCGCCTGCTGGCCAAACGGGTCAATCTGCATTTCGAACAGATCTCGGCGGTGTTTTCCGGCGTGGCTGATATGCGGAAGGCGTTCGAGGCGGCCAAAGCCCGGCGCATGACGGGGCAGGCGACGCTGTTGTTTGTCGATGAGATCCATCGCTTCAACCGTTCGCAACAGGATGGCTTCCTGCCTTTTGTGGAGGATGGGACGGTGACGCTGGTGGGCGCGACCACGGAAAATCCGTCCTTTGAATTGAATGCGGCCTTGCTGTCGCGGGTGCAGGTTCTGGTGCTGCATCGTCTGGATGATGCGGCGCTTGAGACGCTGTTGATCCGGGCCGAGGAGATGGAAAGGCCGTTGCCGCTCACACCCGATGCCCGGGCCGCCATGAAGGCCATGGCAGATGGCGACGGGCGCTATCTGTTGAACATGGTGGAGGCGCTTTATGCGCAGGCCATCGTCACTTCGCTCGACCCCAAGGGGCTGGCTGAGGCGGTTCAGCGTCGCCCGGCCAATTACGACAAGGACCGGGAGGGGCATTACAATCTGATCAGCGCGCTGCACAAGTCGTTGCGCGGGTCGGATGTGGATGCGGCGCTTTATTACCTTGCCCGCATGCTGGTGGCGGGGGAGGAACCGCTCTATGTGACCCGCCGTCTCGTGCGGTTTGCCGCCGAGGATATCGGCATGGCCGATCCGAACGCGCTGGTGCAGGCTTTGGCGGCCAAGGACATGTATGATTTTCTCGGCAGTCCTGAGGGCGAGCTTGGGATTGTGCAGGCGACCATTTATCTGGCCACGGCCCCGAAATCGAACGCGGCCTATAAGGCGCAGAAACTGGCCTATTCCGCCGCTCGCCGGGAGGGTTCGTTGATGCCGCCGAAGCATATCCTCAATGCGCCGACCAAGCTCATGAAGGATATCGGCTATGGCAAGGATTACGCCTATGACCATGACACCGCCGAGGGCTTTTCCGGGCAGAATTACTTCCCCGACGAGATGCCGCGTGAGGTCTATTACGCTCCGAAGGAACGCGGGTTCGAGCGCGAGATCCTGAAGCGGCTGGCCTATTGGCAGAAGCTGCGCGAGGAGAAAATGTGACGCCTGGGTTCGATCGCTTTATTGCCATCGACTGGTCGGGCGGCCGTGGGCGGCGTCACAAGGGCATTGCCGTGGCGGCCTGCGGGCAGGGACAAAAGGCCCCTGTCCTGGTGCCGCCGCCGGATGGCGTCTGGAGCCGGGAGGCTGTGGCCGCATGGTTGATGACGTTGCCGGGGTCTTCGCTCGCCGGGTTTGATTTTTCGTTCTCCATGCCGTTTGTCGATGAGGGGGCTTATCTTCCCGGCATAGCTCCCGAGGTTCCGGCTTTGTGGGATGCGGTGGAGGCGGCCTCCGCCGGTGCGCCTGACTATTACGGCGGCGGCTTTGTGGCCCGGTATCAGGATCATTTTTTGTCGGCCGGGGCGCGCGGAGCGTTGTTTTCGGCCCGTCTGCGGCTGACGGAGCTGGCCTGCCGGGCCCAGGGTCTCGGGCGTTCGGAAAGTAATTTTCATCTGATAGGGCCGTCTCAGGTGGGGCTCGCCTCTTTTGCCGGGATGCGCATGTTGCGGGCGCTTGGTGGGCGACCCAATGTGGCGATCTGGCCGTTTGAGCCGCCGGGGCGGTTGACGCTGGTGGAGCTTTATACCCGGCTGTTTCTTATTCAGGCCGGGGCGGGGGTGCGCAAGATCCGGGACGGCGACAGTCTGCGAGATGCGCTCGCGGCTCTCGGCTCGGAAACTTATGGATTTGATGGGGCGTTATCGGACCATGAAACCGACGTCCTGGTGGCGGCTGCGGGCATGCGGCGGCTCGCTGTGGCGGGCGGCGCGGCGCTCTGGCATCCCCCGGCGTTATCGGATACAGTCCGCCGCACCGAAGGTTGGACATGGGGCGTGCTCTGAAGGCACCCCTGCTGTCATCCTCGCGAAAGCGGGGATCCAGCCTTACTCGTGGCCTCTGGATCCCCGCTTTCGCGAGGATGACGAGGAAATATGGGGTGGGTAGGAGACGAAGGACTAGCGATGCAGATGATTCTGGCTGTGGGAGTGGGGGGCGCTATTGGCGCTGTTTCGCGCTATCTCATGGCCTTGGCCATTTTCCGGGCGCTTGGGCCGGGCTTCCCCTGGGGGACGCTCGCGATCAATGTGCTTGGCTCGCTTTTGATGGGGGTGCTGGCGGAATTGCTCGCGTTGCGGTTTTCCCTGCCGCATCCGATGCAGGCCTTTTTCCTTACCGGAGTGCTTGGTGGCTTCACCACCTTTTCGACCTTTTCGCTCGATGCCGTGACGCTGATGGCGCGCGGGCAGTCGGGTGCGGCTTTTCTTTATATTGGCGGGTCGGTGATCCTGTCGCTGGCGGCTCTGTTCGCCGGACTTGCGATCACCCGTAGCCTTATTTCAGGACTTTGAGAGCATGAGCGGCGTTATCCAGAAAACCGTCAGTAAGGATGAGGACGGCATTCGTCTCGACCGCTGGTTCAAGAAACATTTCCCCGGCCTGCCGTTCGCGCGGCTGTCGAAAATCCTCCGGAACGGCAATGTGCGGGTCGATGGCAAACGCGCCAAGACCGCCGATCGTCTGCCCGAAGGCGCCGTGGTGCGTGTGCCGCCTTTGGGTGAGCAGCCCGAGGCGCCGGCACCGGCACCGGTCGTGGTGAGGCCCGAGGATGTGGCGCTTCTGAAGTCCATGATCCTTTATGAGGATAACGATGTGATCGTCCTCAACAAGGTTCCGGGGCTTGCCGTACAGGGCGGCAGCGGCACCACACGGCATATCGACGGCATGCTCGATGGGCTTGCGGTCGATGGCGTGCGGCCGCGTCTCGTCCATCGTCTGGATCGGGATACGAGCGGGGTTCTGATCCTCGCCCGCACCGGGCAGGCGGCGGCGGCACTGGGCAAGGCGTTCCACAGCCGGGCGGCACAAAAGCTTTATTGGGCCCTGGTCATCGGGCGTCCGGGCATCGGCGACGGCTTGATCAAGGCTCCGCTCGCCAAGGAACCGGGCCCCCGGGGCGAACGCATGGAAGTGAACGAGGACGAGGGCAAAGCTGCCATCACCAAATTTCATGTGATGGATACGGCGGGCACGAAAACCGCCTGGCTTGCGCTTATGCCGCTTACCGGCCGGACCCATCAGTTGCGCGCTCATTGCGCCCATATGGGCACGCCCATTGTCGGTGACGGCAAATATGCCGCGAGCGATGCTTATCTGACCGGCACCATCAGCCGCAAATTGCATCTGCATGCCCGACGGCTCATTGTGCCGCATCCGAAACGCGCGGGCGTGATGATCGATGTCACCGCGCCCTTGCCGGATCATATGCGGGAAACCTGGAAGACGTTCGGCTTTGATCCAGACGACCGCTCCATGCCCTTTTCGGAGAAGTAAGGCTCGTGGACTGCGCTGGCTTTCTGGTTTTTGACTGCGACGGGACCATCGTCGATAGCCAATTCATGATCATCGCCGCCATGAACGAGGCGTTCGACGGCGTGGGGCTGACGCGGCCCGACAACAACAACGTGCGGCGGGTGGTCGGGCTGTCTTTGCCCGAAGCCATTTCGCGTCTGCTTGGCGAAGCGGATCAGTTGGCGGTCGCCGATCTTGCCGAGCGTTACAAGCGGGCGTTCCGCCGTGCCCGCGAAGACGGCGGGCGGGAGCCGTTTTACCCCGGCGCGCGGGAGGCGATCATTCGTTTTTCTGAGGCCGGCTATCTTCTGGGCGTGGCCACCGGGAAATCGCGGCGTGGGCTTTTGGCGGTGCTGGAACAGGCCGGGATTCGCAGCCATTTCGTCAGCTTGCAAACCGCCGATGATGCGCCGGGCAAGCCGCATCCCGCCATGCTGCGGCAGGCCATGGCCGATGCCGGGGCCAGCGCCGACGAGACGCTGATGATCGGCGACACCAGCTATGATATCGACATGGCGCGGGCGGCCGGGGTGGTGGGGCTTGGCGTGTCCTGGGGCTATCATGCGCCGCAGGATCTCATCACGGCGGGTGCGGTGCGGGTGGTCGATGACTATCCAGCCCTTGAACGCGCGGTGCCGGAGCTTTTGATCAACAGGGTTACGCGATGAAGCGGTTTTACAAAGATGTGAGCCTCCAGGCTGAGGCAGACGGACATGCCGTGCTGCTTGACGGCCGATCCATCAAGACGCCTGCGAAGGCCGGGTTGGTGCTGCCGACGGCGGCACTGGCCGAGGGCATCGCCGATGAATGGCGAGCGCAGGGCGAGGAGATTATCAGCGACAGCATGCCGCTCACCCGGCTGGCCAATTCGGTTATCGACGGGGTGCGGACGCGGCAGACCGATATTGAGGACGAGATGGTGCGCTATGGCGGCACGGATCTTGTCTGCTATTGGGCCGAGCATCCGCAAAGTCTGGTGGAGCGGCAGGCGCGCGGCTGGCAGCCGCTGATCGATTGGATCAACACGCGTCATGGCGTGCGGCTTGAGACCACAGCAGGGATCATCCACCGGGCGCAGGATGTGGAGGCCATGGCCAGATTGCGTGCCCTAGTCGAGGACATCGGCGATCCGTGGCATCTCGGGCCACTTCATATGATCACGACGTCCATGGGGTCGGTGGTGATCGCGCTCGCCCTGTATGATGGCCGGATCGATGCGGATACGGCCTTTGCCCTCGGGGAACTGGATGAAGCCCACCAACGCGAATTCTGGGGCGAAGACGCCGAAGCCACGTTGCGGCGGGAGCGCTTGCTGGCCGATGTACGTATGTGCGCAAGATTCATTGAGTTGGTGCGGGGGTAAGATGGATTGCCGGGTCAAGCCCGGCAATGACACAGTCTGATTAATACTCCCAATCTGTCATGACCGGGCTTGACCCGGTCATCCATGCTGTGGCCGCACGGACCTTGCGACTTTACCAAACATTTGTTTTCTAGATTTGGCGAGCATTTGATGCTATGCCCTTCGCACTTCTGTACAGCGCTGAAGACATGTCTTTGGCTGCGAGAAGGCCGAACCTTGATCGGCATATAAAAACAGAACCGAGGTCCCTATGCAGGAAATACTTCAGAAACTTGAGGAAAAACGCGCGCAGGCACGGGCTGGCGGGGGCGAGAAGCGGGTTGCGGCCCAGCATGCTCGTGGCAAGCTCACGGCGCGGGAACGGATCGACTTGCTGCTTGATCCGGACTCCTTTGAAGAATACGGCATGTTCGTCGAACATCGCTGCACCGATTTCGGGATGGAAAACCAGAAATTTGCCGGCGACGGTGTGGTCACCGGGTCGGGCACCATCAATGGCCGCCTTGTTTACGTGTTCAGCCAGGATTTCACGGTATTCGGCGGCTCGCTCAGCGAGACCCATGCCGAGAAAATCTGCAAGATCATGGACATGGCGCTGCAAAATGGCGCGCCGGTTATTGGTCTGAATGACTCGGGCGGGGCCCGTATTCAGGAAGGTGTCGCCTCGCTTGCGGGCTATGCCGATGTGTTCCAGCGTAATATTATGGCGTCAGGCGTGATCCCGCAGCTTTCGGTGATCATGGGCCCCTGTGCCGGTGGCGCGGTCTATTCCCCGGCCATTACCGACTTTATTTTCATGGTCAAGGACACGTCCTATATGTTCGTGACTGGCCCGGACGTGGTCAAGACCGTGACCGGCGAAGTCGTGACCCAGGAAGATCTTGGTGGCGCGGTCACCCATACCTCGAAATCGAGCGTGGCGGACAATGCGTTCGAGAATGACGTGGAGGCGCTCGCTCAGGTGCGTCGCTTCTTTGATTTCCTGCCGCTCAACAACAAGCAGAAGCCGCCGGTGCGTCCGACCTTCGACGATGCCGAGCGCATTGAAATGTCGCTCGATACGCTGGTTCCGAGCAATCCGAACAAGCCCTATGACATGCACGAACTGATCGTGAAGGTTGTCGATGAGGGCGATTTCTTTGAAGTCCAGCCGGATTACGCGAAGAATATCATGACCGGCTTTGGCCGCATCGATGGCCAGACCATCGGCATCGTGGCCAATCAGCCCATGGTTCTGGCCGGGTGTCTTGATATCAACGCCTCGCGCAAGGCGGCACGGTTTGTGCGTTTCTGCGATTGCTTCAATATTCCGATCGTGACCTTTGTCGATGTGCCGGGCTTCCTGCCGGGCACGACCCAGGAACTGAACGGCATCATCAAGCATGGTGCGAAACTGTTGTTCGCTTATGGCGAAGCGACGGTGCCGAAAATCACCTTCATCACCCGCAAGGCCTATGGCGGCGCTTATGACGTTATGGCGTCGAAGCATCTGCGCGGCGACCTGAACTATGCCTGGCCGACAGCGGAAATTGCGGTCATGGGCCCGAAGGGAGCGGTTGAGATCATCTTCCGTGCCGATATCGGCGACAAGACCAAGATCGACGAAAAGACCAAGGAATATACCGAGAAATTCGCCAACCCCTTCGTTGCGGCCTCACGCGGCTTCATCGATGAGGTGGTGATGCCTCACTCCACCCGGCGGCGCATCTCCCGCGGGCTTCGGATGCTCAAGAACAAAGAGCTTCAGAATCCGTGGAAGAAGCACAACAACATTCCGCTTTAAGGGGCCAGCGTATGTTCAAGAAAATTCTCATCGCCAACCGTGGTGAAATCGCCTGCCGCGTCATCAAGACCGCCCAGAAGATGGGCATCAAGACGGTGGCTGTGTATTCGGACGCCGACGCCGATGCGCTGCATGTGCGCATGGCTGACGAGGCCGTGCATATCGGCCCGGCACCTGCCGCGCAGAGCTATCTGATCATCGACAAGATCGTTGACGCCTGCAAAAAGACCGGGGCCGAAGCGGTTCATCCGGGCTATGGCTTCCTGTCGGAAAAAGAAGCGTTCTGTGCGGCGCTTGAAGCGGCCGGGATCGTCTTCATCGGTCCACGCCCGCGCGCCATTGCCGCCATGGGCGACAAGATTGAATCTAAAAAGCTTGCAGCGGCCGCCAATGTCAGCACCGTGCCCGGTTACATGGGCGTGATCGCCGACGCCGAGGAAGCCGTGAAAGTCGCCCGCGACATCGGTTACCCGGTCATGATCAAGGCCTCCGCCGGGGGCGGCGGCAAGGGCATGCGGGTGGCGTTCAATGATGACGAAGCCCGCGAAGGCTTCCAGTCGGCCACCAACGAAGCCAAATCCTCCTTCGCCGATGACCGCGTGTTCGTGGAAAAATACATCGTCGAACCGCGCCATATCGAAATTCAGGTGCTTGGCGACAGCTTCGGCAATGTGATCTATCTCGGCGAGCGCGAATGCTCGATCCAGCGCCGTCATCAGAAGGTCATCGAAGAAGCGCCAAGCCCGTTCCTCACCCCGGAAACCCGCAAGGCCATGGGCGAAGAAGCGGTCGCGTTGTCGAAAGCCGTCGATTACCAGTCGGCCGGGACCGTCGAATTCATCGTCGACCGTGACCAGAATTTCTATTTCCTTGAGATGAACACCCGCCTTCAGGTTGAACATCCGGTGACTGAAATGATCACCGGCATCGACCTTGTGGAGCAGATGATCCGGGTGGCGGCGGGCGAAAAACTCGCGCTTACCCAGGATGAGGTGAAGCTCACCGGCTGGTCGCTTGAAGCCCGCGTCTATGCCGAGGATCCGATCCGGAACTTCCTGCCGTCCATCGGCCGTCTCACGCGCTATCAGCCGCCGGAAGAAAGCGACAGCGTGCGCGTGGATACGGGGATTTACGAAGGTTCGGAAATCTCCATGTATTACGATCCGATGATCGCCAAGCTCGTGACCTATGGGGACACGCGCGCTGACGCCATCGAGTCCATGTGTCAGGCGCTTGATGCCTATTACATTCGCGGCATCAACCATAACGTCAATTTTCTCACCGCCATCGTGACCCATCCGCGGTTCGCGGAAGGCCGTCTGTCCACCGGCTTCATCGCCGAGGAATTCCCCGACGGGTTCCATGGCGGGGCCATGAGCGCTGAGACCCGCAAGGTGCTCGCCACCGTTGCCACCATGCTGCATCTATCGCAGGTCGATCGCGAGGCCGAGATCGAAGGCAAGATGGACGAGCTTGGCCCGCGCTATGGAGACGACTGGGTCGTCAATCTTGGCGGCGAGGATATCGAGGTCAGCTTCGATATGACCTATGAGGGCTGCGTAATCCGCTTTGGCGACGAGTCCGTCTCGGTGGAAAGCGACTGGGTGCCGGGCATGCCGCTGGTGCAGGGACTGATTGATGACAGCTTTGTCACCGTTCAGGCCGACAAGCTCGCCGAAGGTTACCGCCTGACCCATAACGGTGTCAGCCTGAAGGCGATGGTGCGCACCCCGCGCGCCGCCGCCCTGGCCAAGCTGATGCCGGTCAAGCTGCCGCCGGATACGTCGAAATATCTGCTCTGCCCGATGCCGGGCCTTGTGGTGTCCATCGATGTGGCCGAAGGCGACGAGGTCAAAGCCGGTCAGGCGCTCGCCGTGGTTGAGGCCATGAAAATGGAGAACATCCTGCGCGCCGAACGCGACGCCAAGGTGGTCAAGGTCAACGTGAAAAAAGGCGACAGCCTCACGGTGGACGCCATCATGGTGGAATTCGAATAAGCCCGAGGGCTGTTGGTGTGAGGCGGCGGTCTGGATCTCCGGGCGAGTTTCTGGATTGCCGCGCCCCTTACGGGGCTCGCAATGACGGTGTGTAATGGGTTGGGCTATGGGGGCCCCGGGAGTGATTCCGGGGCCCTTTATTCATGCTCTCGCCGTCATTGCGAGGAAGCGTAGCTGACGCGGCAATCCAGTCTCTCCGGCGAGTTCCTGGATTGTCACGCCCCTTGCGGGGCTCGCAATGACGGTGTGTAATGGGTTGGGCTATGGGGGCTCCGGGAGTGATTCCGGGGCCCTTTGTTCATGCTCTCGCTGTCATTGCGAGGAAGCGTAGCTGACGCGGCAATCCAGTCTCTCCGGCGAGTTTCAGGATTGCCGCGCCCCCTACGGGGCTCGCAATGACGGTATGTGGTGGGTAGACTGTGAGGGCTTCGGGATTATTCCGGAGCCCTTTTGTTGTGCGGGAGAGATCTTGGAGATGACCGAAAGCGATCGCAAGGCCGTCAGGCTCAGGATTACAGGCCGTGTGCAGGGCGTGTCTTATCGCGTTTGGGCGGTGGAGACGGCGACTGTTCTTGGGCTTGATGGCTGGGTGCGGAATCGTGTGGACGGGTCGGTCGAGCTGCTGGCTGTGGGCGAGAGCATGGATGTTGATGCTCTCATTCATGCCTGCCATGCTGGTCCGCCTGCGGCTGCGGTCACGAGCGTCGAGGTTGAACCGGCCGAAGGCATCGTGGCACGCGGGTTTCGCCATATGCCGACGGTCTGAAACTTACCGGCAGTCATATCCCGGTTCTTCGAACACTTCGATAAAGGCATCCTGAAGCGCCAGATCCACGTCATTCATGGACACCGGCAGGCCGAGGTCCACAAGGGATGTCACCCCATGTTCGGCGATGCCGCAGGGGACGATGCCGGAATAATGTTCGAGATTCGGTTCCACATTGAGCGCGATGCCGTGGAAGCTGACCCATTTGCGTACGCGCACGCCGAGGGCGGCGATTTTGTCCTCGCGGCCGCCGTCGCGCTTGACCCAGACGCCGACGCGGCCGTCCCGCAGCTCGCCGAGCACACCGAAACGGCTGAGGGCGACGATGATCCATTGTTCAAGTTTGCGCACGAAACAGCGGATGTCGGTGCCGCGTTTTTTAAGATCGAGCATGACATAGACCACACGCTGGCCCGGGCCGTGATAGGTGAACTGGCCGCCGCGTCCGGTGTCGAAGACCGGGAAACGGTCCGGGGTCAACAGATCCTGCGGTCGGGCGCTGGTGCCGGAGGTATAAAGCGGCGGATGCTCGACAAACCACAAAAGTTCGGACGCGGTGCCGGCGCGGATCGCCTCCACCCGCTCCTCCATATCGCGCACGGCTTCGTGATAGTCGACGAGACCGTTTGAAAAGCGCCATTCGATGGCGGAAAAATCATCATTGCTCATAGGGGCTGTCTTAGCATGTCCCTGCGGTGAAATTTAAGATAAAAATAACTGTGGCATGCGATGGTTGGCCCATGTCTTTTATAAGGATACCCGCACCGTGAGCGCAGTGAATGACGTTAAGGTCGAAATTTCCGTGGTTTTGGGCAGCGCGGTCATGCCCATCCGCCAGCTTTTGAAAATGGGCCGCGGGGCGGTGGTGGATCTCGATGCCACGCACGAGACCCAGGTCAAGATCTATGCCAACAACAAACTCATCGCCCTCGGCGACGTGGTGATTTCGGGTGACCGCGTGGCGGTGACCGTGACCGAAAGCGTGCGGGATTATCAGAGCTGAGGGGGGGCGTCCGGTCTCGGCCGGTCTCAATTGCTTCCCCACATTCCGTTCGCCCTGAGGGCCCGTAAGGGCGTCTCGAAGGGCAGGCCGCATGTGCTTCGAGACAGCCCCTTGGCAGGGGCTTCCTCAGCATGAACGGGATTTATTGAGGGAGGCTGAAAAGCTTTTGATCTCAGTAAGTTTTTCATTGCTGGTTGAGCCATGGATTACCGGGTCAAGCCCGGTAATGACAATTTATTCTGGGTGGGCAGTTTAGGGTTAGCATCAATAACTACAGAATAGGGTTAGCATCAATAACTACAGAAAAAGTACGGTATTTACGATTTTCTACAGTTCAACTTGATTTTCTGCTGAGCTTCTCCCATCTTCAATCATGACTTACGCGGTATTTTGGATTGGAGCGCGGTGGCTATGTTGCCGGTGATGTTGGATTTGAGCCGGGGGCCGGTGCTGCTTTATGGCTCGGGACCGGCGGCTTTGCGGCGGCGGGGGTTGCTTGAGGCGGCTGGGGCGACGGATCTTCGGGTTTATACCGATGCGGCGCCGGATGCGGAGGCGATTGCTGCGGCGTTACTGCTGTTTGTGGTTGGCGTGGCCGAGGACGAAGCCGGGCGAGTGGCAGGCATCGCGCGGGGCCATGGTGTGCCGGTTAATGTTGAAGACACTACGGCGCTTTGTGATTTTTATACGCCCTCTGTGGTGCGGCGTGGCGATCTGACCATCGCGGTCTCGACGGCGGGGCGCAGTCCGGGGCTGGCCCGGCGGTTACGCGAAAAACTTGAAACGCTGTTCGGGCCCGAATGGCAGGACCGGCTTGACCGGCTGGCCGGGGCGCGGGACGGCTGGCGGGCGTCCGGTGCGGATATGGCGACGGTGACCGAGCGCACCAATGACATGATCGAGAAAGAAGGTTGGCTATGACGAGCGCGGTGGCAACGGATAAGTTGGAGACGGCGGAAGAGCGACTTGAGCGTCTGCTGGATGAGACGGCGGGATTTGATGCCATCAGCCTGCTGGATCGCATGATCCATCAGGAATTTCCGGGCAAGATCGCGCTGGTGTCGTCTTTCGGCGCGGAATCGGCGGTACTGCTGGCACTTCTGGCCGAGGTGGATCGCTCGGTTCCGGTGGTTTTTCTCGATACCCATAAGCTTTTTGGCGAGACCCTGCGTTATCGCGACCAGTTGCAGAGTCTTTTGGGGCTGACCAATATCGTCACCGTCGAGCCCGATCCGCTGGAGGTTGAGGCCGAGGACAGCAAGGGCATTCTCTGGACGCGGGATGTGGACGCCTGCTGCGCGCTTCGAAAGGTGCGGCCTTTGGCCCGGGCCATGGAAGGCTATGACGCCTGGATCACCGGGCGCAAACGCTTTCAGGCCAGCACTCGGAGCACCGTGCCTCTGATTGAAAAAAGCGGCACCAAGTTCAAGATCAACCCGCTGGCCGACTGGTCGCCGGAGGTGATCGCCGAGTTTGTGGCGACGCGTAATCTGCCGCCGCATCCTTTGGTTGCCGACGGCTATCTGTCCATCGGCTGCATGCCCTGCACGCGGCCGGTGAAGCCGGGTGAAGATGCCCGCGCCGGACGCTGGGCCGGTCTGGAAAAGACCGAATGCGGCATTCATGTGGGCAACAGCATCTGAGGAGCGATCCACGTCTGGTGGTGAAAGCCTGTGTTTGCTGGGATATGCATGATTGTGAATAAAAAACTTCAAATGGGGCTTGCGGATAGCGCGGGGATTTTGTACATCGTGCAGGCCTTTTCGCGGTCGTGGCGGAATTGGTAGACGCGCAGCGTTGAGGTCGCTGTGGGGTAACTCCCGTGGAAGTTCGAGTCTTCTCGACCGCACCAAATACTGAAGAAACCGTGATCCTTTGGGATTGCGGTTTTTTCGTTTTGGAGCCAGCTCAACGGCTTGACCCGGGCCGGTGAGGGGCTCATACAACGACAGCATCAGAGGCTTGCGGCAAGAGGGGGGCGGTCTGAATCCCACCGACAATGCAGAGGACATGGCGACGATCCGCGACGAGCGTGAGCTGATCGCGCCGACGGTCGATCGCGCCTTTCTTGATATCGTGACCGAAGCCTTGGACGACGGTGACCATGACCGCCTGCGCGAGCTGGTGGAGCCGCTTCATGCCGCTGACATGGCCGATCTTATAGCCCTGCTGCCCTCAGACGAACGTGCTGTGTTTGTGCAGGCTTTGGGCGGCGATTTCGATCCCGAAGTGCTGGCCGAACTGGATGAGGCGGTCCGTGATGACGTGGTCGATCATCTTCCAGCGCGCGATCTGGCGGCGGCGGTGTCGCAGCTTGAGACCTATGACGCCGTCTATGTGCTTGAGGATCTGGACGAGGACAAGCGGCAGGAAGTGCTCGGAGGACTTCGCGCCGAGGAACGGGTGGCCGTTGAAGAAGCGCTGGCCTACCCTGAGGACAGTGCCGGGCGGCTCATGCGGCGGGAGCTTGTGGCCGTGCCGCAGTTCTGGACCGTAGGTCAGACCATCGATTCCTTACGCAGCCGCGATGACCTGCCGGACGAGTTTCACGAAATTTTTGTCGTTGACCCGCGCTACCATCTGGTTGGCACGGTGGCGCTTGGCCAGCTGCTGCGGTCCGGCCGCGATGTCCTGATGCAGGATATCCTTGAGGAGGACCAGCGCAACATCAAGGTCACCACGGATCAGGAAGAGGTGGCCTATCTCTTCAAGCAATATAACCTCATGTCGGCGGCGGTGACCGATGGCGAAGGGCGGCTGGCCGGGGTGATCACCATTGATGAAGTGGTTGACGTCATCACTGAGGAGGCCGACGAGGACATGCTGGCGCTTGGCGGCGTGTCGGATGGCGACGTGAACGAGTCGGCGCTGACGGTGACGCGGGCGCGGCTGCCTTGGCTTATGGTCAATCTGCTGACGGCGGTGTTGTCGGCGTCGGTGATCGGGCTCTTTGAGAAATCCATCGAGAAACTGGTGGCGCTTGCGGTCTTGATGCCGATCGTGGCCTCCATGGGCGGCAATGCCGGCACGCAGACCATGACCGTCACCGTGCGCGCGCTGGCCTCCCGCGATCTGACCGCATCGAACGCCTGGCGGGTGGTGCGCAAGGAAGTGCTGGCCAATCTTATGAATGGCGTGGTGCTGGCGACCTTCAGCGGCAGCTTTGTCGGGTTCTGGTTCCGGGACTGGGTTCTTGGAGCGGTTATCGCCTCGGCGCTGTTGTTCAATCTTTGCGTGGCCGGGCTGTTCGGCGCGCTTATACCGCTTGGGTTTAAACGGTTGAATATCGATCCGGCGGTGGCGTCGGGGGTGTTTCTCACCACCGTGACCGACGTCTGCGGCTTTATGGGCTTCCTTGGCCTTGCGGCCTGGATCATCCTTTAGATCTGGTCGACCGGCATATTGTCGATCAGCCGCGTCTTGCCGAGCCGGGCCGCCACCAGAATCCGTGCGGGGCGGTCGGGCCGGTTGAGCGGGGCAAGGGTCTCGGCATCGCGCAATTCCAGATATTCGACGGAACTGAAGCCAGCCTTGAGCAAAGCCGCCTTGCCGTCAGTGATGAGCGTCGCGAGATCGGCATTCTTGTCGGCAAGCTTGGCGATCAGGGTCTTGAGCATGGCTGGCAGGGCGGCGGCGATACTGCGTTCCTCGGTGCTGAGATAGGCGTTGCGGCTTGAGAGGGCAAGGCCGTCCTGTTCGCGCAAGGTAGGACCGCCCAGGATTTCAACAGGGATATCGAGATCGCGCACGAAGCGGCGGATGGTGGCGAGCTGCTGATAGTCCTTCTCGCCAAAAATGGCCACATCCGGCAAGCATTGCAGCAACAGCTTGGTGACCACGGTGGCGACGCCGTCGAAATGGCCGGGCCGGGCGGCGCCGCATAAGCCCTCGGTCACGCCGCTGACGGAGATATTGGTGGCAAAGCCGGCCGGATACATTTCATCGACGCTGGGCGCGAACAGCACGTCGCACTGGACGCTCGCGAGTTTTGCGGCGTCGGCCTGTTCCTGACGCGGATAGCTGCCGAAATCTTCCTTGGGGCCGAATTGCTTGGGGTTGACGAAAATGCTCACCACCACGTGATCGGCGAGTGTTTGCGCCTGGCGCACGAGGGACAGATGACCGTCATGCAAGGCGCCCATGGTCGGCACCAGCGCCACACGCTCGCCAGCCTGCCGCCAACGTGCGACCATGGCACGAAGATCGCGGACAGAGCGGAGGATGAGGGGGGTGGCCATGCTGGAAACTCCTGGTGACGCTTAGAGATAGCGGACGGTAACGGAAAATGTCCGGCCAACCAAGCCGCCTTGCCGCATGCCTGATCTGCACAAATCGCTGAGCGCGGGCGTGGACTCCTGGAAATTGCGTCTATTTTGTCAGTGATTCGCGATGGATCTACCATATCTTGTTGTGTTAAGGATTTGGCCAGAGATCAGGCTTATTGATTGGGCAAAGGTTTGGGGAGCATTTTCTCATGAGCAGCACACCAGCGGTTGGGACGGCCTTGGCCCCGTCGTCCGGGCATATCATTGTACTTGGCAATGAAAAGGGCGGGTCGGGCAAGTCGACGTCCGCCATGCATATCATCACCGGGCTGCTGTCGCGTGGTGCGACGGTGGGCTCCATTGACGTCGATTCGCGGCAGGGCTCGCTGTCGCGCTATATTGAAAACCGGCGCGCTTTTATTGAACGCTCGGGCGTTCCCTTGAACATGCCAAGTCATCATCTGGTGCCGCGCTCGGCGCTTGATACGGTGGAGGCGCAGCGCCAGGACGAGACCGCCCGCTTCATGCAGTCGCTGATGGATCTCGCGAGCAACAACGCCTTTGTGGTGGTCGATTGCCCGGGGTCGGACAGCTATCTGTCGCGTATTGCCCATTCCTATGCCGATACGCTGCTCACGCCCCTGAACGACAGCTTTATCGATTTCGACATTCTGGGCCGGGTGGACCCTGAGACCAACAAGGTCACGCGCCCGAGCTTTTATGGCGAGCTGGTGTGGGAAAGCCGCAAGCTCAAGGCCCTGCGCTCGCGCGGGCAGATCGACTGGGTGGTGATGCGGAACCGCATGTCGACCCTCGACGCTCATAACAAACGCCGCGTCGGCGACGCCATGACCGAGCTTGAAAAGCGGGTCGGCTTCCGGGTCATGCCGGGCTTGTGCGAGCGCGTGATCTATCGCGAATTGTTTCTGCAGGGCCTCACCTTGTTCGATTACACCCACCCGCAATTGCAGCGCAACATGACCATGAGCCATGTGGCCGCCCGTCAGGAACTGCGTGAGCTGATCAGTGGGCTCAATCTGCCGCAGGCTGCCCTGGCGGCAGCGGAATAGGGCCGGGGATGCCCTGGCTTCTGCTCGGCGTCCTGTTGCTGATTGGCGGGCTTATGCTGTTGCGCTGGCTCGCCTATGCCGAGCCGTCGCGGCTGGTGCGTCAGGTTCAGGTGGGGGGCTCGCTCTTGCTGATCGTGGCCGGGGTTGGTCTCGCCCTCAGCGGGCGGATCGGCTTTGCCTTGCCTTTGATCATAGGGGCCGTCGGCTTTATGGCACCGCGCCGGTTTGCCGGGATGAAAAGCGGTCCGCGCAAGGCTCCGCCGCCTGGGAAGCCGTCCGGCCTGTCTCGACGGGAGGCCTATGACATCCTTGGCCTGCAGCCCGGTGCGAGCGACGCCGACATCCGCGAGGCGCATCGTCGGCTGATCCTCAAGGTCCATCCCGATCATGGCGGATCGGACTATCTCGCCGCCCGCATTAATGAAGCGAAAGACGTGCTGTTCCGGCGCGTGAAGTAGGTCATCGATTCTTTGCCCTCTTTGTGGCAATAAGCTACCCAGTGGCGACAGCATTCAGAAAGACGAGAGATCATGACCCAAGCGGCGGCCCATCGGTTTCATGCGACTGTTCTGCGCGAATATGACATTCGCGGCATCATTGGCGAGACGCTGGGGGAGGCTGATGCCTTTGCCCTTGGCCGTGCTTATGGGACGCTGGTGCGTCGTCAGCCGGGAGCGAAGGCCAGTCCGCGCGTCAAGGTCGGCTATGACGGTCGTCTGAGCTCGCCGGGTCTTGAAGCGGCGCTGATCGCGGGCCTGATGGCCACCGGGATCGCGGTCGAACGGGTTGGGCGCGGGCCGACCCCCATGCTTTATTTCTCGGTGTTCGACGATGACGCTGATGGCGGCATCATGATCACCGGCTCGCATAATCCGGCGGATTATAATGGCTTCAAGATGATGCTCGGGAAAGACGCCCTTTATGGTGCGCGTATTCAGGAGCTTGGGGCCATGGCCGCCGCCGCCGATTTCCTGAGCGGCGCGGGTACGGTCAGCGAGACCCCGAAGAAAGCCGGTTATATCAAACGGCTTTTGCAGGATATCGACGACGGGTTATATGACGGTCGCCCCCTGCATGTGATCTGGGATCCGGGCAACGGGGCCGCGGCCGAGGTGCTGGATGAGGTGGTGGCTGGTCTGCCAGGGCGTCACGGGATCATCAACGGCACGGTGGACGGAACCTTCCCGGCCCATCATCCGGACCCGACGGTGGCCGAAAATCTGGTGCAGTTGCAGGCCGAAGTGGCGCGCACCGGGGCCGATCTCGGGATCGCCTTCGACGGTGACGGCGACCGTGTGGGCGCCATTGATGCAACGGGCGAAATCGTCTGGGGCGACCAGCTTCTGGCCATTCTCGCCACCGAAGTTCTGGCCGAAAATCCGGGGGCGACCATCATTGCCGACGTCAAGGCGTCCAAAGTGCTGTTCGATCGCATCGCAAGCCTTGGCGGCAAGCCCCTGATGTGGAAAACCGGCCATTCGCTGATCAAGACCAAGATGCAGGAAACCGGCTCACCCCTTGCGGGGGAGATGAGCGGGCATATCTTCTTCAAGCACCGCTTTTACGGGTTTGACGACGCCCTTTATGCGGCCATCCGGCTGTTGCTGGTGGCGGCTCGGGAGGAGGGCGGCCTGACCGCGCTCAGGGCCGCGCTGCCGTCGGTGGTCAACACGCCGGAGCTGCGCTTTGCCTGTGCCGAAGACCGCAAATTCGCAGTCATCCCCGAGGTTCATACCCGTCTTAAAACCGCAGGCGCCACAGTCGATGATACCGACGGCGTGCGGGTGACCACGGCTGACGGCTGGTGGCTGCTTCGGGCATCCAACACCCAGGATGTGCTGGTGGCGCGCTGCGAGGCGGCGGATTCCTCGGGTCTCGACCGGCTCAAGGCGGCGCTCAGTGAGCAGCTGCGGCAAAGCGGGCTCAGCTTCCCGGCCGCTTGAAGCCTTCATTACATATTTGTCTGGCTGGTTTGGTTGGCGTCTGCAGCATGAAGTTTTTGTTGCAGTGCAAAAAGGCCGTTGACTCTTACGCCGAATGGCATATATTGGGGCCAGTTTTGTTGCGTTGCAACATTTTTGGTGCCTCGTAAGAGCTTTCATCAGCCAGCAGATCATGTCGAAGGAATGACGAAATGGAAACCAAATCTAAAACGGAAAGTGTTGAAGGCTTCCTGAAGTCCGGCAAGGACCAGTACGAAGCCGCCGTGAAAACAGGTACGCAAGCGGCGCAAAAGAATTTCGAACAGGGCGTTGAGACGGCCAAGAAGCATCTCGATGATGTGATCAAGAATTATGATGATCTTGCGACCTTCGGGCGCGAGAATGTCGATGCCTGCCTCGCAGCGTCCAGCGCAGCAACCAAGGCAGCCGAAAATATCAACAGCGAATTCTTTGCTTTGTCGAAGTCGGCTTATGAATCAAACGTTTCGGCTTACAAGGCGCTGTCTGCGGCAAAAACGCCCAAGGAATTCTTTGATATCCAGAGCGCGCTTATGAAGGGCCGTTACGAAGAGTCATTGGCTCTCGCCAACAAGCTCAGCGGTCTTATGACCCAGGCGACGACTGAAGCCATGGCTCCGGTGAACGCCCGGGTTTCGGCCACCGTCGAGAAATTTTCCAAATCATTTGCTTGATGTTTGCCAGAGCCTGACGATCAGGCAAGGGTAACAGACATGTCAGAAGGGGTCCGGCTTAGCCGGGCCCCTTCTTTTGTTTTGACCCGAGACCCCCGTCACGGTTCTTTGCCGGCAGACGTCGAAAGTCCTTGCTGGACGCTGTCAGGGGATTTTAACTATAGTCATCTAAAGTGATGAAAACCGGTCGTAGCGGTAAGAGTTTCAAGATTGTCCCTTTTCGAACTGCAAAAACGTCCTAAATAAGGGGTGACTGAAAAGCAGGATGATGATGTGGAAGACCAAAAGCACCATGGGTTTCAAGAATGACTGAACGGGAAAACGGTGGATCGGGTATTCAGCAAGGGCTTCTGACCAAACCCAAGGCGAAGCCTAAAAAACCGTCTTTGTACAAGGTGCTGCTGCTGAACGACGACTACACGCCCATGGAGTTCGTGGTGCAGGTGCTCGAACAGTTTTTCCGCAAGGGACATGAGGAGGCCATGCAGATCATGCTTCATGTCCATACCAAAGGGGTCGGAATTTGTGGTGTCTTCACCTATGAGGTGGCGGAGACCAAAGTGACCCAAGTGGTGGATTTCGCCCGCAAGAATCAACATCCTTTGCAATGCACCATGGAAAAAGAGTAGCGTAACAAGGTCGTTACCGTCAGGGGTGGAAGTTATTACGTTAGCAGTCTGTCATCAACTTTAGCTGGACGGATGTCATAAAGTGCCAACTTTTTCGCCCAATCTTGAACGTACGCTGCATAGATCCCTGTCCGAGGCCAATGAGCGCGGACATGAATTCGCGACGCTTGAGCATCTGCTGTTCGGGCTGATCGATGATCAGGACGCCGTGGCAGTGCTGAAAGCCTGCAACGTCAAGGTTGACCTGTTGCGGCAGCAACTGGCCGATTACCTCGATCATGAGCTGTCCAACCTGGTTTCCCATGACCGCACGATCGAAGCCTCGCCGACAGCGGGCTTCCAGCGTGTGATCCAGCGCTCGATCCTGCATGTTCAAAGCTCGGGCCGGGAAGAGGTGACGGGGGCCAATGTGCTGGTGGCGCTGTTCTCGGAACGCGAAAGCCATGCCGTTTATTTCCTTCAGCAGCAGGACATGACCCGGCTCGACGCCGTCAGTTATATCTCCCATGGCATCGCCAAGTCGGTAGGGCTCGCCGAACCGCGCCGGGTGTCCGGCACGGCTCAGGGCGCACCCGGCGGTACGGCGGAAAAGCCGGAAAAAGAGGGCGGCGCGCTTCAAAGCTATTGCGTCAATCTCAACAACAAGGCGCGGGCTGGCAAGATCGACCCGCTGATCGGCCGCGATGAAGAGGTCGAGCGCACCATTCAGGTGCTGTGCCGCCGCCAGAAGAACAATCCGCTTTATGTGGGCGATCCGGGCGTTGGCAAGACTGCCATCGCCGAAGGCCTCGCGCGCAAGATTGTCGAGGGCGAGGTACCCGACGTACTTCTTGGAGCGACCATCTATTCGCTCGATATGGGGGCGCTGCTGGCCGGAACCCGTTATCGCGGCGATTTCGAGGAACGGCTGAAGGCCGTCATGAAAGAATGTGAGGAGCATGAGAATCTCATCCTCTTCATCGATGAAATCCACACCATCATCGGTGCCGGCGCGACCAGCGGCGGGGCCATGGATGCGTCCAATCTGCTGAAGCCGGCCTTGGCCTCGGGCACGATCCGCTGCATCGGGTCGACCACCTACAAGGAATATCGCGGCTATTTCGAGAAAGACCGGGCGCTTCTCCGGCGCTTCCAGAAGATCGACATCAACGAGCCGACACCGGCAGATACCGTGAAGATCATGGAGGGGCTGAAGCCCTATTTCGAAAAGCATCACCGCGTGCGCTACACCCATGACGCCATCAAGGCGGCGGTGGAGCTGTCGGTGCGCTATATCAACGACCGCAAGCTGCCGGACAAGGCCATCGACGTCATTGACGAGGTGGGCGCGGCGCAGGCCTTGCTCCCGACCACCCGGCGCAAAAAGACCATCGGCGTCAAGGACGTGGAAGCGATCGTCGCGAAGATTGCCCGCATCCCCCCGAAATCGGTGTCGAAGGTTGATAAACTCAATCTGAAGAACCTTGAGGGTGAGCTGCGGCGCGTGGTCTATGGCCAGGATCGGGCGATCGAGGTCCTGTCGGGCGCGATCAAGCTCGCCCGGGCCGGGTTGCGGGAACCGCTGAAGCCGATCGGCTGCTATCTGTTCTCCGGTCCGACCGGGGTCGGCAAGACCGAGGTGGCGAAGCAGCTTGCCGAGCATATGGGCGTGCCGCTGATCCGTTTCGACATGTCGGAATATATGGAGCGGCATTCGGTGTCGCGCCTGATCGGTGCGCCGCCCGGTTACGTGGGCTTCGATCAGGGCGGGCTTCTGACCGATGCGGTTGATAAAACACCGCATGCGGTGCTGTTGCTCGATGAAATCGAAAAGGCGCATCCGGATCTGTTCAACATCCTGTTGCAGGTAATGGATGCCGGACGCTTGACCGACAACAACGGCAAGGAAGTCGATTTCCGCAATATCATCCTGATCATGACCACCAATGCGGGGGCTTCCGAAATGGCCAAATCGGCCATTGGCTTTGGCCGCACCAGCAATGAGGGTGCGGATGAAGAGGCGATCAAACATCTGTTCAAGCCGGAATTCCGCAACCGGCTGGACGCTGTGGTGCCGTTCTCGGTGCTGCCGCCTGAAGTGATTGAACGTGTGGTTGATAAATTCATCCTCCAGCTCGAAGTTCAGCTCGAGGAACGCCACGTCCATATCGCCCTCACCAACGAGGCGCGCAGCTGGCTTGCTGCGCGCGGTTACGATCCTCTGTATGGCGCACGTCCCTTGGCGCGGGTCATTCAGGAATACATCAAGAAACCGTTGGCGGATGAACTGCTGTTCGGTCGGCTGGTCAATGGCGGCGAGGTCAAAATCAAGATTGCCGATGGGAAACCGGCGTTTGATATTCAGCCTTACCGCAAACAGCCGAAATCCAAGGATGGTGGCACCAAAGGCAAGAAAAGCGAGTTGGTGTAAGCCGGGTTATGTCATTGCCGGTGTTCAACGTCCGGCAATGACCCGGGTCTCCCGTCATCGCGAGCCGCGTAAGCGGCGTGGCGATCCAGGATCTTGCTTGGTTTTCCAGGGCGGTGAGCTGGATTGCTTCGGCTTCGCCTCGCAATGACGGATGGATGGGGGCGCGGGTTAAGCCCGCCGATGACAATTTCTTTGTCGTTAGAACGGCTCAGAAGAACGGCGGCACCAAGGGCAAAACGGGAATTGGCGTCATTGTTTCCATGTCATTGCCGGGCTTGACCCGGCAATCCATCTTGCTGTCTGAGACATGGATAAAGCCCGCGTATGACAATTCCCTTATCGACGGGGAGAGCAGCTCAGGGGCGTTGGCGCAGGGCGAATTCGGCTTGGTAGGCGACGTAATATTTGAAGATATCCCGCACATACAGGACTGGCCGGAGGCCGGATTGGGCCATGGCGGCGAGTTCGACATTGTCGAACCAGATGTTCGGGTCTAGGCCCATGGCTTTGGCCTTGACGCGGGCTGAGCTGATGCGGTCGGGGCCCATGTTGTAGGCGGCTGCGGCGAACAGGCTGCGGTTCAGGCGGTCGGGTTTCGCACCCCCAAACAGATGGTTGGCGAGATAGGCGAGATATTTGGCCCCGGCTTCGATGTTGCTGTCGAATTTGGTGACGGGGCCGGCTTTCATCTGTTTGGCGATGGGCGCGCGCATCTGCATGACGCCGGTCAATCCCCCGGCGCCGCGCACCGAGTGGTCGAGGCGCGATTCCTGAAATCCGACGGCGGCGATGACCAGCGGCTCAAGATTGAGTTCGGCGCCGTATTTTTCAAAGAGCGGCAGAGCCTTGTCCAGCCGGGCCAAGGCCGCAGCACCTCGGGCGTTTTGCAGCTTGCGGGCATTGGCCCCCCAGCGTGCCACATCCTCGTCGGACGGCTCGGGGAAATCGGCCAGGGTGCTGTTGACGATTTTCGCAAGCGCGGGGCTCTCCTGACGGAAGGCCCAGGCCATCCGGCCGCTTGACTGGAGGGTTGCTTCCGGATTGTCACCGCTGGCCAGCGGCGCTTCGGGGCGGATCTGCGGCAGCGGGCGGGCCCAGAATTTGGCCAGACGTTCGCTGGTGACGGTGGCCTCGATCAGCCCGGCGTTCAGCATGTCGAGCAGATCTTCCTCGCCCAGTTCCTCGGGCAGGCTGAGGATGACCATGGGCCGCAGCCCCTCCTGCGCGAGATGGGCGTCAAGGGCATGAAGATAGGCGAGGGTGCGGCTGCCGCGCCGCGCATAGACCCGGCGTCCGGACAGATCCTCGAAACTGCGGATCGCCGGGGAGCCCTTGCGGGTAACAAAGACATCGGCTGCGGGCGTTGCGACGGCGGTGGAGAAATCGATACTCCGCAGCCCGTGATCGCTGATTTCGATGCCGCCCGCCGCAAGGTCGCCGCGTCCGGCGGCGAGATCGCTTAACAACCGGTCGCGCGGGGTCAGGATATATTGCACCCGGAGCGGGGCGAGGGCGGTGGCGAGGGCTTCAAGCCGCTGCGCTGTGCGGCCACGTGGGCTGCCGCTGTCGAGATAGAAGTCGCTGCGGCTCAGCGGCACCAGCACCCGGACAAGATTGCGGCTGGTGAGCGTCTCAAGGTCGCCGAAAGCCGGTTGACTGCTGCTGTCGGAAAGCGTCACCCGATCGGCCGCCTGAAGCGGGCCAGATGCCAGCATCAGGGTAGAGATCAGAAGGGTGGCTTTCCGTCGCATGGCTCGGTCAGTTCTTGGTTGGTCTGGTGCCCGGTGTGGGCTGGCGGGCCGACTGGATGATGGGGCTGAAATTGCGGGCGAGGCGTTTTGCTTCATCCCAGTCTGCGGGTTTCAGGCGTTGTTGCAGGTTTGCGCTCACTTCGGCCTCAGCGGCGCTGCGCACGAGCGGGATATCGCCCGAGCCCTGTTCGGCGAGAATGGCATAGCGCGCCGCTTCCTGAAGGTCGGGGCTGATGCCGATGCCGTCACGCAGCATGAGCGCGAGGCGCGATTGCGCCGACTTGTTACCCGAATCGGCGGCGAGCTTGATCCAGACAAAGGCCTCCCGGCGGAGGTCCTTCGGGCTGTCGTTTGCGGCCGGGTTGTCGGCGATGGCCAGAAGGCAGACGCCCAACTGATACTGTGCCACTTCCCAGCCGCGCCCCCAGCCCGCCATCAGGCTGAAGCCCTGGGCCGCCTCGCGATATTGTTTGCGTTCCTTGAAGTCGCTTGCGGTGGAGAACAGTTTCGGACCGTTCATCAGGCTCACATTGTCAAGCCGCGGCCGGTCGTCACGTCCGGCGCAGGCTGACAACAGGACGGCTGACAAAAGAATAACGGCGGTGGACGGTCGCAGGGAACGGATCATGCAAGGCACCTCAAAACAGTCAAACGGCGAGGACTACGATAGGCGGGCAGGGTGGTCGGCGGCAAGCGGTCAGTCTTTGCGGAAGGGACCGAATTCGGTGACAACGTCCATATTTTCCAGAATGGCGACCCGTTCGCGGTCGAGATAGGCGGCGACGGCGGCGCGGAAACCGGGGTCGGCGATCCAGTGAGCGCTATAGGTCTGCGATGGGAGATAGCCACGGGCGAGCTTGTGTTCGCCCTGGGCTCCGGCTTCGACTCGGGCCAGGCCGTGGCGGATGGCGTAGTCGATGGCCTGATAATAACAGAGCTCGAAATGGAGGAAAGGATGCTCCTCGATGGCGCCCCAATAGCGGCCGTACAGGATGCCGCCGCCCACAAGATTGAGCGCGCCTGCCACATAGCGGCCGTCGCGGCGGGCCAGCATGAGCACGACCGAGTCCGGAAGCCTCTCCCCAAGCAATGAAAAGAACCGCCGGTTCAGATAGGGCTGGCCCCATTTGCGACTGCCGGTGTCGAGGTAAAAGTCAAAAAAGGCGTCCCAATGTTCTTCGCGGAGATCGGCTCCGCTGAGCGTTTCGATCGTCAGACCCGGTGGCAGGGCATCGCGGCGTTCGCGGCGGATCACCTTGCGCTTGCGGGCGGAGAGGGCATTCAGAAAGTCATCGAAACTGCCGTAGCCGTGGTTTTCCCAGTGATATTGGGTATCGATGCGTTGCAGAAACCCGGCTTTTCCCATGAGCTGCCATTCTGATTCCGTGGCGAATGTCACATGGAGCGAGGACAGATGATTTTGGTCCGTAACCGAAACGAGGGCGGCGAGCAAGGCGCGGCGGATCTGATCGGCGTCGGCGCGAGCGGGATCGACCAATAACCGTGGCCCGGTCACCGGCGAGAAGGGGGAGGCCAGTTGCAGTTTCGGGTAATAGCGTCCTCCGGCGCGGCCATAGGCCTCGGCCCAGGCATGGTCGAACACATATTCGCCGTAGGAATGGGTTTTGAGATAAAGCGGGGCCACGGCGACGATCTGGCCGTCGTCATCGCGCAAGGCTGCGTGACGGGGCAGCCAGCCGCTGTCGGACCCGACGCAGCCGCTGTCTTCAAGGGCGAGAAGAAAGGCGTGGCTGACGAAGGGGTTGTCATGACCGGCGGCCGCATCCCAGTGAGTGGCCGGGATGTCGCGGATATGCTCATGGAGCGTAAGATGAAAGGACGCAGTCATGGATGTTCGAAAATGACATTGTCGGTATGGGCAGCGGCGCGGGCATGGTCGCTCTCGCTGCGGACGGTCCAGGTCAGCAGTGGCAGGCCCGCCGTTCGCACGCCCCGGGTGAAGCGGTTCGGGATCGAGCGGATGTCATATGCGACGAAATCAGGGTGACAGCGCGCCGCCGCGGCGGCCTGCCCGGCCACATGAGACAGCCGCCAGCCCAGTTCATGGCGATAGCGCGGGGAGGCGATGAAGCCGCGCGTCACTTGGGGGCGGTGATCAGCAAACCAGGCGACGCTGTCCGGATTGAAGGACATGATGGCCACGGGGCCGGGATAGTCATCGAGGAGTTTGGCCACCGCCAGTTCAAGCGGGCCGGTGGCGCGTGGCGCGGATTTTATCTCCACCAGCACCGGCACGCGGCCGTCGACCATGGCGAGCACTTTGGCGAGCGTCGGGATCGTATCCTCGCTACCGGTGAAACGGAGCGTTGCGGCTTCATCTGCTGTGACTGTGCTGAGCGGGCGGGACAGGCCCACCAGTCTTTCAAGATTGTCGTCATGAAAGACGAGGGCCTGGCCATCGGCCGATAACTGCACATCAAGTTCGATGCCGCAGCCAGCCTTGATGGCCTGAGCAAAGGCGCTCGGGCTGTTTTCAATGATGCCTTTGGTGCTGTCATGCAGGCCGCGATGGGCAAAGGGCTGCGCCGTCAACCAGTCCGGCGCGGCCCCGTGCCTTGGCGGTGCGATGTTAAGCGATTTCAAAAATCGCATCGAATTCCACCGCTGCATCCAAAGGCAGAACATTGGTTCCGGCCGCTGTGCGGGCATGCCGGCCGGCGTCGCCAAAGACTTCGACCAGAAGATCGGAGGCACCGTTTGCGATCTTGGGCTGGCCGGTGAAATCAGGGGTGCTGGCGACAAAACCGCCAAGGCGCACGACGCGGGTCACTTTGGCCAGATCGCCGGTGACGGCTTTGACCTGCGCCAGGAGATTGATGGCGCAAAGCCGCGCGGCATGGATGCCTTCTTCTTCCGAGACATTGCCGCCAAGCTTGCCGGTGACGGCAACCTTGCCATCGACGAACGGAAGCTGCCCCGACACGAATAGCAGATTGCCGCTTTGCACCACGGGCACATAATTGGCCACCGGGGCGGGCAGGACAGGCAGGGTGATGCCAAGAGCGGCAAGGCGGGCTTCGGGTGACGTGGACATGACGGCTCCTGATCGGATCTTGAGTGTTTGCGGACTAAGATCCGGCAAGGTAAGCCCAATCAGGAAAGTTGGCAAACCGGGAGTTCAGGATGCCTGACGCAGATGCACCCGGAGCCGCGCTTTGCGGCGGCTGAGTTTATCGGCATACATGGCAGCATCCGATTCTTGCATCAACAGTCCGTAATTGTCGCCCTTGCCGTAAGGAATGACGCCTAGGCTCGCCTTCAGGCCGATGATCTGGCCTTCGTGATGAATGTCGAGGCCGTCGATCATGCGGCGCAATTCGCGCATGCGGCGGATACCGTCGGCTGCGGTGCAGTGCGTGAGGACGACGACGAATTCATCGCCGCCGCTCCGCGCCACATAGTCGGTGGTGCGGGTCTTGTCGCCGAGGAGGCCGGCGACCATGCGCAGACATTCGTCGCCCAGGGCATGGCCATGACTGTCATTGATGGTCTTGAAGCCGTCGAGATCAAGGAAGGCGAGCACGCCGGTTTCCTGATGGCGGTTGGCATTGGCAAGGGCCCGGTGCAGGAAGTCTTCGAGACCGCGGCGGTTGCCGATGCCGGTCAGGGCGTCGGTCACGGTCAGGGCTTCGAGTTCGGTGATGCGCTCGCGCTGCTCGCACAGGCGTTGTTCGGCCTCGGCGGCAAACCCGAGCACTTCGGTGATGATCGCCCAACGGTCTTCTTCCCGCCCGGTGAAATCCGACGTGAAGCTTTGCACAAGGCGGCTGGCCATGCGGCCCACGTAAGGATTGAGATCAAGGTCAAAATTCTGCGCCGCGAGGCCGTGGGCCGCGGATGGTCCTGGTGACGCTGCTACAGATTGCCTAATCATGATCGATCCTCCCGCAGGATGTTAACAATCATTCCTTAGCAAAGGTCGTGCCGGTTTAACCCATTGGAATTGTTTCGTGTCGAGGACAGTGCCGTGGGCAGAAATTGCCGGTCGGCAGACTTGGGTCGGTTACTTTGTCCAGTTTATGGATAATAAGTTGTTAGGGTTAACAGAAGGTTTTTGGTGGTGGCGCAATGGATTACCGGGTCAAGCCCGGTAATGACATGTTTCAGATTGTCATTGCGAGGCGCAGCCGAAGCAATCCAGTCTCTCCGGCCTGAAGTCCTGGATCGCCACGCCGCTTACGCGGCTCGCGATGACGGCGGAAACCACACGGTGTGGCTCGATCATCTCGCAGAGTCATTGCGAGGCGGAGCCGAAGCAATCCAGTCTTGCGGCTATAAGGGACAGCGGTTCGCGATGATGGCGGCTTTAGCGGGGGGCTTTGTGGGCGCGGCCTTTGCCAATCACCTTGGTGCCGAATTTGTCGCGCAACTGGTCCAGTGCGGCTTCGGTGCGGCGGGCGCGGTCGCGTTCGGTGTCGACGAGGTCGGGCGGGTCGGCGGCTTCGGCGGGGTGGAGGTCGCTGACGCCGATGCCGATCAGGCGAAAAGCCGGACCGGTGGCTTCGCGCAGCAGCAGGTGATGGGCGGTGCGGTAGAGGATCTGGGCGAGCCGGGTCGGGCTGTCGAGTTTCTCGGCTCGGGTGCGCGATTGGAAATCCGTGGTCTTGAGCTTGAGGGTCACGGTCTGGCCGGCGAGATCCTTGTGGCGCAGGCGGCGGGCCAGATCCTCGGCCAGGGTCCAGAGGGTCGCCGCCAGGATCTCGGGGTCGCTGTGATCGCTGTTGAAAGTATGTTCGACCGAGACGCTTTTCGGGGCGCCTTCGGGTTCGACCACCCGGCGATCCTCGCCGCGTGAAAAGCGATAAAGCCGCTGCCCCATGGCGCCATAGCGGCGCATGAGGTCGCTTTCCTCCATGTTCTGTAGCTGGCCGATGCGGCTGATGCCGTCGCGGGACAGTTTTTCCGCGAGCGCCTTTCCCACGCCCCAGATGAGCGTGACCGATTGTTCGGCGAGGAACCCCGGGGCCTCGGCCCGGCCGATGATGGCGAAGCCACGCGGTTTTCGGAGGTCGGAGGCGACCTTGGCGAGGAATTTGTTATAGCTCAGCCCGACCGAGATGGTGACCCCGACCTCGCGTTCGATGGCGATCGCCAGTCGCACCAGAGTTTCGGCCGGGGTCCGGTGATGAAGCCGCGCCGTGCCGGACAGATCGAGAAAGGCTTCGTCCAGCGATAACGGTTCCACAAGCGGCGTGAGCGCATCCAGGAAAGTGCGGATGGCGCGGCTCGCCTCGCGATATTTGGCCATGTCGGGGGGCAGAACCACGGCGTCCGGGCAAAGTTTGCGTGCCTGTCCCATGGGCATGGCCGAGCGTACGCCGCGCGTCCGTGCGATATAGCAGCAGGTCGACACCACCCCGCGCTCGCCGCCGCCGATAATCAGCGGTTTGTCGCGCAGCTCCGGACGGTCGCGTTTTTCGACACTGGCATAAAAGGCGTCGCAGTCGATATGGGCTATGGACAGCTCAGGGAGTTCCGGATGGCGCAGCAGACGGGGACTGCCACAGGCCGGGCAGCGGCTGCGGTTTGGCCCCACGCTTGTGGCGCAATCGCGGCAGAAACCGGGGGCTGGCGTTCCCATCCCGGTTCCCCGCGTCAGTAACCGTGGGAGGCGAGAAAGCCTGCGACGGCGTCATGAGTCTGATCCCAGCAGTCCGACCGGTGATGGCTGTCGGGCGCGGGCGTTTGCAGGCGGGCCAGCCGCTCGTTGGCGACGAAATGCACCCGGTAGCTTGCGGGGACCTGTTTCGCGACGGAGCGGATATGCGGCTCGGTGTCATCAATAAATATGACCGGGGCCTGCACCATGTCGGCCAGCAGGCGTACGGAGGCGCCCTTCAGCCCGGTATTCGCGACCACCGGGGCATGGAGTCCATGGGCGGCAAAGGCGCGGGCGCGGCGGGCGCGGAAATCGTCGGGAAGATTGGTCAGCACCACGACCTGAGCCCGATCCCCAAGCCGGTTGAGAGCATGGATGGCCCCGGCCACGGGGCGCTGATTTTCGACCTCGTCGGCGAAAAAGGCATCGACCAGATTGATGATGTCCTCAAGCGGCAGGATGGTGCCGTCCGTTGTACGGCGCACCGATCCTTGCAGGCGATAATCCTTGAAATCGACCTCATAGCCACGGGCCATGAGATAAATTTCAAGCGGTTCGGCGAAATGCACGATCACCTCGTCGGCGTCGGAGATTACCAGCGGACGCCCCCGCACCAGCGGCAAGGCATCAAGTTGAAGGCGGGTATAGTCGGCGATTACAGTCATAGGTTCTCAGTCAGAAATCGGAATGAAGGGGGGCGAGCCGATGATGGGCGGCGGCGGGGGCGCTCGGTTCAATGTCGAAGGCGGCGCAAAAGGCCAGCAGACGCTGTTCGTTTTGCAACAAAATGGCGAGTACGCCCGCCAGAATGTCAGGATTGGCAAGGCCTGTTTTGAGGCTTGCGAAATCGAGCCCGGTCAGATGCAGAAGATCGGCCAGAGAGTCCTCGTCCGATGCGAGAAAAGCGACGGACTGGAGGGCGATCGTCTCGGCCTGATCGAGGGACATGATTCTCCCTGATTGGGGCCTGTCATTGAATTTGTTAGGCAATTTTCCACGCCTCGCTAACACTTATTTAGGATGTTTGCCCTATTATAGTCCATTGGCAACTGGTGGTGAGCCCGGTTAAATGAAAAATGCCATATCCGATCAGACGATCGGATCGGTTTGGCGCTTTTGCAATCGAATACTGAATATTTGCCACTAAGATCGTGCGCTGACGGCCTCTTAAAAAAGGGTCCCATGGTGTTCTTTAGCAATCTGGGGATGCAATGGTTGTACATCACACCTGGTAGTGTAGCATGGTGAGGGCGGGTTGGATTTAGAGGTTACAGGGAAAGAGCGATCGATGACGAAAACGGTCCTCATTGTCGAGGATAATGAGCTGAACATGAAGCTCTTTTCGGATCTTCTCGGCGCTCATGGGTATGAAACCATACAAACCCGGGATGGGATGAAGGCGCTGGAGCTTGCGCGGGAGCATCGTCCTGACCTGATCCTTATGGACATTCAGTTGCCAGAAGTCTCCGGTCTTGAAGTCACAAAATGGCTCAAGGAAGATGATGTTCTGCGCCTTATCCCCGTGGTCGCCGTGACGGCTTTCGCCATGAAGGGGGATGAGGAAAAAATTCGCGAGGGCGGCTGCGAGGCTTATATCGCCAAGCCCATTTCGGTGGCAGATTTCGTCGCCACGGTACGTCGCTTTACAGGCTAATATATGTCCGCCCGCGTTCTCGTCGTTGACGACGTTCTCCCGAATGTCAAACTGCTCGAAGCCAAGCTCACGAGTGAGTATTTTGATGTCCTCTGCGCGACGAGCGGCGAAGAGGCTCTGTCGATCATTGCCCGTACGCCGCCTGATATCATTCTGCTGGATGTCATGATGCCTGGCATGGACGGATTTGAGGTCTGCCGCAGAATCAAGGCTGACCCACGTTCGTCGCATATTCCGGTCATCATGGTGACGGCGCTTGATCATCCGCGCGATCGGGTGACGGGGCTTGAGGCCGGGGCCGATGATTTTCTCACCAAACCCGTGCATGACGTGGCGCTGTTTGCTCGTGTGCGTTCGCTCGTTCGGCTGAAGATGCTGACCGATGAACTGGTCATGCGCGAAGTCACCAGTCAGTCTCTGGGGTTCCGTCCCGATGGTCCGATTATGAATGCGGGCGAGATCGAGGATGCCTTCATTCTGCTGGTCGAGGATCAGGAACGCTCGGCGAATCGTTTGGCCGAAGCCATGATTCCTGTCGGTCGCGTCGAGTTGGATCTGACCGGTGAGAGCGCCCTTGAGCGTGCGACTGCGGGCGGTCATGATCTTGTGGTCATCAGCCTTGGGCTTGCGGCGGTGGATGGCTTGCGCATCTGCTCCCAGCTCCGCTCCATCGAAGAGACCCGGCATGTGCCGATTCTGGTCATCGTCGATGAAAGCAATTCGCGTGAACTCATGCGCGGGCTTGAAATCGGAGTGAATGACTATCTCGTGCGGCCCATCGATCGCAACGAACTGGTGGCACGGGTGCGTACGCAGGTGCGGCGCAAGCGCTATGCTGAACAGTTGCGTAAAACGGCGCATCAAAATTACCGTATGGCGACAACGGACGCCGTGACCGGCCTTTATAATCGCCATTTCATGACCAGCCATCTTGAAACGCTGTTGCAGAATGCGGAACAGTCGGGCCGTACGCTGTCGGTGATGATGATGGATATCGATTATTTCAAGCGCATTAATGACAGCTACGGTCATGCGGCCGGGGATCAGGTGCTGCGCGATTTCGCCCAGCGCATCAGCCGCAACATTCGCGGCATTGATCTCGCGGCGCGGTTTGGCGGGGAAGAATTTGTCGTCATCATGCCGGAAACGGACACGGATTTCGCCGTCATGGTGGCGGAACGGCTGCGCGCCGCCATTGAACAAGAACCTTTCCACATCAATACCACCACCAGTCAGGCAGTGACGGTGAGCCTCGGCATCGCCTGTACCGCGGGTCACCCCGCCTCCCTCGAGTCCCTGATCGCCCGCGCTGACGCGGCGCTCTATCAGGCGAAGAATGAAGGCCGCAACCGGGTCGTCGTGGCCCGGGATTAATCTGCATCTCTCAGCTCTAGTGCGCTGTTAGCAGCAACGGTGCAGTGGTCTCCTGAAGACGCAGAAAACCGGACCTCGTAAAAGGTCCGGTTTTCTGAAAATTGCGTTCTTGTCCGCAATCGAGTTATCGAGCGACCCCGAGGAGCCGCGGCCGATTACTTGATTTTGGCTTCCTTGAACTCGACATGCTTGCGCACGACGGGATCATACTTGCGGAAGGAAAGCTTTTCCGTCTTGGTGCGCGGGTTCTTCTTAGCAACATAGAAGAATCCGGTATCCGCAGTGCTGACGAGCTTGATTTTGATGCTGGTCGGCTTGGCCATGTCTTTCGTCTCGCATTAATCGCTGTCTTTAAAATCAGACCGGACAATAGCGTGCGTGAACTTGAAGTCAAGCGAAACCGCACGGAAAACGCCGCCTTTTCCTCAAGGGGCCGAGGGCGTCAGGTAAGGAATGTTAACCTTTTTTTGCTAGCAAGGCCAAAGACCATAAGCTTTCCAGGAAGGGGCGATAATGAAGCGTTTGGACCAGGACCAGCTGTTGGTGGATCTGCGGATCGAGGCGCGCGATTGGATCGAAGACCGGCTTGACCGCATGTCCCTGCTGCTGGGCCAGCCCGAGGTGACACCGGATGCTTTAAGCGATCTGCGCCGCGATGCGCATAGCCTGAAGGGGCTTGGCGGATCGTTTGGATTTCCGGTCGTGGCCGTTGTGGCGCATCGCCTGGAGGATTACCTCGGCGATCTCACGCCTCCGGTGGATCTGCAGGCGCGCCGGGATCTTCAGGTCTTTATCGATAGTTTGCAGGATATCTGTGTCCATCATCTTGAGGCCGGACCGGAGACGATCCGGCAGATCGCCCGTGGGCTGCCCTTGCGGCTCGCAAGCTTCGATCCCGCCGAGGTGGAGGTGCGGGATGTTGAAATCATGCTGGTGGCGCCCGGCGGCACGGCCACGCGCTATGTGCGGCAGGAGCTTGCGGCCTGCGGCTATCGCGTGACGCTGGTTGGGCGGCCGCTTGAAGCTCTTGATTTCGCCCTTCATACCCGTCCGGATCTGGTGGTGGTGTCGGCGATTCTCGAGGAACTGGACGGGATTGACCTGATCTGCGCCCTGGCGGCCATGCCGCGCACCCGGAACCTGCCGCTCGCTCTGCTGACGAGCCTCGACAATGACGACGACAAGCTCCGCGACCTGCCGCCGCACGTGCCGATTCTGCATAAAGGCGCGCAATTCTCCGACGATGTGGCCGAAGTGCTGATCAAATACCGGATTATTTAGGGGTTAAGTTTGGCCAGGCCGAATCTAGCCTAAATCTAGTTTGTCATCCCCGCGTAAGCGGGGATCCAGTCTTTCTATGATAGGCCGGTCTGGATCCCCGCTTACGCGGGGATGACAGTTATTTGGCAAAGACAGCTAGCGCCGCTTGCCTCTGGCAGGTTTGCCGGTCTTTTTCGGCTTTTCGCGGGTCACGCTGGCCCGGACGCGGCGGTTCAGTTTCTGGTCGGATTTGGAATCTTCCACCATTTCCAGGCGAATGCCGCCAGTGAGCGGAGTCGCTTCCACAAGGGTCACGGTCACCGGATCACCGATGCGATAGATGCGGCCGGTGCGTTCGCCGGTCAGGCTGTGGCGGTTTTCGTCGAGGTGATAATAATCCCCGCGCAGGGACGAGATCAGCACCAGGCCGTCGGCACCGGTTTCATCCAGCGAGATGAACAGGCCGAAACGGGTGGCGGAGGAGATTCGCCCGGTGAAGGTCGCCCCCACCCGCTCCGACAGGAACGAGGCCAGATAGCGGTCATTCGAATCGCGTTCGGCGGCCATGGCCCGACGCTCGGTGCCTGAAATCAATTCGCCGGTCTCGGAGAATTGCGCCCGGTCCTCGCTCGACAGCCCGTCAGATCCGAATTTGAGCGCGCTGATCAGGGCGCGATGCACGAGCACGTCGGAATAGCGCCGGATGGGCGAGGTGAAATGGGCATAACGCCTGAGCGCGAGCCCGAAATGCCCGAGATTGTCCGGGGCATAGATGGCCTGCATCTGGCTTCGGAGCACCACCTGATTGACCACATGAGCCTCCGGGCTGTCCTTGGCCCGTTCGAGCACGCGATTGAAGAGGGCGGGGCTCAGCACCTGACCCTTGGCGAGCTTGATATTGAGGGTTTCGAGAAACTCCCGCAGCGCCTCGACCTTTTCCGGGCTTGGTTCGTCATGAACCCGGTACATGCAGAGCTCGCGATGCTTTTCAAGCGTCTCGGCGGCGGCCACATTGGCGGCGATCATGAAATTTTCGATGAGCTTATGGGCATCCAGCCGTTCGCGCTCGCGGACGTCGATGACGCGGCCGCTATCGTCGAGCCGGATCTTGCGCTCGGGCATATCAAGCTCAAGCGCACCGCGCCGCTGCCGTTCGCGTTCAACCGCGAAATAGGCCCCATAAAGCGGTTTGATGACGCTTTCAAGGAGCGGGTCGGTATCCGGGGTGCCATGGCCGTCATAGGCGGCCTGGAAGACCTCATAGGAGAGGTTGGCGGCGGATTTCATGATGCCGCGCACGAATTCATGACGGATCTTGGCGCCGTCCGCATCAAACCACATATGGACGGCGAGCGTCGCGCGTTCTACTCCGGGCATCAGCGAGCAGAGATCGGCCGACAGTTCCTCCGGCAGCATGGGGACCACGCGATCGGGGAAATAGACCGAATTGCCGCGCTTGCGAGCATCACGGTCAAGGGCCGAGCCCGGGCGCACATAATGGCCCACATCGGCGATGGCGACGATCACATGCCAGCCACCGGGGTTCTTCGGATCGGGGTCGGCCTCGGCCCAGACGGCATCGTCATGGTCGCGGGCGTCTGCCGGGTCGACGGTGATGAGCGCAATCTGACGGAGATCGGTGCGATTCTCGAACGGGGCTGGTTTGGCTTCTTTTGCTTCGCGCACGGCGGCTGGGTCGAAATCGACCGGGATCTCATGGGCATGAATGGCGATCAGGCTGATGGAGCGCGGCGCATCGAGGGAGCCGAGGCATTCCCGTACCCGGGCTGGACGCAGGCCAAGCGGCCGTCCGCTCCGTCCGCGCACTTCCTCGGCGAGCACCAGTTCGCCGTTTTTCGCGCCGTTATAATGATCTTCGGTGACGCTGAATTCGGCCCGGAGTTTCTTGTCGACCGGGGTGATGCGGCCTTCCATGCCGCCGTTGCGGGATTTGATCAGGTTGAAGCGACCCATGAAGGGCGGCACTCCGGCCTCAAGACGGCGGATGATCCGCGCCTCATGGACCGCCGCGCTAATGCGTTCAATGCGCACTAGGGCGCGGTCGCCGTTGCCGAGTGCGCCGATGCGGCGGTCTTCGTGCAGCAGGATGAGCGGCTGATGGCCCTCCCACTGGTCGAGCTTGACGATGGCATGGCCGTCCTTGTCGCGGCCGCTGACTTCGACCACGGCGACTTTGGGCAGCTCGCCGCCCTTGTGCATGGCCTTTTTATGGCCACGGTTCAGCATGCCTTCGTCGGTCATCTCCTTGAGGATGGCCTTGAGGACGATGCGGTCGTCATTCTGGATATGGAAGGCGCGCGCGATTTCGCGCTTGCCGACAACGCCGGGGGTCTCCGTGATGAAGCGGAGAATCTCTTCCTTGCTCGGGAAGGGTGCCTTTTTGGGGGGCACCCATGTTTTTGTGGTTGGTTTCAAGTCTGGTCCGTCATTCTGGTTTGGCTTTTGCGGTTTTTTTCACCGCTGGTTTCTTTGCTGCAGTCGTTTTGGCAGCGGGCTTTTTCGCAACGGCTTTTTTGGCTGCCGGTTTTTTGGCGGCGGTTGCTTTCGGTGCAGCTTTTGGTTTGGCTGCGGCCTTCTTCGCCGCTGGTTTCTTAGCGGCGGGCTTTCTGGCCGATTTCGTGCTTGGGCCCTTGGCGGCGCGGGCGGCGATGATCGCGAGCGCCTCATCAAGGGTCAGGGCGTCGAGATTGACGCTGGCCGGCAGGGTCGCATTGGTGGTCCCGTCGGTCACATAGGGGCCGAACCGGCCGCTCATGAGCTTGACCGGTTTGCTGGTGACCGGGCTGTCGCCGAACTGGCGCAGCGGTTCGGGGGCGCTGCGGCCGCGGCCCTTGTTGCCTTCGGCGATGACGGTGACGGCACGGTTGAGGCCGATGGTGAACACGTCCTCGGTCGATTGCAGGCTGACGAATTTGCCGTCATGGGACACATAGGGGCCGTAGCGGCCGATGGCCGTGGTGATCGGCTTGCCGCTTTCGGGATGGAGACCAACCTCACGCGGCAGGGACAGGAGGGCGATGGCCTTGTCAAAATCGACATTTTCAAGCGGCACGTCACGCGGGATGGAGGCGCGTTTCGGCTTGTCGCCCTCGCCAAGCTGGATATAGGGTCCGAAGCGGCCGGTGCGGATGGTGACGTCAAGACCGCTTGCAGGGTCGGTGCCGATAAGCTTCGGCCCTTCGGCGAGTTCGTCGCCGCCCGTGGCGCTGTCGGCCATCTGCCGGGTATAGCGGCATTCGGGATAGTTCGAGCAGCCGATGAAGGCCCCGAACTTGCCGATCTTGAGGCTGAGGGAGCCGACGTTGCAGGTCGGGCAGCTGCGGGGATCGCGGCCGTCTTCCGTCGGGCGGAAGATGAAGGGGGCCAGCAGATCGTTCAGCTTGTCGAGCACTTCGGTGACGCGCAAATCCTTGGTGGCCTCGACAGAAGCCGAGAAATCGCTCCAGAATGCACGCAAAACTTCTTTCCAGCCGATGGTGCCGGCGGAAATCTCGTCGAGCTTTTCTTCAAGGCTGGCGGTGAAGTCATATTCCACATAGCGGCGGAAGAAGCTTTCGAGGAAGGCGGTGACAAGCCGTCCCTTGTCCTCGGCGATGAAGCGGTTCTTGTCCATGCGCACATAGCTGCGGTCGCGCAGAACCTGCAGCACGGAGGCATATGTGGAGGGACGGCCGATGCCGAGCTCTTCCATCTTTTTGACCAGCGAAGCTTCGGAATAACGCGGCGGCGGCTCGGTGAAATGCTGTTCGGGGCGGACGTCGCGGGTGGCGAGATCCATGCCTGATGTGAGCGCCGGCAGGATGTTCGCATCCTCGTCTTCCCCGGCGTCGTCGCGGCCTTCCTGATAGAGCTTGAGGAAGCCATCGAATTTCTGCACCGACCCGGTGGCGCGGAGCGCGACCTTATTGTCGACGGAGCGGATATCGGCGCTGGTGCGTTCAAAGACGGCGGCTTCCATCTGGCTTGCGATGGTGCGCTTCCAGATCAGGTCATAGAGCTTCAGCTGCTCGTCCGTCAGCATGCCGGCCAGGGACTCGGGCTTGCGATGAAGGTCCGTCGGGCGGATGGCTTCATGGGCTTCCTGCGCGTTCTTGGCCTTGGCTTTATATTCGCGCGGGCTTGGCGGCAGGTAGTTTTTGCCGAAATTCTGTTCGATGGCGTCGCGGCAGGAGGCCAGAGCCTCGGCGGCGATGGACACCCCGTCGGTTCGCATATAGGTGATGAGACCGACGGTTTCGCCGCCGATATCAAGGCCTTCATAAAGTTTCTGGGCGACCTGCATGGTCCGGGTGGCGCTGAAGCCGAGCTTGCGCGAGGCTTCCTGTTGCAGGGTCGAGGTGGTGAAGGGCGGTTGCGGGAAGCGGCGGGCCGGTTTGCTTTCCACCTGGGCCACATGGAAGACGCTTTGGGCGATGCGGGCCCGGGCCTCATCGGCCGATCCGGCGTTTCCAAGGGTGAATTTCTCAAGCTTCTTGCCGTCAAGCTCCACCAGGCGAGCGGTCAGGGCGGCCTGTTCGGGTGTCGTCATATCGACGAGCACGGTCCAGTATTCCTGAGCGACGAAGGTCTCGATCTCAAGCTCGCGGTCACAGACGAGACGGAGCGACACCGACTGCACCCGACCGGCTGAGCGGGCGCCCGGCAGCTTGCGCCACAGCACCGGCGACAGGGTGAAGCCCACAAGATAATCAAGGGCGCGGCGGGCCAGATAGGCGTCCACCAGCTCGATATCGATATCCCGCGGGTTGTCGATGCCCTTCAGAATGGCTGATTTGGTGATTTCGTTAAAGACGACACGCTTGGTCTCGACCTTCTTCAGGACGCCCTTGGCCTGGAGGACCTCAAGCAGATGCCAGGAAATGGCCTCGCCTTCGCGATCCGGGTCAGTGGCCAGAAACAGTTTGTCGGCGCCTTTGACGGCCTTGGCGATCTCGGCCATGCGCTTCTGGCTGTCGCGATCGACTTCCCAGTCCATGGAAAAGTCTTCGTCGGGGCGCACGGAGCCGTCCTTTGACGGCAGGTCGCGGATATGGCCAAAGCTCGCCAGGACCTGATAGTCCTTGCCGAGATATTTGTTGATTGTCTTGGCCTTGGCAGGCGATTCGACGATGACGACGTTGTTCATGGGGCCTCTTGTTCCGGCTCATGTTCCAGGGCTCGCCGCGCAGTGGGCGAGATTGTCTCACTTTCGCGCTTTAACATAGAAGCGCAGCTCCTGTAACCGACTTTCTTTTTTCACGGCCGGAGCAGACCGCCGGAAAATCTGGTTTTTGAGGTCAATCCGGCAAGCGAGACACCCGGTTGCCTGAATGACGTTCAGCCCGTCCGGCAAGTTCAAGGTCCAGTAAAACAGTGAGGACGGCCGCTGGCAACAGACCGCTTTCACGGATCAGGTCATCGATCCCGGCCGGGACGGGACCAAGAAGCTCGGTCACGATGTCGTGCGCTTCCTCAAGCAGGCTGTCGGGCAGGGCCGCTGGTGGGGCTGAGATGCCGCCATGGCCCTGGGGTTCGCGGATGCGGCGGTTGTCGAGGCTTTGCAGGGCGGCCAGAATATCGGCGGCGCTTTCGGTCAGGAGCGCGCCGTCGCGGATCAGCCGGTTCGGCCCGAGCGCCCGGGCATCAAGGGGCGATCCCGGGATGGCGAACACCTCCCGCCCCTGATCGGCGGCGCAGCGGGCGGTGATGAGCGAGCCCGATTGCAGATTGGCCTCGACCACCAGCACCCCTCGGCTCAGTCCTGAAATAATACGGTTGCGGCGTGGAAAATGGCGCGCCTGGGGTTCGATTCCGGGCGGCAGTTCGGCCACATGGACGCCGGACTCGAGGATCTGATCATATAAAGTCTGATGTTCGCGCGGATAGACCACATCGACGCCACCGGCGAGCACGGCGGCGGTGCCGGTGGCAAGGCTTGCCGCATGGGCCGCGCCGTCGATCCCGCGGGCGAGGCCGGAGACCACCACATAGCCTGCCTGCCCAAGATCGCGGGCAATGTCGCCGGCGATTTTGCGGCCGACGGTGGAGGCGTTGCGCGCCCCGACAATGGCCAGCATGGGTTTTTGCAGCAGATGCGGGTGGCCGCGTACATAAATAAGTGGTGGGGAGTCGTCCACGGCGGCGAGCCCGCTGGGATAATCGGCCTCGCCCCAGAACAACAGCCTGGCCCCGAGCTTGCGGGCGGCCTGCATTTCGGTTTCGGCGGCGTCTGTGCTGCAGATGCGGATCTGGCGGCTCAGGCCACCACGGCGGGCCATGTGGGGGATGTGATCGAGGGCGGCGATGGCGCTGCCGCAGCGGGCGATCAATTGGCGAAAGGTGATGGGGCCGACATTTTCGCTCCGGATCAGTCGGAGCCGTGCGAATTTTTCGTTCCGGTCGAGCGGTGCCGACGGTTGCGCCCCGAAATCCATGCTGCCCCCCTTAATTTTATATTCGGAGTTTGGCAGAGATTTCGCGGCGGTCAACCTATGGTCGAGACGAGACTGAGGCTATTTCTCTTTTTTTGCGCCAATGCGTGGTTCTTCGCCGCGCAGCAGGCGGCGGATATTGTCCTCATGGCGCATGACCACAAGGAACGCGAGCGAAGCCGTCAGGATGGCGAGCGGCAGGCCGGAAAAGAGAAAGGCGAAAAACGGGCTGGCCAGCGCCGCGATCAGCGCTGCGAGCGATGAAAACCGGAACCCCGCGGCCACCAGTGCCCAGGTGAGGGCCGTGGCGATGCCGGTCGGCAGGGACAGCGCCAACAGCACGCCGAGGAAGGTGGCGACGCCCTTGCCGCCCTTGAAATGGAGCCAGATCGGATAGAGATGGCCGATAAAGGCGGCGGCCGCGGCGAACATGCCAAGAAGCGGATGCATCATCCCGGCGAGCAAAGCCGCCGCCGCACCCTTGCCGCCATCCAGAAGCAGGGTCAACAGCGCCAGCTTTTTGTTGCCGGTGCGGAGAACATTGGTCGCGCCGATATTGCCGGAGCCGATGTTGCGGATGTCGCCAAGGCCCGCAATATGGGTGAGCAGCAGGCCGAACGGGATCGAACCCAGCAGATAGCCGCCGATGATGGCGAGCCAGGTGGGCAGTGTTTCGGTCAGGGGACCGAGGAATTGGGGCGTGATGGGGTCCACGCGGATCTCCAATCTTGGTCGTCATTTAAGGATGACGTTGGTTTTTCAAGATTCCGACGTTCCACAGACGCGGAAGTGACAGCATATCAAGCTTGAGCGCTATAGACCACGCGGCCGCCGACCATGGTCAGCATGACCTTGCCCTGGGCTGGCTGCTCGTCGAAGGGCGTGTTCTTTGATTTGCTGCGGAAGCGGTCGGCGTCGATGCGGATGGCGAGGTCGGGATCGAACAGCACGAGGTCGGCGGGCGCGCCCACCGCAAGCCGTCCGCCCGGCAGTTTGAACAACTCCGCCGGACGTCGGGTCAGCCGGTCAATGACCTCAAGGAGCGAGAGATAGCCGTTGTGATAAAGCTCCATGGAGACCGGCAGCAACGTCTCAAGCCCGACCGCGCCAAAGGCGGCTTGGGCGAAGGGCAGGCGTTTGCTTTCGGCGTCCTGCGGATCATGGCCGCTCGCGATGACGTCGATGGTGCCGTCCTTCAGGCCTTCGATCACCGCGAGGCGGTCGTCTTCGGCGCGCAAGGGCGGGGAAATCTTGGCGAAGGTGCGATAGTCGCCGACGACCAGCTCATTGAGCGCGAAATGCGGCGGGGTGACGCCGCAGGTGATCCGGATCCCGCGGGCCTTGGCGGCGCGCACGGCAGCCAAAGACCCAGCCGCCGTCACATGGGCGAAATGGAGGCGTCCGCCGGTGGCCTCGGCCAGCCGGATGTCGCGTTCGATCATCAGCAGCTCCGCAAGCGGGGTGCTGCCTGAAAGCCCAAGCCGGGTTGACAGTTCGCCCGCGTTCATGACGCCTTTCGAGAGCGTTGGTTCTTCGGGGTGCTGGACCAGCAGGGCATCGAACATGCGGCCGTATTTCAGGATTTTCATCATGACCGAGGCATCGGCAACCGCCGTGCGGCCATCGGTGAAGGCGACGGCCCCGGCATTGGTCAACAGACCGATCTCGGTCATTTCCTTGCCTTCGAGACGCTTGGTCGCGGCGGCCATGGGGACCACATTGACCAGCACGTCATCGCTGCGGCGGCGCGCCATATATTCCACCAGCGACACGCCGTCGATGGCCGGTTTGGTGCTTGGCATGGTGATGATGGTGGTGACACCGCCCGCCGCCGCAGACTGGCTGGCGGAGGCGAGGGTTTCTTTATGTTCGGCCCCGGGTTCGCCGACAAAGACGCGGCTGTCGATCAGACCGGGGGCGAGGCAGTGGCCGTCGCCATCGATGACGGTCGCGCCCTCAGGCGCGTCCCCGGCGCGGATGTTGGCCCCGGCGGCGACGATCTTGCCGTCTTCAACCACAAGCCCGCCCATGGCATCGAGCCCGCTTGCCGGATCGAGCAGGCGGACATTGACAAATACATGTGACGTCATTGGTCGGCCTCTGCATTGCGGGTGGCGCGGGTCAGGGCGTCGAGGCAGGCCATGCGGACGGCCACGCCCATTTCGACCTGTTCCTGAATGGCGCTTCGATTGATGTCATCGGCGACGAGGCTGTCGATCTCGACCCCCCGGTTCATGGGGCCGGGATGCATGATCAGCGCATCGGGCTTGGCCACCGACAGCTTGTCGTAATCAAGGCCGTAGAAATGAAAATACTCTCGCACGCTTGGCAGGTAGCTCGATTCCATCCGTTCAAGCTGAAGCCGCAGCATCATCACGATGTCGCAGTCCTTGAGGCCCTCGCGCATGTCATGGAAAACCTCGCAGCCGAGATGGTCGATGCTGTTCGGCAGCAGCGTCGGCGGGGCCACGAGCCGCACCCGCGCGCCCATGGTGTTGAGCAGGTGAATGTTCGACCGCGCCACCCTGCTGTGCAGGATGTCGCCGCAGATGGCCACCCTCAGCCCATCGATGCGGCCCTTGCGGCGGCGGATGGTGAGCGCGTCGAGCAGCGCCTGAGTCGGATGTTCATGCTGGCCGTCCCCGGCATTGATCACCGCGCCCGAGACCTTTTCCGACAGCAGCTTGACCGCGCCCGAGTCGGCATGGCGCACGACTAGAATATCCGGGTGCATGGCATTGAGGGTGATCGCGGTATCGAGCAGCGTCTCGCCCTTTTTCACCGAGGACGAATCCGCCTGCATATTGATCACATCGGCGCCAAGCCGCTTCGCCGCCAGCTCGAACGAGGTGCGGGTGCGAGTCGAATTCTCGAAAAAGAGGTTGATCATCGTCAGCCCCTTCAGGAGCGACTTTTTCTTATTGGTGCGCCGGTTCTGCTCGACATAGGTGTCGGCCAGATCAAGCAAGCCGGTGAGTTCGTGGGGATAAAGCCCCTCGATCCCAAGTAAATGCTTGTGCGGATAGAAAATTTCCCCGGCTGCGGATGCGCCGACGGAAGGTGAGGGCGGGGGTGTGATATGTGCTGTTGTCATTAAAGAAGCATTTATAAAGATGCGGCGGGCCGCCGGCAAGGGGCGGCGCGCATTTGTTCGCATTTTGATTGGCGGGTTGGCCAGCCTGCCCGTCATTGCGAGGCGCTAGGCCGAAGCAATCCGGTTCTACCACCTTGTCAGGCGGGCAATGGATTACCGGGTCAAGCCCGGTAATGACAGCACATATTAAATTGTCATTGCCGGCGAGCGATAGCACCGACCTCGCGATTAATCCGCGTCCGGTAATGACAGCATTTATTAAATTGGATTGCCGGGCTTGACCCGGCAATCCAGCCTCATCACTCCCAGAGTCTGGTCAGGGTCAGGCCCAAAGGTTCTGGGTCGCCGCGCCGCTTGCGTGACTCGCGATGACGGTTAGGGGATGAAATCCGTGCAAAATTAATATTGCGAATGATTTTCATCCGCATTATCGTCCGCCTCAATGTGAATCGCAAATGCAAACCATTAGCAAAATGGATGTGCTGCAGATCACAGCAAGATTTTGGTCACATAAAAACAATGACTTGTATGAAAAGGGATAAGCAAATGAGCTTGGAAACGCTGTCGGAATCGGGTTGCCGCAAGTCGCGCCGCCGTCTGTTCTGGGTATCGACCGCAAGTGTGGCGGTGCTGGCTAATGCTCTAGTCCTCGGGCTGCCGGTTCAGGCGCAGACAGCGGCGGATGCATCGGCCCAAATTCAGGCTCAGACTGGGAAACCGGGGCCGCAGAAACTTGGCCCCGTGAAGGTTGAGGGCGCTGAAGTCGGCGGGTTCGCCATCGAGGCCCCGGCCGATCAGGGCTATCACGCCGATCGTCTGCTCAGCGCCACCAAGACCGACACCAAATTGATCGATGTGCCGCAGGCCGTGTCGGTGGTCACCCGCCAGCAGATGAATGATCTTGCGAGCCAGAGCATGGCCGATGTCGTGCGTTATGTGCCGGGGATCAATTTCGCCCAGGGCGAAGGCAATCGCGACACGCCGATCTTCCGGGGCAACAACTCGACGTCGGACTTTTTCGTCGATGGCATTCGCGACGACGTTCAGTATTACCGCGACGTCTATAATATCGAGCGCGTTGAAGTTCTGAAGGGCCCGAACGCCATGATTTTCGGCCGTGGCGGCGTCGGCGGGGTCATCAACCGCGTGACCCGGCAGGCCAACTGGGATGGCGCCCGCGAAGTTCGGCTTGAGACCGGCAGCGACGATCATTACCGCGGCACGTTTGATGTCGGGCAGGGCGTGACCGACGCCATCGCCCTGCGCATGACCGGCCTTTACGAGAATTCGGACAGCTTCCGTGACGGCGTCAATCTTGAACGCTGGGGTCTCAACCCGACGGCCTCGTTCCGGCTTGGCGACGCGACGCTGGTGCAGGTCGGCTATGAACATTTCGATGACAAACGGACAGCCGATCGTGGCGTTCCGTCTTATCAGGGGCGGCCGCTCAAAACCGATCGGTCGACGTTTTTTGGCGACCCGGACCTGAGCCCGACGACCGCCAATGTGGATGCCGTCAATCTGGCCGTTGAACATGATTTCGGCAACGGCCTGACCATTCGCAACCGCACGCGCTATGCGAATTATGACAAATTCTATCAGAACGTCTTCCCGGGCCTGGTCAATGCGGCCGGAACCACGGTGGAGATCTCGGCCTATAGCAACGCGACCGCGCGCGATAGTTTCACCAACCAGACCGATCTGACCTATGACGTGATGACCGGATCGATCCGTCACACCTTGCTGGCCGGGGTCGAATACAGCCGTCAGGCCACGAACAATTTCCGCCAGACCGGCTATTTCACGGGCGTGAGCCCGACGACGACCACGATCACCGTGCCGGTCGGCAGCCCCACGATCTCGGTGCCGATCACCTTCCGCCAGAGCGCGACCGACGCCGACAATCACGGCGTGGCCAAGGCTTATGCCGGGTACATCCAGGATCAGATCGAACTGACGCCGCAGATTCAGGCCGTGCTGGGTGTGCGCTATGACAAATTCGATGTGGATTTCACCAACAACCGCAATGGCGCGAGCTTTAAATCAGCGGACAATCTGTGGTCGCCGCGCGCAGGCCTGGTGTTCAAGCCGATCGAAACGGTCTCGCTATATGCAAGCTACAGCCTGACCTATCTGCCGCGCGCCGGGGAACAGCTGGCGTCACTATCGCTGAGCAATGCGGCACTTGATCCCGAAAAGTTCAAGAATTACGAACTTGGGACCAAATGGGATGTTAACGGCAATCTGTTGCTGACCGCCGCCGTCTATCAGCTGGATCGCAGCAATGTGTTGGTGCCGCTTGATCCGAACAACGCGGGGCTCGGCTCGACGCTGGTCAAGGGCCAGCGCACCAAGGGCGTGGAGCTTGGGGCGAGCGGGAATATCACCGACGCCTGGAGCGTCATTGCCTCCTACGCTTATCAGGATGGCAAGCTGACCGCCGCGCAATCACTGACGGTTCCGGCCGGTGCCAAGCTCGCCAATCTGCCGAAGCACAGCGTTGCTCTGTGGAACCGCTATAACATCCTGCCGCAGGTTGGCGCGGGCGTCGGGGTGATCTATCAAAGCAAGCGCTATACGACGACCGACAACACGGTGGTCATGCCGGATTTCCTGCGTGTCGATGCGGCGCTTTACTATGATATCAACGACATGGTCTCGGCCCAGTTGAATGTCGAGAACCTGTTCAACGAACGCTATTATGTCAACGCCAACAGCAATACCAACATCATGCCGGGCTCGCCGCGTGCCTTCAGACTGGGTCTGAGCGGACGGTTCTAAGCCGATATCCATTGTCATTCTGAGCGTTAGCGAAGAATCCCCCAGGATGCTGTCGCTTCGCTCAGGATGACATGACCTTAAGTCGCCCGGGCACGCAGAAAATCGAGAAAACCCTGGAGGATAAACGCCGCCGCCATGCGGTCGACGACTTCAGCGCGTTTTTTGCGGGTGACGTCGGCTTCGAGCAGGTATTTGGTGACCGCCACCGTCGACAGCCGCTCATCCCACATGACCACCGGCAGGTCGATAAGCGGCGCGCAGTTGATGGCGAAGGTGCGGGTGGATTGCACGCGCGGGCCTTCGGACCCATCCATATTGAGCGGCAGCCCGAGCACCAGCCCGACAGCGTTGCGGCTTTTGATGATGGCCTTCAGCGCCTCGATATCCTGAGTGAATTTGACGCGGCGGATGGTTTCGACCGGGGTGGCGACAAGCCGTGTGCCGTCGGACGCCGCAACGCCGATGGTTTTGGTGCCGAGATCCAGCCCGAGGAGCGATCCGCGTGCGGGCAAGGCAACCATGAAATCAGACATATCCAAAAGAGCCATGTTCGGGTTTTAGCGACTGGTTGTTGTAAATGCACGGAAAATAGCTGTTGTACAGGGTAATTTTAGTAAGGCTCTGAATTTAAATGAGAAATATGGTTTCTTTGGAATTCTGGAGCAGGGCGGGAGTCGAGAATTTTTACAGTTTTATATAAGTACTATGGGGGGTGGTTCTGTATCATATTGATACAATTGCGTTCTGGCGGGCTGATAGAACATGGCCCGATTTTTGCTTGTCTGTCTTAGTCGTCACGCCGTCGAAAGGGTGATGAGCACGGTGCCAGATTGTGAGGTCTTGGGCTCCTTGCCGCTGTCGGGTCACGACAGCGACGCGTCTGTATCCGAGTTGCAAATTTCATCGGCATGTTTTCACCGGCTCATGTTCTGGTCGCGAACAGCACGCTGGCAGGCGCCCAGTGACGTAATTCAGCCGGTTCAAGCCGAAGAAGTCCCAAGTCCCCTCCACAGTACGAGTAAATAAGATTTTGGTTCCTTTATATAATTAGGAAGAAAGTCATGAAAATCTTTAAAACGAGTCTGTTGGCAGCTTTTACGGCTCTGTCTTTGGTAGCCGCCAGCGGTGCCACTGCCGGTGTCATTTTTACTCCGGGGAATCACCCTCAGGCGGATGAGGAGAATATTATCTTCAACGGGCCCAATACGATTGAGGGCCCGGCCATGACCGTGACAGGGCTGACTGATCATTCCGATGTCCTGGTCGCCTTTACCTCTCCGATAAACCTGATTACCCCAAGCAATGGTCAGGCTGGCGTGACCGGTGCCGGTACAGACAGCTTCACCGACCTCTCTGTTTATCTTTTGGCTGGCGGAACTTTCGGGGATCTGATCTTTAACCTGCATCTGGCGGAAGGTAATGAAGGGACGGCGACGATCACGGCCTTTCTGGAAGGTGGTGGGACCGCGTCATACGCATTGGCTGTGGGGAATGGCGATAATTTCCTCACCATTGTTGCGGATGACGGCGATCGGCTGACGAAAGTCAGCATTAGCAGCAATGTCGGCCTTGACGATGGCAGGCAATTCCGCATCAGCGATATTCAGGGCGCCCACCCGGTTCCTGTCCCATCGGCCTTCTGGCTGCTGATCACGGGGTTGATGATGATGGTGGTCCTGCGGGGACGCAGGCGGTTGTCCTATCCGCTGTCTCTGACGGCATAGAGTCTAGACAAGAGAGAATGCAATTATCCCCCGTTTCAGCGGGGGATAATTGTTTTTATTTGCCGGCAAGTTGTTTTGCGCTCGAAAAGCCGATTCAGGGTGCTGCGAGTCGGTAGCATTTACACATTTGAATTAGTCTAATCTGAGGAATATTACCTATAGTATTGTTATTGTTTATAAAGTTTCATTTAAAGCTTGTTGGCCTGAAAGTTGCTTTGTAAGGCATGGGTCACCTTTTAAGGGAATGGAGGTCGTTATGTTGCTAAAATCTTCTTTAATCGGATTCTTTGCCGCTCTTGGCTTCGCAACTGCGGCCCATGCAACTCCTTTGAACTTTGAGCTTACGCAGTTCACGGGAGCCAGTTCGCGGGTGCATATCCTGGTGGAACAGCAGGATGCCAACACTCTGAGATTCACGTTGACGGAACCGGTTCATGCTGGAGAAATTCAGGGTGAGCTTCGGGCCTTTTATTTCAACGTGGCGAATGAAAGCATCCTGTCGGCGTTGAGTATTTCGGGGTCATTCATTTCAGCGACTGCGAAATCAGCCAATAATGTGACAGAGGTTGGTGGAAGTGATACCACTCTCGATGGTGGTGGGGGCATTGCGCATCCGTTCGATGTCGGGATTGCTTTCGGCACCGCGGGCAGTGACGGCTTCGTCTATAGCACCGTCTTCACCATAGCCTACGCAGGCGGCCTTAATCTCGATACCTTTTTCCCGCAGACGGCAGACGCTCAATTGTTCGGGGTACGGTTGAAACCATTCCCGAATGGCTCTTCGAGCAAGCTCGTCTGCAATGCACCTTGCGGCTCGACCTCAAGCAGCGGCGGGCCAGACCCGCAGCAAGAAGATGTGCCGGCTCCCGCGTCCCTGATGTTGCTTGGTTTGGGGCTGGCCGGACTTGGGTTGCGCCGCCGCTGGGCTTGAGCAGCTGAATTTATACTTTTAAAAGATATCTTCGCTATTTTGAAACCGGCGCCTTAACTGAGGCGTCGGTTTTTGTTTGAGACAGAAGGTCATATGAAGCGTCGAAAAATTTGACAGACTCAAAAGCAGATTTTTGGGAATATAAATTAAGATATTGATTTAGTTGTATTTTTTATTCTGGCACGATGATTGCTTATGAAGACCATGTGATATGACGAGCGTCGGGTGGCGCTCTGATCGTTCGTAATTAGCAATGGGGGTCGTTATGAAGATTTTTCGTGGGTTGATTGTAGCTGGTGTGATGGCTATGGGGTTCGCGGGTGTGGCAGAGGCTGTGCCGGTGCAATATGTCGATACCTACACTCCAACGGCGGGGGTGACGCTCAGTGGCAATGGCGGGAGCTATAGCTACCAGCATGATATTACCTATCCGACAGCCGCGACCAACAATCTTGTGGCAACGATTGGCGGCGTGGTGACGGCTGGCGCTGGTTATGATGCGCTGACCGATATTCTGAGCTCGGCCGTTCTGACGCTTTATTTCACCGGTACCGGGAGTTATACCAACGGTAAGTTCGATCTGTTCCTTGATGGCACCAAAGAGGGCGGCTTCAACTTTGCCCAGAGCATCGTCATTAACGACAGCCAGTTTGATATCGGGCTGATCACCAATGATGGACTGCTGTCCGTCCAGATCATGCGCACCAATGGTTCCGGGACGGCCACGTTCCTCAAATCGGTTCTGAATGTGTCCGGTGAGCGGAATGCCAACAATGGTCCCGATCCGCAGGAAGAAGTTCCGGCTCCGGCATCCTTGATGCTGCTCGGCCTTGGTCTGGTCGCGCTCGGAGCTCGCCGCCGCAAGGCTGCCTGAACCTTATCATTCGTTTTCAAAAGCGGCGGTCCTCCGGGGCCGCCGTTTTTGTTTGCATAGGCCCCGCGCGACTTGCTTCACAGGTCCCCAAGATGCTAGTGTCCGCCCGATCTCTGGACCCATTTAACAAGACGGAACAGCATGTCGATTGACCTTTCGACCGTCCGGCGTATCGCCAATCTTGCTCGTATCGAGGTGGCCGACGCCGACCTTCCGCCGCTTGCTGCGGAATTGAACACCATCCTTGCGTTTGTCGAGGAGCTTTCGGCCGTCAATACCGACGGTGTCGAGCCCATGACCAGCGTTGTCCATGTGCAATTGCCGCTCCGTGCCGATGAGGTGACCGATGGCGGTTACCCCGACGTGGTGCTGGCCAATGCCCCCAATGCCGAGCATGGATTTTTCACGGTACCCAAGGTGATCGAGTAGTCGCATGACCAAGCTAACCGACCTGACCATTGCCGAGGCCCGCGCCGGTCTCGATGCTCGCGATTTCAGTGCCCGCGAGCTGACGTCTTCTTATATCGAGGCGGTGGAAGCCGCCCGCAGCCTCAATGCCTATCTCGTGGAAACGCCCGAACAGGCGCTGACCATGGCAGACGCGGCGGATGCGGCTTTGAAAGCCGGAACCGCGGGGCCGCTTGCCGGGATTCCGCTCGGCATCAAGGATCTTTTCTGCACCAAGGGCGTTCATTCGCAGGCGGCGTCGCGCATTCTGGATGGCTTCAAGCCACCTTATGAGTCGACGGTGACGGCGAATCTCTGGCGCGATGGCGCGGTGATGCTCGGCAAGCTGTCCATGGATGAATTCGCCATGGGCTCGTCGAACGAAACGAGCTATGCGGGGCCTGTGCTCAATCCCTGGCGGGCCGATGGCTCGGACGCCAATCTTGTTCCCGGCGGCTCGTCGGGCGGCTCGTCATCGGCGGTTGCGGCGCATATTGCGGCGGCGGCCACCGGCACCGACACCGGCGGCTCGATCCGTCAACCGGCGGCCTTCACCGGCACCGTGGGCATCAAGCCGACCTATGGCCGTTGTTCGCGTTGGGGCGTGATTGCCTTCGCTTCGTCGCTGGATCAGGCCGGGCCGATTGCCCGCAGTGTCAAGGACGCGGCCATCATGCTTGGCTCCATGGCCGGGTATGACGCCAAGGATTCGACCTCCATCAATTGTCCGGTGCCGGATTATGCGGCGGCTTTGACCGGGGATATTCGCGGCCTGAAGGTCGGTATCCCGACCGAATACCGTCCCGACAACCTGCCGTCCGAGATCGCCAAACTGTGGGATCAGGGCGTCGAGTGGCTGAAGGACGCGGGCGCCGAAATCAAGGACGTGTCGCTGCCGCATACCAAACATGCGCTGGCGACCTATTATATTGTCGCTCCGGCCGAGGCGTCGTCGAACCTCGCGCGCTATGACGGGGTGCGCTATGGCCGCCGTGTCAACGGGTCGAGCCTGGACGACATGTATGCGAAAACCCGGGCCGAGGGCTTTGGTAAGGAAGTGAAGCGGCGTATTCTGGTCGGCACCTATGTGCTGTCGGCCGGCTATTACGACGCCTATTACCTCAAGGCGCAAAAGCTGCGGACGCTGATCGCGCGCGATTTTGCCGCGGCCTTTAACGATGTGGACGTGCTGCTGACGCCAACCGCGCCGTCGGCGGCCTTTGGCATCGGGGAAACCAAGGACCCCATCGCCATGTATCTGAACGATGTCTTCACCGTGCCTGCGAGCCTTGCCGGGCTTCCGGCCATGTCGGTTCCGGCCGGGCTGTCGTCGACCGGGCTGCCGCTTGGGCTTCAGCTCATCGGCAAGGTGTTTGATGAAGCGACTCTGTTGAATGTGGGCTCGGTGATCGAGCGGGCGGCCAATTTCACCGCCCGGCCCAAAGACTGGTGGAGGGCCTGATCATGGCGAAACTTATTCAGGGCGCCACGGGCGATTGGGAAGTTGTGATCGGTCTTGAGGTCCATGCCCAGGTCACGTCGAAATCGAAACTGTTCTCGGGCTCGTCGACGACCTTCGGGTCGGTACCGAATTCGCAAGTCAGCCTGGTGGACGCGGCCATGCCTGGCATGCTGCCGGTCATCAACGCCGAATGCGTGGCCCAGGCCGTCCGCACCGGCCTTGCTCTTGGAGCCGCGATCAATCTGGTCTCGGTGTTCGACCGCAAGAACTATTTCTATGCCGATCTGCCGCAGGGCTATCAGATTTCGCAGTTCAAATACCCGATCGTGGGTGAGGGGACCGTGGTCATTGATCTTGGCGACGAAACCAAGGACGTCGGTATTGAACGCCTCCATCTGGAACAGGATGCGGGCAAGAGCATGCATGACCAGAGCCCGTCCTTGACCTATGTGGACCTGAACCGCTCGGGCGTGGCGCTGATGGAAATCGTCTCGAAGCCCGATCTCCGGTCTTCGGAAGAGGCCGGGGCCTATTTGAAAAAGCTCCGCACCATTCTGCGCTATATCGGCACCTGCGACGGCAATATGGAGGAAGGCTCCATGCGTGCCGACGTGAACGTGTCGGTGCGCCGTCCGGGCGAGCCCCTTGGCACGCGCTGCGAAATCAAGAACGTGAACTCGGTCCGCTTCGTTCAGCAGGCGGTCGAGGTCGAGGCGCGGCGTCAGATCGACATTCTCGAAGACGGCGGCTCGATCAAGCAGGAGACGCGGCTTTTCGACCCGACAAAGGGCGAGACGCGCTCCATGCGGTCGAAGGAAGAGGCGCATGATTATCGCTATTTCCCCGATCCCGACCTGTTGCCATTGAGCTTCACGCAGGATTGGGTCGATGAGCTGGCGCGTAATCTGCCCGAACTCCCCGATGCGAAGCGGGAGCGTCTGGCCGCTGATCTCGGCATTCCGGCCTATAACGCCGCAGTGCTGACGGCGGAAAAGGAAAGCGCCGACTATTTCGAAGCCTTCCTGGCCGCAATTGCCGAGATCACGGGCAAGCCGATGAAGGACTTCGCGACTCAGGCGTCGAACTGGGTGATTTCGGATCTTTTCGGGGCGCTCAACAAGGCAGGCAAGGATGTCTCGACCTCGCCGGTGAGCATCGAAAACGCTGCGAAGCTTCAGAAGCTTCTGCTCGACGGCGTGATTTCGGGCCGTATCGCCAAGGAAGTCTTTGAACTGATGTTCGAGACCGGCGGCGATCCGGAAGCGATCGTCGAGGAAAAAGGTCTGCGTCAGGTGTCCGACACCGGCGCGATCGAGGCTGCCATTGACGCGATTCTGGCTGCCAATGCTGATAAGCTTGCGGAATATCGGTCCGGCAAGGACAAGCTTTTTGGCTTCTTTGTCGGCCAGGTTATGAAAAATACCGGGGGCAAGGCCAATCCGGCGGTTCTGAATGACTTGCTGAAGGCCAAGCTCAACGGCTGATCCAGGCGGAAAACTTTGAGAAGGGGCCGCTTCAGGGAGCTGAAGCGGCCCCTTTGTTTTATTGTCATTTTGTTGCTGTGATGACGCCGCGACTTGAACTGTTCCGGTGTCTGGTTCCATAGAAAGTAAGACGGTTTCAGACTTTCTTAATGTCCACCACGTATAAACGGCGGGACTGGAATCGGGTTATCTCTATCGCCGGGTGCAAATAAGTTGCTGCCGGGAATGGTTTTTGGATGGCGGGGGCCGCAGTAAGCGATGAATCCCATAGGCCGCGAGCAAGTAAGTCGCCTGTATGAGTTGGCGCAAGAGAAGACGGAACATTCCAAGCGTGTTCTGGTGGAGAATATCTCTGACTTGTTTCTCAGTCAGGATGGCCGCCTGACCGAGCATCAGCGCATGCTGATGACCGATATTCTGCATAAGCTGATTGCCGATCTTGAAACGGTTGTACGCGGGGAACTGGCAACGCTTCTGATGGAAGGTGGCAGCGCGCCGCCCGAGCTGTTGCGCCTGTTGGCCAATGAACAGATCGAAATCGCCCGCCCCATTCTTGAAAAAAGCACGCTGTTGCGCGATGTCGACCTGATCGAGATCGTTCATAACCGCTCCGAGGAACATCGGCTGACCATCGCCATGCGCGCCCGGGTATCCGAACAGGTGAGCGACGCCCTGATCGAAGAGGGCGGGGCCGATGTCATTGAAACCTTACTGAAAAATCCCGACGCCAAGCTGTCCGGGGAGGGGATGGAATATCTGGTGGCGGAATCGCGCCGGGTTGACCGCTTTCAGGAGCCCTTGCTGTCGCGCCATGATTTGCCGTCCGAACTTGCGCATCGCATGTTCTGGTGGGTGTCGGCGGCGCTGCGGCGACGGGTGCTGGTGGATTTCAGCTCGGTTGATCCGACCGGTCTTGACCGTATGTTGCAGGACGCGACCAGGCGAGCCATTGCCAGTCACGAGCCGGGGGACAGTGTCGCCGAACGCTCGGTGCGGCTGGTCGCACGTCTTTCCGAAAGCGGTCAGCTGACCATAGGGTTCCTGAAGTGCAGCCTTCGCCAACAGCATTTGTCGGTGTTTGTGGCTGGGCTTGGGCGGCTGTCGGGGGTCAATGCCACGACCGTCTGGCGGATCTTTCGCGACAAGGGTGGGGAAAGTTTCGCCGTGCTTTGCCGGTCGATGGACATGAGTCGCAATGATTTTGCCTCGCTGTTCCTGACCTTGGCGGAAGCGCGCGGCGGGCAGCATGTGCGGCCGACTTCGTTCCTCAAGGAAATTCTCGATCTCTATGATGCGATCTCCGTGGCTAATGCGCGCGCGGCCTTGACCTACTGGCAGCGTGATGACGCTTTTCAGCAAGCTCTGGATGATGTTGGCGATGTGGGGTGAGGGCGCGGAGCATCGACTGGGGCGTGAGGCCGTCGGCAGGATGCCGGGCGGCGGTGATCCTGAATCCGTGCGCCGCATCGATTGGGACCAATGCACCATCATGTCCGGTGAACAGGCCGGGCGGGTAACGTCTCATGCGCCGCAGGGGCCTGAAACCAACGAGACCCTGCAAGCGGTTCAGGTCCTGCTTGGCCGGATCCGGCTTGATGACACGATCCCGCTTTATGTGGCGGCGGTCGATGGCGGGCTTTTGCATGTGAGTGAAGGTTATGAAACGCTTGCCCGCACGTCCGAGACAGTGACGGCAAGTGTTTATGACGAAGTCCGCAGCCGGGTCGATGTGACGCTGCCGGCGGGCTTGCGGGCGGTCATCGAAGAGGTGCGCATGCTTGGTCGCGGCATCAGCATCGAAGAAAGAATCCGCGTCAAAGGTCAGTTGCGCTATTTCCGCTCCCGTCATTTTCCGGTTCTTGATACGCGTGGCCGGGTGGTGGCTGTGGGCGGCACCTATGTGGATTGCACGCGGGAGATCGAAAGTCTGGAGCAGGCCACCGCCGCTCAGGTCCGTTTCCGCGATTTCGCGCGGGCCAGTTCCGACTGGTTCTGGGAATGCGATCGAGACGGCCAGATTCAGATGCTGTCCGACCGGCTGACGGCGCTCCTTGGGGTTCCGGCGGCCAAGCATGTGGGGCGGCGATTCGATGAGATCGGGGTGATGCTTCCGCTTGAAGATGGCACGGTGCTCATGCGCACGGCTCAATATCACAACCGCCCGTTCCGCGATCAGCTTTTTGGCATGCATGACCGCGCTGGTGCCTTGCTCGTGTTTCATCTCAGCGGCGTGCCGGTCTTTGATGTGGCGAGCGGCGAGTTCCTCGGCTATCGCGGTGCCGGCATGGATATCACGAGCCGCATGCGCTCGGAACAACAGTCCGAGGAAATCAAGCGCAGCCTCGAGAATATGCTTGAGGAGCTGACCAACAAGAATGTGCAGCTCGACATGGCCTCCGCCAAGGCCGAAGAAGCGCTCAAGGTCAAAAACGAATTCCTCGCCGCCATGAGCCATGAGCTGCGGACGCCGCTCAATGCCATCATCGGGTTCGCCGAAGCTATGAAGCTTGAGATATTCGGCGATATCAGCGACCAGTATAAATCCTACAGCAACGATATCCTGAGCGCTGGACGGCATTTGCTTGGGCTTATCAATGATGTGCTTGATGTGGCGGTGCTTGAAAGCGATCGCATCCAGCTTGAAATCGAACCCGTGAGCCTCAAGGCGGTTATCGAGAAGGCATTCAATCTCGTCACCATGCGGGCTCATAAAAAGCAGCTCAATATCCGCAGCGTGCTCATTCAGGGCGACTGGACCTTGCATGTGGATATGCGGCGGGCGACGCAGGTGTTTGTGAATTTATTCTCGAATGCAGTGAAGTTCACGCCGGATCGCGGCTCGGTCGGGATCGAGGTGGAGCTGCTGGCCGATCACATGCTGGCGATCACGGTGTGGGACAACGGCATTGGCATTCCGCGCGACAAACATCATCTGGTGTTCGAAAAGTTCCAGCAATGTGTCGATAATATCTATTCCCGCCGCGAGGAAGGCACCGGCCTCGGGCTTCATATCTCGAAACATCTCGCCCAGCTGATGGGCGGCGATATCTTCCTCGACAGCGAGGAAGGCGCGGGTAGCCGCTTTACGGTGGTGCTGCCGCTTTATAGCGAAGGCCGCGAAGACGGCACGGTCTCGCAGCCCGCCGGTATCTGATACTCCCGCCGCTGTCACCTCTCCGCTGTCATCGCGAGCCGCGTCAGCGGCGTGGCGATCCAGGCTTTATCTTCGACGGCCGGACTGGATTGCTTCGGCTGCGCCTCGCAATGACGGGTGGGGGTAAACGGTCAGGCATTTGCAACAAAGCCGGATCCCTGCGTGTCGCGGAGATCCGGCTTTGTTTTTGTGTCAGTCGTCAGCCGCGCTTAGGAGGCTGAATTGCGGCCGCGTGGGCGGAAGGTTTTGTTGCCGCCGGGTTGTTTCTGGCCCTGACGCGGTTGGCTTGGGCGCTGCGGGCCGGGACCACGGCTCTCCGAGCGGGGATGCTCGCTGCGGTTGCGGTCGGGGCCCTGGGGGCGGTCGCTGCGCGGGCGGTCGTCGTTTGCACGCGCTGCCTGTGGGCGTTCGCTCGAGCGATGTTCATCTGTCCGGCGGGCATCGGGACGACGTGCGTCATCCGGGCGTTTGCCCTGACGCTGCTGACCCGGGCGCGGCTGACCCTGACGGTTGCCACCACCGCCTTCACGGCGTTCCGTGTTGCTGCGTGGGCCGTGACTGTTGATGCCGCCACGCTTCGGCGGCGGGGCGAAGGTGCCGGGGTCGATGCCGACCACGTCAAGCTTACCCTTGATCAGCTTTTCAATGTCCCGGAGATAGGTGCGTTCCGAAGGGTCGCAGAACGAGATTGCGCAGCCCTTGGCGCCAGCGCGGGCGGTACGGCCGATGCGGTGGACGTAGCTTTCGGCTTCGTTCGGCAGTTCGTAATTGATGACATGAGTTACATCATCGATATCGATGCCGCGGGCCATGATGTCGGTGGCGACAATCGCGCGCGCTTCGCCTTTGCGGAAGGATTCAAGCGCCTTCTGGCGGGCACCCTGCGACTTGTTGCCATGGATGGCGCTTGAGCGAATGCCACCTGCTTCAAGGTAATCAGAAACGCGGTTCGCGCCATGCTTGGTGCGGGTGAAGATGATGACGCGGCCATAGGCCGGATCGGCCATCATTTCCATCAGTTTGGTGCGTTTTTCGGCACTGTCGAGGAACATCACGCTTTGATCGATGCGTTCGACGGTGGTGGCCTGCGGGGTGATTTCAACCCGCTTCGGCATATGCAGATATTCGCTGACAAGCTTGGAGATTTCACCCGGCATGGTGGCCGAGAACAGCAACGACTGGCGTTCTTTTGGCACAGCGGCCAAAATCTTGCGCACGTCCTTGACGAAGCCCATGTCGAGCATGCGGTCGGCTTCGTCGAGAATGAGGTGCTGGACCTTATCCAGCCGCACGTTCTTCTGGGTCATGTGATCAAGGAGGCGGCCCGGGGTCGCGACCAGAATATCAAGGCCACGGCCAAGCGCCTGCAGCTGCGGGTTGTAGCTTACGCCACCGAACACCGATGCTGTGCGAATGCCGAGATGGCGGCCATAAACGCGGATGCTTTCATGGATCTGGATCACCAGCTCGCGGGTCGGGGCGAGGATGAGTGCCCGCACGACCTTGGGGCTGTGCTTGTAGGGGACCGCGCTCAGGGCCTGCAACAGCGGCAGGGCGAAGGCCGCCGTCTTGCCGGTGCCGGTCTGGGCGATGCCCAAAAGGTCGTGACCTTTCAACAGGAGCGGAATGGACTGCTCCTGAATGGGGGTCGGGTGAAGATAATTTTCTGTGATCAAAGAACGCAGAATCGGTTCGGCTATGCCGAGGTCGGCAAAAGTCGTTGTGGTCACTTGGGGTTGTTCCTTGTGCGCCGGGGAGCGGCGGCCGCATGTTCGGGCCGTTCGGTATCTGGCGTAAGCCAGTTCCCGCGCGCTGCCGGGCCTGGCGATATTTCAGGGGATTATCCCAGGATGAACGCTCATTGGCTGCAAAGGCAGCTGGGCGTCGCGCGGTCGCGGGACATCTATTGCGAGGCGCACAGTGCTTGAGCGGGGCAGGGAAGTCAAGCTTTGACTGTAAATATTCGAGCTTGGCTTTTGCCCGCAGATCGGGCAATTTTAAGTTACAGGTGCAATATCAGGGGGTAACTATGTTGTTCAGGCGTGCGCCGGAGCAAGTTTCCGCTCTTGATATTTTCAAACATATGCTCATTCTGGGGCTGGTTGCGGTTCTGATGCTCAGCTTTAGCTGGACCGGGTTCACCGCCAGCGATGACAGCTATTATGTGATGGCCGGGCGGGGCTGGCTTCATGACTTCCCCTATGTGGCGGAGTTTTTCGGCACCGCGCGGGAGCTGGTCAATATCCCGATCGCCGCCTCTTTCGGGGTGTTCGGTGATACGGAATTTGCCGCCGTGCTTCCGACCGTACTTTATTTTCTTGCGACCGTTGGTCTGACCTATGCCGGGCTCTTGTGGGTGACCGGGCCTGCTGCTGCCTTCGCGGCGGGGTTGTTGATGCTGACGGTGCCGCTGTTCGCCCTGAAGGCGACCATTCCCTCGGCCGATTTAGCGCTTCTTTTTTATGCGAGCCTGTCGTTCTGGCTGTTCTGGCGCGCCGCTGGTCGGCCCGACCGTGCGGTTCTGTTGTTCGGGTCGGGCATGGCGGCGGGGGCTGCTTTGCTGTCCCATGAACTCGCACTGGCACTGCCGATTTTTTTCACCATCTTGTTCCTTGTCGGGTTCCGCATGGGGCGGATGCCATATTTCCTTATTTTCTTTGGGTTTCTGGCCATTATAGGCCTCGATACGCTTTATTACTGGATCATGACCGGGGACCCGTTGCATCGCTTTGATCTGATGCAGGCGGGTACGGTGCTGACAGTCGACCGGGTGAGCGTGCCCCCCTTCAGCTTTGATGATAGCGGCAATTTCCATATCTGGGCCGGGATCGACCCCTTGGTGATGATGCTGAGCAAGCAGGAATTCGCGCTGTTGTTCTATTTCGCCATTCCGGCGATGGCCTGGCTCGCGACGCGGCGGCTTGATCTGGCGGAGGGGCCGGCCGAACGGCGTGTGCTGGTGCTGGCGCGGCTATTGACGTTGCTGGTGGTGGTCTGGTGTCTGTTCTCGGCGATTGTGCTGGCGGACGCCAAGTTGTTGCCGCGCTATTTCATGGTTCCGGCCTACGGTAGTTTTGTGGCCATGATGCTGGTGGCGGCGCAGTTGTGGCAGGCGCGGCGGCTGACCCTGTTGTCTGTGCTGGGGGTGGCCTTTGTCGGGTGCAATCTTGTGGCGATTCATCTTGATAACCGTAATCCGCGCTTTGCCGAGCGGGAGCTTGTGACGTTCCTGAAAACCACGCGGGAGCCGGTCTATACGGATCCGATGACAGCCGATAAAGCCGAGCTTTATCTGCAATGGGCGCGGTTGCCCATGTCGCGGCTGCGCGTTACGCCGCCGGAGCCAGGGGCCCTTTATTTCTATAATCCGAAAAGCGCCGGACAGCCGAACCGCCTGATGACGGCGGATGACATGCCGCAGTTTCAGCCGCAAGCCCATTGGACCAAGGTTTGGATGGCGCAGGAACAACCGCGTCTTATCGTGCGGCTTTTGGATGCCGTCCATTTCGGGCCTCTGTTGCCCGAGCGGCTTTACCGGAAACTGGCCGAACCCAATCCGCCGGTGACGGTCTATCGGTTGGATCAGGTTTATGCCGACGCGACCTTGGGCGGGAGATGACCATGCGTTCTATCCATGTGGTTTATCTGGTGATTTATGCCTTTTCGCTGTCGGTCGGGCAGATCATGTTCAAACTCGCTGCCGAGCGCGCGGGGGGACGGACGGGATCGGACTTTCTTTTCAGCCTTGCTGTTAATCCGTTCTTTATCCTCGCTGTACTTCTTTATGGGTTCATCACTCTGTTCTGGGTATGGCTGCTCACGCAGGTGCCGCTCAGTCGGGCCTATCCGTTTGTGGTGCTGTCCTTTCTGTTTACGCCCGCGCTCAGTATCCTGTTGTTCCGGGAAAGCCTGAATGGTTGGTATGCATTAGGATTGGCGCTTATTCTTTCAGGATTGGGGATTGTTCTATGGAAGAGTTCCTGAACGCAAAAATCGCGGTCGTTATTCCTTGCTATAAGGTGAAACGGCATGTTCTGGGGGTGATCGCGCAGATCGGGCTGGAGGTTGCGGTCATTTATTGCGTCGATGATGGCTGCCCCGAACAGTCCGGCAAGTTTATCGAGGCGGAAAATCGCGATCCGCGCGTGCGGGTGCTCTATAATCCGGAAAATCGGGGGGTCGGTGGGGCAGTCATCACCGGGTATAAGGAAGCCATCAAGGACGGCATGAAGATCGCCGTCAAGCTCGATGGCGATGGCCAGATGGACCCGAGCCTGCTGCCGCGCTTCGTCCTGCCCATTATGTGGGGTGAGGCGGATTATGCGAAGGGCAACCGCTTTTTCAATCCGGACGATCTTGAAGGCATGCCGACGATCCGGCTCTTCGGCAATGCCGTGCTGTCCTTCCTCGCCAAACTGTCGAGCGGATATTGGAGCAGTTTTGACCCGACCAACGGCTATACAGCTGTTCATACCTCGATCCTGAAGGTGATGCCGCTCGATAAGCTGTCGCCGCGCTATTTCTTTGAAACCGACATGCTGTTCCGGCTCAGCATCTTGCGGGCCGTGGTGGCCGATGTGCCCATGCAGGCGGTCTATGGCGACGAGATCAGCAATTTGCGCATCACCCGGGTCGTCTGGCCGTTTTTCAAAGGCAATATGCGCAATTTCTGGAAGCGCATCGTATATAATTATTTCCTACGTGATTTTCAGCTGGGCTCGGCGACCTTGGGGCTCGGGGTGCCCCTGGTCTTGTTTGCGATGATTTTCGGCGGGAGTGCCTGGGTTCATAGTTACACGTCAGGGATGCCGGCCACGGCAGGCACGGTCATGTTGGCGGGCCTGTCGCTGTTTCTTGGGTTGCAGTTTCTGCTGACATTTCTCAATTTTGATATTCAGAACGTGCCGAAGCGGACATTACATCCCTTGCTGGAACATTTGCCTGGTGGACATCTATAATCGGGGAACTTAGAGCACCATGAAGCAAGAAGCGATTTTATGTTGTGCCTGTGCCAGTATAATGCGGCCTGCTAAATCCTGGCTTTGGTCATGTCCTGAATGCTCTTTCTTACGTGCGCGCCTCAAGCCCGGTGGGGGGCGGGGTGTAGGTGGTCTGAAAAGCCTGCGGCGGGAGAATTTTGCCATTCTGCTGCGGCATTTACCAGACGGGGGACAGCGCTTGCTGGAGATCGGTTCAGCCGAGGGTTGGTTCCTCAAGGCGGCTACCGAGGCCGGGTTCGATGCGCGGGGGATTGAGCCGTCACCGGGCGGGGCGCAGGCTCAACCGATCGATAAAGGTTTTTTCCCCCAAGATCTTTCCGATCCGGGGCCTTATGACATTGTGGTTTTTAATGATGTCTATGAGCATTTCGACGATCCCGTGCAGACGATCCGGGATGTGGAGGCCCTGCTTGCGCCCGGAGGTCGCGTGGTGATCAATCTGCCCATGAGCAGCGGGATTTTATACCGGATTGCCGGCCTGCTTGATGCGGTGGGGCTGCATGGTCCGCTTGACCGCCTGTGGCAACGCGGGTTGCCGTCACCGCATATGACCTATTTCAATCGCCGCAATCTGACGGCGCTGGTCACGCGGCACACGGGGCTTCGCTTCGTGGAAAGCTTCCCGCTACCAAGCTTCAGCCGCCATGGCCTGAAGGCGCGGATCTTCAGCACGAGCCGTGGCCTTTCCGGTCTGACACAGTTTGTGGCCTTGTGGCTGTTGAGCTTTGTGATTGAAGCACTGCCTGCGGATACGGCAGTGCTGATATTCCGCAAATAAGCCGGGTTATTTTTTCACAGGCGGCGACATTTCCAGCATGCGTTCAAGCGGCTGCAAGGCGCGCAGGCGGAGCGGCTCCTCAAGCGTGATCTCGGGCGTCTCGTTCTTGAGCGCGAGATAGAGCTTTTCCATGGTGTTGAGGGCCATGAAGGGGCACATGTTGCAATTGCAGTTGCCGTCGACACCGGGCGCGCCGATGAAGGATTTATGCGGCGCGGCCTTTTGCATCTGATGGATGATGCCGGGCTCGGTGGCGATGATGAAGGTCTCGGCCGGGGATGTCAGCACGAAATTGAGGATGCTCGACGTCGAGCCCACGTGATCCGCATGGTCCAGGATCTGCACCGGGCATTCGGGATGGGCGGCCACCGGCGCATCGGGATATTCGGCCTTGAGCTTGATCAGCTCGCGTTCCGAAAACCGCTCATGCACGATGCAGCTGCCTTGCCACAACAACATGTCGCGGCCGGATTTGTTGGCCAGATAGGCGCCAAGATGACGGTCAGGCGCGAACAGGATCGGCTGATCCATCGGGATCTGGTTGATGATATGTTCGGCATTCGACGAGGTGACGATGATATCCGACAGCGCCTTCACGGCAGCCGAGCAATTGATATAGGTCAGCACCAGATGGTCAGGATGTTCGGCGCGGAATTTGCCGAAGGCGTCCGGCGGGCAGCTGTCTTCAAGCGAACAACCGGCGGCCATGTCGGGCAGCACGACCTTTTTCTGCGGGCTCAGGATCTTGGCCACCTCGGCCATGAAGCGCACGCCGCAGAAAACGATCATATCGGCATCGGTGGAGGCGGCTTTGCGTGACAGGTCCAGACTGTCGCCGACAAAATCGGCAATGTCCTGAATGGCCGAGTCCTGGTAGTAATGGGCCAGAATGATGGCGTTTTTCTCACGGCGCAGGCGATTGATCTCGGCCACAAGGTCAAGCGAGGGGTCAACACCGATCGGGGCTTCCAAGGTGAAAGTCCCTGCGAACTCAAAAGGCTTGCCGTCCATCTCTACTGATCCCGTTATCCAACCGTTGCGTCATATATCTGTTATTTAACCGTGGGTTTCAAGGCGAAGCCTTGAATTATTCCCTATTTCAGGCTGGCAGCCGGAACAGGCTGTCGGGGCGCGGCGGGCCGTCGGTGGAAAGCCGAGCCGTTTCCGTCAGATGAATGAGATGGGCCAGAACCGATCGCGCGGCCGCGGGATGAAGGTAGGCAGGCACCTCGGCATAAATGCGGGCGACCATTTCGGGAATGGTTCGCAGGCCGTCCTGCACGCAGGCGATAATCTCCTGCTCGCGCTCTTCGCGGTGGGCGATGAGGCTGCGGACAAAGGTCTGCGGCTCGCGGATGGCCGGGCCGTGGGTCGGCCAGTAAAGCACATCGTCGCGGTCGAGCAATTTGCGCAGGGATTTCATATAGGTGGCCATGTCACCGTCGGGCGGAGAGACCACGGTTGTGGACCAGCCCATGACATGATCGCCGCTGAACAGCGTTTTTTCCTCGGCCAGAGCAAAACAGAGATGGTTCGAGGTGTGGCCCGGGGTATGGATCGCGGTCAAGGTCCAGCCGTCGCCATGGATTGCATCGCCGTCGCGCATCCGGTGATCGGGGGTGAAGGCACGGTCGGCGCCTTCCTCGACCACATCTTCAGGCCCTTCGCGGCCGGTGCCATGGGGGCCGAAGGCATAAATGGGCGCCCCGCAAAAGGCCTGCAACGGCCGGCTGAGCGGCGAATGGTCGCGGTGGGTGTGGGTTACAAGGATATGGGTCACGATCTCGCCCTCGAGCGCGGCCTTCAGGGCCTCGAAATGGGAGACCAGATCGGGGCCGGGATCGATGACCGCCACCTTGCCATGCCCGACAATATAGGTGCCGGTGCCGGTAAAGGTGAACGCCCCCGGATTTTCCGCCAGCACGCGGCGGATCATCGGAGTCACTTGCTCGACCGTGCCGAAGCTCGGGTCGAAATCGCGATTGAAGGGAATGGTGACGCTCATAGGTTTATGACTCGGTCGAGGCGGTCTTGCTGTCTATATAAAAAGAAGCCACATGGCGGCCACGATGATGGGAACGCTTGCTCCCGTCAAGACGATTGGGTCAAGCGAGGGTTAGAGTTCGCTCAGGAGTTTTGCCAGATAGCCCGTAAGACTAACGCAGGAACAGCTGATCGCCAATATGCGCAGGCCGGGTCGGTTGCCCCTACATCTTGTGTGAAGTTTGCGTGACACCCCTAAATTCCTTTTTACAGGGCTTAGGGATCAGCCTAGACTTTGCGTCATAGCCCAATTTTTGGGGGATGGTAATTTGCTACTTCTTTCGGCCTTTTGTGCTTATCTGTTGCCTCTCGAAGAGGTTCGGCATTTTGTGGCCGCAAACAGTCCGGGGTCCGTTCCATCCCTTTCATCCGTGATTAAAACGCCGCTGTTTCGCGGCGTTTTTTTATTGGCGCGTCCAGAACACCATAAATCTGCGGGACAGGCGCGCCATTCTCTCCAACCGGCCAACCTTCATTGCATATCGGGAGATCAGAATGGGCAAGCGCAGCGTCCGTCACACTGAGCCGAGCAATCTTCGCGCCTTTCCACAGGCTGAGGCAGGGTGGGATCCCCTGCCATATGAACCGCAGCGGGAGCAGAGCTATGTCCGCAAAGTGCGGCCGCAAAGCGACAATCAGCGCCGTTTGATGGAGGCCATCGACAGTTATAATGTGGTGGTGGCGGCGGGGCCTGCGGGCACCGGCAAAACCTATCTCGCCATCGCCAAGGCGGTCGAGGCCATGGAGGCGGGTCGGGTCGGTCGCATTGTTTTGTCACGCCCGGCGGTGGAGGCGGGGGAGACACTCGGTTTTCTGCCCGGCGGCATGGAGGAGAAACTCGCCCCCTATCTGCGCCCATTATACGACTGTCTGTCGGAACGACTTGGTGCCAAGCGTCTCAAGAAATATCTGGTGGACGGGGTGATTGAAATCGCCCCCATCGGCTTCATGCGCGGCCGCACGCTCAACAATGCCTTCATCGTCATGGACGAGGCGCAGAACTGCACCTATGCCCAGCTCAAGATGCTGCTGACCCGGCTTGGCTGGCATTCGACCATGGTCATCACCGGCGATCCGGATCAGTCGGACTTGCTGCCGGGCATTTCAGGCCTGGCGGACATCACGGCGAAGCTGGAGCTGTTGAGTGATGTGGGCGTGGTGCGTCTGGAGGAGCGAGACATAGTGCGCCATCCACTGGTCGCCGCCATGCTGACTGTGATCTGAGGAGGGAATCCTGTTACGGTGACGCCGGAGAAAGATGGATTACCGGGTCAAGCCCGGTAATGACAGGTAGTGGTGGTTCGGTAACGGGGCAATGCAGGCCCGGGAAGGTCAGTTAGGCCGGTTCGGCGATGGCATCGGTGCAAACCCGGCAGTGATCACGCTAAACCTGTCATACGCGGGCTTGACCCGCGTATCCATGGGGCCGCGGGAAAGATGGATTACCGGGTCAAGCCCGGTAATGACAGGTAATGGGCTTGGCACTGACACAACGAATAGTCCGGAAACCGTCATCCCGAGCGTAGCGACGGGATCCAGGCTTAGCTGTTCGGAGCCAGCGGCAGCATGGTGGTGGTTTTTTTCTGTTTGAGCACAAAGCTTGTGCTCACCGAGCGCACGGCCGGGTTTTGCATCAGGCTGCCGGAGAGGAAGGCTTCATAGGCGCTCATGCTCGGGGCCACGACTTTTAGCAAATAGTCATATTCGCCGCTGGTGGAGCAGCATTCAAGCACGGCCGGTTGGTCGGCGATCAGGCCGTCGAACAGGGCGACGGTCTCAGCGTGGTGGTTTTCCAGCATGACATGGGCATAGGCGGTGATATGGAGGCCGATGGCTTCGGGGTTGAGCAGGGCGGCATAGCTTGCGATGACGCCTTCGTCCTCAAGCCGCCGCATGCGCCGCCAGCAGGGCGAGGGGGAGAGGCCGACGCGCTCCGCAAGCTCGTGATTGGAGATGCGGGCATTGGCCTGAATCTCGGTCAGGATGCGGACATCCATGGCGTCGAGCGCAATCATGCTGAAATTCCTCCCGTGAGGGCAGAATTGCCCCCGAGAAGATTTATATCAGGAATATGATGTGCGAGGTAGCCGGATCAGGGCGTCATATGGCCCGACATCATGACGCCTGCCACCTTTTGCGGGCGGCTGGTCTGGGCGAACACGTCGTCGAAGATCTGAGCCATTTTCTTGTCGCGGGCCTGGGCCGTGGTACCGCCCATGACCACGCCGATCAGGCGTTTGCCAAAGCGGTCAGCCGAGGCCACGAGATTGAAGCCCGAGGCATTGGTGAAGCCGGTTTTCAGACCGTCCGCGCCTTCATAATTGCGCATGAAACGATTGTGCGAATAAAAGGTCTGGCCCTGCCAGGTGAATTTTTCGGCGTTGAAATAGGAATAATATTCGGGAAAATCACGCTGCATGCGCCAGCCGAGCATGGCCATGTCATGGGCGGTCGTCCATTGTTCCTTATTCGGCAGACCCGAGGCATTGAGGAAGGTGGTTTTGGTCATGCCGAGGCGGCGCGCGGTTTCAGTCATGCGGCGGGCGAAGGCCTGTTCCGAACCGCTCAGATGTTCGCCGACAGCGGTCGCGATATCATTGGCCGATTTGACCGCAAGGGCTTGAATGGCGTCATGCACCTCGATGGATTGGCCGGGTTGAAGGCCGAGCCGCGAGGGCGCCTGATTGGCGGCATGGCGGGAAATCTTGATCTTGTCAAAAAAGTCGACGCGCCCGGCATCGAGTTCCGAGAACAGGATATAAAGGGTCATGACCTTGGTCAGCGAGGCCGGATGACGCAGATCATTGCCGCTGTTCGACATCAGAATCGTGCCGGTGGCGGCATCCATGACCAAAGCGGAAAAGGGCGGCGTATAAGCCTGCGCGGCGGCAGCCGGAGCAGCTTTGGCTTTTTTCGTCTTGGTTTTGGCGTCGGCGCTGGGGCTGATGGCGAGGGCGGCCAGAAGAACGGCCGAGAACAGGGCAATCAGCGGTTTCCGTATACCCGCAAACATTTGGGCCGGACGGGAGGGCTCACTAGATGTGAGGCCACGATAATACACACTGTTCATCAACGTCTTATCTCCTCGTCGGCTGCATGCGCTGGCCTTCATGCTGCCGTATTGTACCGAATCAATCTTAAGAGAATCTAATCTACCCCCGACTGTCAAGTTTTCATAATAACAGATTCAGCCATGAGTCACAACGCGTTATAAGGTCGTCTTCCATGACGGCTTGAACAAGAAAATGTGACAGGTGATTTAAAGGCTTGCCATATTTGGCGCATTTTCTTGACAATTCGCAGTTGCGATATTTAAACTGGCTCCATGACTTACACGCATTTCGCACGAATGAGCATCGCTCGAATTACAGGCCCGGTCCTCGGTTGAGGGTCGGGTAAGCCTGTGGTTTGAGCTTTTTATTCGATTGCGAACATCCTTGGCCCGTAATTCGGGCTTTCCATTATGGAATGCGTGTCATGATTCAGCTTGATTCTCAAGAAGCCTCTTTTTCCGATCCTGTGGTGCTCAGCCAGCCGGCCAGCCCACCCGATTGCGTCCATTTCTGCGTTCAGGCAGCGGCGGATTCCGCCACGCTGTCGCGGGTGCTGGAATATTTCGCCCTCAACAACATCCTGCCTGAAACCGTGCGCAGTCGCCGGTTTGTCGATGGCAATCTGGTGATCGATCTCAAGGTCAAGGACCTGGATGAGAAGCGCGTGTCGGTGATCGCCAACAAGCTCCGGTCGTCGGTTCTGGTGTTTGGGGTGACGGTCGAATGGATCAGCGCCGGACAGGGGCGTCAGGACAGCGGGGCGATGCGCGCGGTTGCCTGACCGGGGCGACCGGCCGCAAGCTCACGTTCTGCAAGGCGTGCCCAATAGCGAGCTCCGGTGACGAGAATCTCGTCATTGAAGTCGTAATGGGCGTTATGCAGCATGCAGCCGCCGTCGCCGGGACCGTTGCCGATGAGAATGTAACTGCCCGGTTTGACCTGCAGCATGTAACCGAAATCCTCGGATGCCATGAGCGCCGGGGTGTCGGTGGTGACCCGATCCGTGCCGACGACGTCGAGTGCGGCATTGGCGGCGGCGCGAATGCCGTCGGCGGTCGAGATGGTGGCTGGGTAATGTTCAAGAAACCGGACCTCGGCCGTGGTGCGATGGGCGACGGAGATGTCGCGGCTGACGCGCACGAGGCCGTCGCGCAGCTGTTTCTGGATATCAAGATCGAATGACCGGCAGCAGCCGGAGATCAGAACTTCGCCTGGAAGGATGTTGTAATTGTCGCCGCCCTTGATGCGGGTGAAAGACAAGAGGGCCTGCCGCGTCGGGTCGATCTCGCGCGAGACGATGGTCTGGGCGGCGGTGATGATGGCGCTGGCGGCGACGATGGCGTCCGACCCGAGATGGGGCAGGGCGGCATGGGTGCCGGTGGCGCGGATGACGATATCGAACGAATCAAAGGCGGCCATCTGAGCACCGACCCGCATGGCGAAATGGCCGGCCGAAAGGTTCGGCATGTTGTGCATGCCATGGACGGCATCCATGGGGAAGATTTCAAACAGGCCGTCCTCAATCATGACGCGGGCGCCACCGGCGGCTTCTTCGGCGGGCTGGAAGATGAAGTAAACGGTGCCGTCGAAGTTTCGCGTTTCGGCCAGATAGCGCGCGGCGCCAAGCAACATGGCGCTGTGGCCGTCATGGCCGCAGGCATGCATGACATGGTTATGGACCGAGGCGTAGGGGAAATGGTTTTCTTCCTGCAGCGGCAGGGCATCCATATCGGCACGCAGCCCGATCGCGCGTTTGCTTGTGCCCGCCGTCAGGCTGCCGACAACACCGGTCCCGGCAAGGCCGCGATGCACCTTGATGCCGAAATCCGTCAACAGCGACGCAATGAAGTCCGCCGTGGCATGTTCCTCGAAAGCCAGTTCCGGGTGCTGATGCAAATGGCGTCGCCAGCTGGTCAGATCGGCGGCGTAACTGAGGATGTGATCAGGCATGGCATAGTAACTCCAGTGTTGCCGATCAAGTATAAGGGAATTGATGATGTTTTACGAGCCGGGCCGGGGCTTTCCAGCTGGGCAAATCCTTTGTTTGATTGTGCGGGCGGCGTGATTTAGAACCCAGTTCTGAATTGGGTGTAGACTCCTTCGGGCTGAAACTGGTCACAAAGGTTGAACCGGACGATTTTTTTGTCTATTTATGTATAATGTCGTAAATTACACATAAACCTCGTTGATTTTGACGCCCGATGTTTCTGGCGCACTGCAAGCGGGCTCCCCGAGCCTAAGGACGAAAAGCCATGTACCATTACACAGATATCGACCGCACCATTGTGCAGGAGCGGGCGGCTCAGTTCCGCGATCAGGTGCGCCGCCGTCTCATCGGCGAACTGACGGAGGAGGAATTCCGTCCACTGCGCCTGATGAACGGTCTTTATTTGCAGCTCCATGCTTATATGTTGCGGGTTGCGGTGCCTTATGGCTTGCTGGCGTCAAAGCAGCTGCGTGCTCTGGCGGAGATCGCCGAGAAATATGACCGGGGTTATGGTCATTGGACCACGCGTCAAAATCTTCAGTACAACTGGATCCGGCTGGATGACGTGCCGGAAATTCTCGATCTTCTGGCTTCGGTCGATATGCATGCGATCCAGACCAGCGGCAATTGCATCCGCAATATCAGCGCCGACCATTTCGCTGGCGCGATCGCTGATGAAATCGAGGATCCGCGCCCTTATGCGGAAATCATGCGTCAGTGGTCGTCCTTCCACCCGGAATTCTCCTATCTGCCGCGCAAGTTCAAGATCGCCTTTTCGGGAGCGGTCCAGGATCGCGCCGCGGTGGCGTTCCATGATCTCGGCTTCCGCATCGTCAAGAATGATCAGGGCGAGATCGGGTTCCGCGCCTATGTGGGCGGCGGCATGGGCCGCACGCCGATGATCGGCAAGGTGACGCGGGAGTTCCTGCCCAAGGAGCATCTGCTGACCTATACCGAAGCCGTGATGCGGGTTTATAACGAATATGGCCGCCGCGATAATATCTACAAGGCGCGCATCAAGATCCTGGTCCATGAACTCGGGGTCGAGGAATTCTCCCGCCTGGTGGATGCCGAATGGGAACATACGCGGCAAAGCGCCCTGGTGCTGACCGAGGCGGAAATCGCCCGGGTCGCCGCCAGTTTCTCTCCACTCGATTACGATAAAGTGACCGAGCCGGTGGCAGCCTTCGAAGACAAGCGCGCAAGCGACAAGGCCTTTGCCAACTGGGTGGAGCGCAACACCCTTGCGCATAAGGTGGCGGGTTATCGCATCGTCAATCTGTCGCTGAAAAAGCCGAGCATTGCGCCGGGTGACGCGACGGATAGCCAGATGCGGGTCATCGCCGATCTTGCCGATCACTACAGCTTCGGTCAGATCCGGGCGACTCATGAACAGAATCTGGTGCTCGCCGATGTGCGTCAGAGCGATCTTTTCGCGTTGTGGAAGGCGTTGGAGCTGCATGGTCTGGCGACGCCGAATATCGCGACGCTTCAGGATATCATCTGCTGCCCGGGGCTTGATTACTGCTCGCTCGCGAACGCGCGGTCGATCCCGATTTCAGATGCCATTTCGGAGCATTTCGATCGCCTCGACTATCTCTATGATTTGGGCGAACTGAAGATCAAGATCTCCGGCTGCATCAATGCCTGCGGTCACCATCATGTGGGCCATATCGGCATTCTCGGCGTCGATAAAAAGGGCGAGGAATATTATCAGATCACGCTTGGCGGATCGGCCAGTGATGACGCGGCCATCGGCCAGATCATCGGCGCGGCCTTTTCAAAAGACACCGTCGTGGCGGCCATCGAACGGGTTTTGAACGTTTACATTGATCTGCGTCACGAGGATGAACGCTTCCTCGATACCTATCGCCGCGTCGGCATCAAGCCGTTCAAGGAGCGCGTTTATGCAAATAATTAAAGATAAGGCGATCGTTGACGATCATTGGCAGCATGTGGCGGCGGATGCTGAAACCATTCCGGATGGCGATGTGATTCTGCCGCTGGCGTTGTGGCAAGCGCGGCGCGCCGAACTGGTCGGGCGCAACGGTGGCATCGGCGTGCAGCTTGAGCCGGGCGACCATCCCGAACAGATCGCCGAGGACCTGCATCGGTTTTCCGTGGTGGCCTGTAATTTCCCAAGCTTTCGGGACGGGCGTGGTTATTCCTATGCGCGTCTGCTCCGGGAGCGCTATGGCTTCACGGGCGAAGTTCGCGCCGTGGGCGACGTGCTTCGGGATCAGCTGTTTTATATGGCGCGTTGTGGCTTCAATGCCTTTGAAATGCGCCCCGATCGCAGCATCGAGGATGCCTTGAAAGCCTTTGGGGATTTTTCGGTAACCTACCAGAACGCGGCCGATACGGAGCTTCCGAACTTCCGCCGCTGAGGTTCCAACAGTCAATTTTCCTTGCGCCGCAGTGAACTCACTGCGGCGTTTTTGCGTCTGGCCCGCGTCTGGGCCGTCACGAAACTGTCATACTTCTGTCACGTGACGGTCATGGGGCGGACGTAAACAAGGGCGCAGAAGGAACAGGGGCAATCTCGGATGGTTGCTGAACAGCCTTCAAGCGAATTGTCCAGCAACAAAGGAAAAACTCTATGATCGGGAAACGTTTTACGCGGGCTTTGGGAATCGGCACGGCTTTGTCGACAGTCCTTTTGTCGGCGCTTCCGGCAGCCGCTCAGCAGTCCATCGAATCGCTGCAGGAGCAGCTCGAAATGCTGCAAAACCAGATTATGGAATTGACGGCCGCTCAGCAGAAGCAGGCCTCATCCGCTCCGGATTTCAAAATCAAATGGAAACCGGCTCCGACGATTTCGAGCGCCGATGGCCGCTTTGAAATGGGCATCAAGGGTCGCATGTTCTTCGATACCGCCTGGGTCGACGACGCCGACAACACCGAAAGCGTGCGCGCGGCGAAGTTCCGTCTGGCCCGCCTCGGCGTCGCCGGGAAAGCCTGGAACAATCTGAAATATAACTTCGAAGTTGATTTCGCCGGCGACAAGACCTCGATCAAGGACGCGACCATTGGCTATGACCTTGGTCTGACCACGGTTCAGATCGGTCACTTCAAGACCTTCAATTCGCTCGATGAGCAAACAAGCGACACCTACACCACCTTCATGGAACGGGCGACCGGCAATGCCGCCTTCGGCCTGACCCGCCAGATGGGTATCGCCGTCCTTGCCGGTGACAAGACCTGGTCGGCTTCGGCGGGCGCTTTCCGTGGCGCACAGAGCGATACAGCGAATGACACTGGCCAGACCTTTGCCGCGCGTCTGACCTATGGTCCGAAGGTTGGCGACGGCCTCGTCCATATGGGCGTGAGCTACCGCCACCGCAACAAGGGTGCCGATCAGGGCGCTTATAGCTACAGTACCGCTCCCTTCACGAGCTTCGGCACCAAATTCGTGAACACCGGCGCTTTGGCCAAGACCGACAATCTCTTTGGCGCGGAACTCGCTGGTGTCTATGGGCCGTTCTCGGTTCAGGGCGAATATATGACGCTGAAGGCCAAGCGCCTGACGCCGGCAGTCGGTTTCGGCGATCCGAGCTTCCAGAGCTATTATGTGGATGCGAGCTGGTTCATCACCGGCGAATCACGTCCCTATGAAGGCAAAAGCGGCACCTTTGGCCGCGTGAAGCCGAAAAGCCCGGCCTATAACGGCGGCTGGGGCGCCTGGCAGGTTGCCGCCCGCTATGACGTGACCAATCTGACCGACGAGAACATCTTCGGCGGCGATCAGAAGACCTGGATTGTCGGCCTCAACTGGTACCTCAATGACTGGAGCCGCCTGATGGCCAACTACAGTCGCGCGAAAATCACCGATGGCCCGAACAGCCTGACCACCAACGGGCCGGACCGTGCCAACAAGGTCAATGCAGTCATGCTGCGGGCCCAGGTTGACTGGTAAGCCATAGCTATCACTCATGTTTAGAGGACGGCGGAGGGATCCCTCCGCCGTTTTCTTATGTGCGGCGCGGTGGTGGCAGCTCACAGTTTCCGCAACGGACCGTATGAGAATCCTAGTGACGCCGGGTTTTTTGTGATACTGCGCAACGAAATTCACATCTTCACCGATGGATTGGCCGCATAAAGAGGGACGACCTCACTGAACCGAGTAGACCGCGATGACCACTTCGATGACCCTGGATTATCAGATCGAGCTGCAACGGCCGGAAGACCTTGCGGCTGTCGAGTCCATCAATGACCGGGCCTTTGGTCCCGGACGTCATCAGAAGACCGCCTATCGCCTGCGAGAAGATGTGCAGTCCCTTGATGATCTCAATCTGGTGGCGCGTCAGGACGGCGTCATTCTTGGCACTATCCGGTTCTGGCCGATCGTGATCGTGCCGGGTGAGGGCACGCCGACGCCAGCCCTGTTGCTTGGGCCGATCGCCGTTGATCCGGAGCTCAAGGGGCGCGGCATCGGCATCGCGCTCATGCGGGCGGGGATCGCGCGGGCGCGGGAGCTTGGGCACCGGCTTGTCCTGCTGGTAGGGGATTATGACTATTACGCCCGTGTCGGTTTCGACCGGGTGCCGCAAGGGTGCCTGATGATGCCGGGGCCGGTGGATTATGACCGGCTGCTGAAGCTTGAGCTTGTTCCGGGCGCTTTTGCTGGGGTAACGGGTATGATTTCCCGCCCCATGTGAACTGGTGCCTTCAAAAAAACCGCGTCTCTCCCTATATTTGACGCTATAGGAGAGACCATGACCTCGGACCAGCCGCCCAAACCCCATGCCGATCATCTGGCCGCTGCCGCCATCAAGGCCGGGGGCGGGCGTGGGTTGCCGCCGGTGCATCTCTGGAATCCGGAGTTCTGCGGCGATATCGACATGCGCATCGCCCGCGACGGCAGCTGGTATTACATGGGCACCCCCATCGGCCGCAAACCCATGGTGCGGCTGTTCTCAACCATCCTGCGCCATGATGACGACGATAAATATTATCTGGTGACGCCGGTGGAAAAGGTCGGCATCACCGTTGATGATGCGCCTTTTCTGGCGGTTGAAATGACGGTCGAGGGCCGGGGGGAGGGGCAACGCCTGACCTTCCGCACGACTGTCGAGGACGAGGTGACGGCGGGGCCCGAGCATCCAATCCGGGTGGTGATCGATCCCGACACCCAGGAGCCGTCGCCTTATGTTCATGTCCGTGCCAATCTTGAGGCGCGGATCAATCGCGCGCTGTTCTACGATCTGGTGGAGCTGGCCGAAGAACGCGACGGCAAGCTTGGCATATGGAGCGACGGGGTGTTTTTTGTCATTGGTGAGATGCCCCATGTCTGATGTCTTTGGTCGCGATCTCATTCAGGCCCGTCTTGCTGCCTTGCGTCTGACGCCGGAGGATTATCGCGGCGAACATGAGCTCAATCCCGATTTTGCTCCGGATATCGCGGAACGGGTGGTGCGCGAGGCTTCGGTGCTGGTGCCGCTGGTGGAACGTCCCGAGGGGCTTTCGGTGCTGTTGACCCGGCGCAGCGATCAGCTTCAGTCCCATGCTGGACAGGTGAGCTTCCCCGGCGGCAGGCGTGAGGATACGGACGCCGACGCCATCGCCACGGCGCTTCGGGAGACGGAGGAAGAAGTCGGCATCACTTCGCGCTATATTGATGTGGCGGGCCGGCTGCGTGACTATCTGACCGGCACGGGCTATCGCATCACGCCGGTTGTTGGGTTTGTGACGCCGGGCTTCGTGCTGCGCCCCGATCCGTTTGAAGTGGCTGAGATTTTCGAAGTGCCGTTCGCGTTTCTCATGGATCCGCGCAACCACAGTCTTGAACGTGTTCATTGGCGGGGCGCCATGCGGGAATATTACGCCATGCCTTATAATGGGCATTACATCTGGGGGGCCACGGCCGGGATGCTGCGGAATTTTTACGAAACGTTACGTGGAGAGTAAGAATGATGGCTGGTGTGGTGCGGGTCATTCTGATCCTGATGCCGTTTTTTATCTATTTCATGTGGCTCCGCTCGATCAAGCGTCAGCAACAGATGGACAGCGCCGAGCGTGAGAAGGCGCGTGAAGCTGCCGAAGGACGGATGGCCCGGGCCATCGGATTCGGGGTCGCCGCGGCAGTGGCGGTTATCATCTGGATGACCATGGAAACGGAACAGCATGAGCGTAATTCCGTCTATGTGCCGTCGCATACGGAAAACGGACAGCTGGTGCCGGGCGGCTTTATCAATGTTCCTACAACCGACGCGGACAAGACAAAACCATGATCGAACTTATGAACCGCGACTGGATTGATGCGGCACCTAGCCGGGCCGTGATGGAGGCGCTCCATGATGGTGCGGGCGAGGATACGCTCGCGCGGTTTGTCGGCGGTGCGGTACGCGATGGCATTCTTGGCCGGACGGTCAAGGATGTGGATATCGCCACGGTCTTGTTGCCCGATGACGTAAGCCTGCGGCTCAGCCGTCATGCGATCAAAGTGGTGCCGACCGGGATCGAGCATGGCACGGTGACGGCAGTGGTCGATGGTCGCCCGTTTGAGATCACCACCCTGCGCCGGGATGTGGAGACCGACGGCCGCCGCGCCGTGGTCGCCTTTACCGACGACTGGGCCGAGGATGCGGCGCGGCGCGATTTCACCATGAACGCGCTTTATGCGGACCGCATGGGGGTGGTTTATGACCCTTGCGGTGGACTTGCGGATCTGGCTGCCGGACGGGTGCGGTTCGTGGGCGAGGCTGAGCAGCGGATTCGTGAGGATGCGCTGAGAATTCTGCGGTTTTTCCGGTTCCATGCCTGGTATGGCGGCGAGGATATGGATGCAGAAAGTTATGGTGCCTGTATCACGCGGGTGGACGATCTTGGTATTCTGTCCGTTGAACGGGTGGCGGCGGAGCTTCTGAAGCTGCTCGCTGCGCCTGATCCCATGCCGGTGTTGCGCATGATGCAGACAGGCGGCGTTCTCCGCCGGGTGTTGCCAGAGGCGGCCTTGCTGGACCGTCTGGCCGGGCTGGTGCCGCTTGAAAAAACCTTCAAACGCGTGGATGCGTTGCGGCGGCTTGGCGCGCTCATGCCCGATGGCGCGGCCGAGGTCGGAGAGCGTCTGCGGCTGTCGAAACATGATCAGGAACGGCTCGCCGAAATGATCGTGCCACGCGAGGATATTGAACCGTCCCGCGACGGCAACGCCTTCGGCCGCCGCATGCGTGCGCTGGTCTATGGCATTGGCAAGGACAGTTTTACCGACCACATGCTGCTGAACTGGGCCGGGCGTGGCGGCGATATCCGCAACAAACGTTGGCGCGAATTGTTGAATGCCGTCGATGCCTGGCAGGTGCCGCGGTTCACCATCAAAGGCCGCGACGCCATCGCCCTTGGAGCCGAAGCCGGACCGGGGGTTGGGGATTTGCTTGAGGCGCTGGAACTCTGGTGGGCCACTCGCGATTTCAAACCAACACGCGCAGATCTGCTGGCGCAGCTTGAGCGGATGGTGATGGGTCAAAAGCCGACGCAGGAGTAATCCCAGTTTTTATATCTGTCATTGCCGGGCTTGACCCGGCAATCCATGACTGGGCGGCACGATGGATTGCCGGGTCAAGCCCGGCAATGACACATGGTTTATGTTGTCTATATTTATGTAGTTCTGCCCCAACGTACTTCCGCTTGTGTCCTGGGCGTCAAGGTCGGGGTGTATTGCCGGGTCAAGCCCGGCAATAACAGATATATGGGGAGTGGCATAAATCAGCTTCCCCACGTCAGGCGCAACCTTCTCCGCCATTTTGTCATACCCGGGCTTGACCCGGGTATCCATCGGGCCAGCAGCACGGCGGTGGATGCATGGATTGCCGGGTCAAGCCCGGCAATGACATTGGTGTAGTTATGTCGTCTGCATCAGCTCGCGGACGCTTGGATCCTTGGCGGCCAATATCAGCACGGACTGCAGCAGGCCGGGGAACAGGCTGTCAAGATCGCTCCGCAGCGACACCCAGCAGCGGGTGCCTTCCTTGCGATGCAGAATAACTCCGGCCTCGCGCAGCACTTTCATGTGATGGCTGAGGGTCGATTTGCCGACCGGGAAATCAAACTCGCCCCAGCCGCGTTCGCCGGTTTTTTCCAGAGTCGCCACAATGGCCAGGCGAATGGGATCGCTCAGGGCGCAGAGAACGCCGGTTAAGCCGATCTCATCCATTTCCGGGCAGGGGAGTTGTTTATGCACCTGTGTCATGAGTTATATTTAGGAGCTTGTCCGATAAAAATCAAACAAGCCCCTCATCCTTTGTGATCGTGCCGGGCGACAGGGGCTTATTCCGCCGCCTCGGCGAAGGCCGGATAGTCGGTATAGCCCTCAGCCGTGGCGCCATACATGGTTGCGAAAACAACCGGGTTGAGCGGCGCGTCGAGGGCGAGACGCTGTGGCAGGTCGGGGTTCGCGATAAAGTCCTTGCCGAAGGCCACGGCATCGGCCCAGCCTTCGTTCAGAACCTGTTCAGCGCTTTCCTTGGTTAGACCTTCGTTGGCCACATAGACGCCGCCGAAGGCTGTCTTGAGCTTGGGGCCGAGGCTGTCCGGGCCGATTTTCTCGCGCGACAGCAGGAAGGCGATCCGGCGTTTGCCAAGTTCGCGGGCGACGTAGGTGAAGGTGGCTTCAAGGTCGTTGTCGCCCATGCCATGAACATCGCCGCGCGGCGCGAGATGCATGCCGACGCGGCCCGGACCCCAGACCGAAATCGCTGCGTCCGTGACCTCAAGCATCAGGCGGGCGCGGTTTTCCAGCGATCCGCCATAGTCGTCGGTCCGTTGGTTGCTGCTGGTCTGCAGAAACTGATCGAGCAGATAGCCGTTCGCGCCATGGATTTCGACGCCGTCAAATCCGGCCCGTTTGGCGTTTTCAGCGCCCTTGCGGAAGTCTTCGACAATGCCGGGGATCTCGGAGCGGTCGAGCGCGCGCGGTGTCACATGATCGGTTTTGGGGCGAAGCAGAGCCACATGGCCGGGTGCGGCAAGGGCGCTCGGCCCCACGGGCAGCTCGCCATTGAGGAAGCTTGGGTCGGACACCCGGCCCACATGCCAGATCTGCATGAAGATGCGTCCACCAGCGTTATGCACAGCCTTGGTGACTTTTTTCCAGCCCGCGACCTGCGCGTCGGACCAGATGCCCGGCACATTGGCATAACCGATGCCTTGCGGCGACACCGGCACGCCCTCGCTGATGATCAGCCCGGCCGAGGCGCGCTGGCGGTAATATTCGACCATGAGGTCGTTCGGGACGTTGCCTTCGCCGACCGCGCGGGTGCGGGTAAGCGGCGACATGATGATGCGATTCGGCAAATCCAGATCGCCAAGGGTGAGGGGGGTGAATAATCCGGGCATGGGGGTGTCCTCGCGTGATGCTTAATGTTCGATGCTTATCGAACTATGTAGGGGGTAGTTCGTGCAGGACAAGACCCGGATTAAAAAAATGTGCAGGGAGTGGTACTATCTTCACTGTCATTGTCGGGCTTGACCCGGCAATCCATTTCTCCGTCGCTGTGCCGTTTGCCATATGGATTACCGGGTCAAGCCCGGTAATGACAAAGGGACCCCGGTAATGACACAGGAATATGCTTAGCCCAGTGGCAGGGCCGTTTTCGCCTTTACTTCTTCCATCACCACATAGGTGTGGGTCTGGCTCACGCCGGGGATGGCGGCGAGTTTTTCGCCGAGGAAGCGGCGGTAGTAATCCATGCCGGGGAGGCGGATTTTGACCAGATAGTCGAAGCCGCCGCCGACCATATGGCACTCCATGACTTCATCCAGGCGCAGAATGGCGGCATTGAAGCGGTCGAGGTCTGCCGTTGTGGTGCGTTCGAGGGTCACCTCCACAAAGGCGATGAGCGACGCTTTCAAAAGCTCGGGGTTGAGGATGGCGCGGTAATCGAGAATAAACCCCTCCCGCTCAAGCCGGCGCACCCGTTCGAGACAGGGGGTGGGGGAGAGGCCAACCTCCTTGGCCAGCTCGACATTTGAAATGCGTCCCTGGGTCTGCAGCAAACGCAAGATGTTGAGGTCGATGCGGTCAAGAGGCTTTGTATCTTTCATTCGGAATTTTTCACTGTTATTTCGCCATATTCATAGAGAATATATCGTAAAATTCCGGAATATGGAGCCCTATTCTTCTGTTTTCTTGCCATAATTCCTGTTCGTTTGGAGTTTTTGCGGCAGAGGGCCAGAATGAACATCATGGCGGTAAAGAAAGACGCGGGAGCGGTGTCGCTCGATACATTGCGCAACGCAATCCGGGAGGCGACCCATCGCGATGAAAATCTCGCGGTGGATGGGCTTCTGGAGACGCTGCATCTGTCTTCGGGGGCGCGGCTGCGTATCGTGCGTCAGGCCCGGCTTCTGGTCGAAGCGGCGCGCGGGCAAAGCCACCGTCAGGGGTCGATCGATGCTTTCATGCATGAATTCGGGCTGTCGAACAAAGAGGGCGTGGCCCTCATGTGTCTGGCCGAGGCGCTGTTGCGCGTGCCGGATGCCGGAACCGCCGACAAGCTGATCGCCGAGAAAATCGCCAGCGGCAGCTGGGCTGATCATCGCGGGCGTTCGGATTCCCTGTTTGTGAATGCTTCGACCTGGGCGCTGATGCTGACCGGTCGGGTAGTTGAGTTGGACCGTGAAACCAGTGAAGATCTTGGCGGCTGGTTCGGCAAGCTTGTGACGCGGGTGGGCGAGCCAATCATCCGCAAGGCCAGCATGCAGGCCATGAGGATCATGGGCGACCAGTTCGTGCTCGGCCGCACCATCGACGAGGGCCTGAACCGGGCGCAGAAGGTCAACCCGCCGCATGTGCGCAATTCGTTCGACATGCTTGGCGAAGGGGCCAGAACGGCGGCGGACGCCAAACGTTATTTCGAAGATTACCGCATGGCCATTCACGCCATCGGCGCGAAAACCGCTGGCCAGACGGTGGCGGAACGGCAGGGGATTTCGGTCAAGCTGTCGGCGCTCCATCCGCGCTATGACTATCGCACCAGAGACCGCGTGATGGCGGAACTGCTGCCCGTGATCACGGCATTGGCGAAGGATGCGAAGGCGCATAATCTCGGCTTCAGCATCGATGCCGAGGAAGCGCGGCGGCTGGATATCTCGCTCGATCTCTTTGAAGCTATGGCGCGGGATCCGGAGCTTGCGGGCTGGGATGGTCTTGGGCTTGTGGTGCAGGCTTATCAGAAACGCGCGCCTTTCGTGATCGACTGGCTTGTGGCTTTGGGGCGCGAGACCGGACGGCGCTTCATGACCCGGCTGGTCAAGGGCGCTTATTGGGATACCGAGATCAAGCACGCGCAGGAAGGCGGGTTCGAGGATTACCCGGTTTACACCCGCAAAGCCTCGACCGATCTGTCCTATATGGTGGCGGCTGAACGCATGCTGGCGGCAACGGATGTGCTGTTCCCACAGTTCGCGACCCATAACGCCCATACGGTGGCCGCCATTCTTGAAATGGCCAAATCGGGGCAGGAGTTTGAATTTCAGCGCCTGCATGGCATGGGCGAGCTGCTTTATGACGTGCTGCCGGGCATTGCCGGGCACACGGTGCCGATCCGCATTTATGCGCCGGTCGGCGCGCATAAGGATCTGCTGCCTTATCTCGTGCGCCGCTTGCTTGAGAATGGGGCGAACAGTTCCTTCGTCAATCGCTTCATGGATGAAAAGGTTCCAGTGGCGGAGCTGGTCATCGATCCCGTGGCCCATGTGGAAAAGGCGCATCCGCGCCGTCATCCACGCATTGCCCGCCCCTGTGAGGTGTTGCGCGAAAGCGGCCTTAATGGCGGCGCGCGTGACTGGGCACAGGGCTTTGATCTTGATGATGGCCATGTGGCCGAACCGCTGCTTGCGTTGCGGGATCGGGCACTGGCGGAAAATTGGGACGCCGGCCCGATCATTGGCGGTGTCGAGACCAAGGGCGCGGGCCAGCCCGTACTGGCGCCTGCGGACACTAAGCGTCGCGTCGGGACCATCACCAATGCCACCAAGGCTGATGTGGATGCAGCCTTTGCCAAAGCTGTTGCGGCACAGCCCACCTGGGACGCGCTCGGCGGGGCGGCGCGTGCCGATTGCCTTGATCGCATGGCTGACCTTCTGGAACAGAACAGCCCACGGCTGATGGCCCTGATCGGGCTTGAGGCCGGGCGCACGGTGGCTGATACGCTGTCGGAAGTGCGTGAAGCGGTGGATTTCTGTCGCTATTACGCCCTGAAGGCGCGGGAGTCCTTTGCCGCTCCCATGCCGCTGCCGGGGCCGACGGGGGAACTCAATCAATTGTCCCTGCATGGGCGCGGGGTGTTTGCCTGCATCAGTCCATGGAATTTCCCGCTCGCCATCTTCGCGGGACAGATTGCGGCCGCGCTTGCCGCTGGAAACGCGGTTCTGGCCAAGCCCGCTGAACAGACGCCACTCATTGGTGCTGAAGCCGTGCGGCTGTTCCACAAGGCCGGTGTGCCGGGGGACGTGCTGCATTTCCTGCCCGGCGACGGGGCGACAGTCGGGGCCGCCATCACCGGCGACCCGCGTCTCGCTGGCGTGGCTTTTACCGGCTCGACGGAAACGGCGCAGATCATCAATCGTGTGCTGGCCGGGCGGGATGGCCCGATCGCCACGCTGATCGCCGAGACCGGCGGCCAGAACGCCATGATCGTGGACTCGACGGCGCTGCCGGAACAGGTGGTGGATGACGCCGTCATATCGGCGTTTCAAAGCGCCGGTCAGCGTTGCTCGGCCTTGCGTGTGCTGTTCCTGCAGGATGATGTGGCGGACGGCATGATCACCATGCTGAAGGGGGCCATGGATGAAATCCTGATTGGCGATCCTTTGGCGCTTAAAACCGACGTCGGGCCGGTGATCGACCATGACGCGCGGGAGCTGCTCGTCAAGCATGTGGAGCGCATGACGCGGGAGGCGAAGATCCTCAAGGTTGCGGAGGTTCCGGCCGAGCTCGCGGACGGCAGTTACTTTGCCCCGCATCTCGTGGAGCTGCAAACCCTCGACCAGTTGCCGCGCGAAGTGTTCGGCCCGGTGCTGCATGTGATCCGCTTTAAGGCCACCGAGCTTGACAAGGTTATTGCTAGCATCCGCAAGACAGGTTATGGGCTGACGCTAGGTGTGCATACACGGATCGAAGCCACCGCCAATGAGATCTTCAAGGGGCTCAATGTCGGCAACAGCTATATCAACCGCAATATGGTTGGTGCGGTGGTGGGTGTTCAACCGTTCGGCGGACAGGGGCTTTCAGGCACCGGTCCCAAGGCGGGCGGTCCGCATTATCTGTTGCGTTTTGCGACGGAAAAAACTTTTACCGTCAATGTGGCGGCAACAGGCGGCAATGCTGCTTTGTTCTGCTTGCCCGAGGACTGAGAGCCGGATTAGGCTCTAGACTTCTCTGCGCCCTCGCTCCCTCCCGAGTAACTCTCGTGAGGGAGCGCTTTTTTTTTGGCCATCTCATTCGGTTGGCTTGTAGGGCCGCGGTTTGTCTGGGGTTCGCAGCAGTGTGAAGGGGCCGTCCCCCAGCAGGACAAGGGCCAGAGCCACTATCACGAGGAACGCCGGATACTCCCATCCGCCACCCTGATTCGTGAAAATCCAGCCATTACCGTAATGTACAGTCAGCGCGCCGAACTGTATTGGCAGCAACAACAGAGCCATCAGGCGCGGCATGACGCCGATGACCAACAGAATTCCGCAAACGATTTCGGCGAACAGGGTGGGATAGGCAAACCATCCCGGAAAGCCCACATTCTCAAAGAATGCGACCGTTCCCGGGATGGTGAGCAGAAAGATCTTCATGAAACCATGAGAGATCGACATGACGCCCAGACTCACACGCAGCAACAGAATACCTAGGGGTAATGTGGCGTCAGTCGGTGGGAACGTCGGAAAGCGCAAGGGATCCTCCTTTTACCAAAGAGACGTCATGCCGTGAGCTTTTTTGTGATCTTAGCAACATGTTCGCCCTGAAAACGGGCAAGTTCAAGCTCAAGTTCACTGGGCTGACGTGATCCGTCGGCTCCGGCGATGGTTCCGGCGCCGTAAGGGGTCGCGCCATGGACTTCGCTGATGCTGGACAGATTGGGCGCGCTGTAGGGCAGGCCGACCACGATCATGCCCTGATGGAACAGGGTTGGGTGGAACGACAGGATGGTGCTTTCGCGGCCGCCACCGGTGCCGGTTGAGGCGAACACGCTCGCGACCTTGCCCACAAGCGCACCACTGACCCAAAGACCGCCGGTCTGATCGAGGAAATTACGCATCTGCGCCGCCATATTGCCGAACCGGGTCGGGGTGCCGAAAATAATGGCGTCATAATCGGCAAGTTCCTGCGGGGTCGCGATGGGTGCTGCCTGATCGAGCTTGAAATAGGAGCTTTGGGCGACGGCTTCGGGAACAAGTTCCGGCACGCGTTTGATGGTCACGTCGACGCCGTCCACGGCGCGTGCGCCCGCAGCAATGGAGTCGGCCATTTTTTCAATATGGCCCCAGCTTGAATAATACAGCACGAGTATCTTTGTCATGGTCCTGTCCTTGCGGTTGAGGAAACTGACGAAAAGATAACTTGTCTATGGGGCCGGATAATCACGGAAGATTGCAAATAATTGTTCTGTTATTCAGAACAATTATGGAAGCCCTTGCTCCCAGCTTGGCGGGCTGCCGCAATGGTTGCTCAGGCTGTCGATGAAGGCTCTGAGCTTGGCGCTGATATGGCGGCTGGGCGGGTAGATCGCATAGATGCCGACCGGGGGCGCTTCATAGGCGGTGAGGATGGGGACCAGTCTTCCGGCGCGGATGTCGTCCCCGAGAATAAAGCTCGGAGCAAAGACAATGCCGCTGCCCGCCACGGCGGCGGCGCATAAAACATCGCCATTGTTGCCGATCAGGCGGCCTTCAAGCGCGGGTATGAGCGGGCGTCCCTGTTCCTGAAAGCTCCAGCCGCCACCGCTATAGCCAAGGCAGTTGTGCTGCCGGAGGTCGTTCGGATGCTGCGGCGTGCCGTGGGCTTCGAGATAATCCGGTGAGGCGCAGGTGAGGCGGCGGGCCGAGGTGAGCTTGCGGGCGATGAGGCTTGAATCGCGCAACTCGCCAATGCGCACGGCAAGGTCAAAGCCCTCGTCCAGCAGGTCGACAAAGCGGTCGGTCAGCTGAAGGTCGATCCTGACCTCGGGATAAGTGGCAAGGAACGTCGCCACCACCTTGCCGAGTTCCTGAGTGCCGAACGACACCCCGGCCGAGACGCGGAGCGTGCCGCGCGGCGTGGCGGTGAGGGCGGCGGCTTCGCGGTCGGCGTCCTCCACATCGCTCAGGATCTGCTCGGCGCGGTCCTTATAGCGCTGCCCGGCCTCGGTCAGGCTCACCTTGCGGGTGGTGCGATTGAGCAAAGTGACGCCCAGCTCCGCTTCAAGGGTTTTGACAAGGGTGCTGACAGCAGACTTCGCCATATTGAGCCGGGCTGCGGCGGCGCTGAAGCTGCCTTCATCGACCACAGCGGCAAAGACCTGCATGGCGGTGAGCTTGTCCATCAGGGGCGATCTCGGTCAGCGGTGATGAGGGGCCAATTCATTTTTCTAAGTTCCATTTGTTTCCCCTTTCCGTTCGTTTCCCGCTCCGTTCGTGCTGAGGAAGCCCCGAAGGGGCTGTCTCGAAGCACGTGCCGTTTGCAATGCCCTTCGAGACGCCCTTACGGGCTCCTCAGGGCGAACGGAGTTGGGGACGATTTGTCCTTCGAGTGACATCAGCGCCGCCCGAGTGCTGCGCAGTCGCTATGGCGGTAACAGGTTACGAGATGGTCATTGACCATGCCCACGGCTTGCATGAAGGCATAGGTGATGGTCGGGCCGCAGAAGGTGAAGCCGCGTTGTTTCAGGGCTTTGCTCATGGCGGTTGATTCGGGGGTTGCGGCCTGGGCGTCGGTCATGCTTTTGAGGCTGTTCTGCAGCGTGCGGCCGTCGGTGAATTGCCACAAAAAGTCGCTGAAGCTCTGGCCGCTTTCGCGCAGATCGAGCCAGGCGCGGGCGCTTTTGACGGTGCCTTCGATCTTGGCCCGGTTGCGCACGATGCCGCTGTCCTGCATCAGGGATTCGATTTTCTGCGGGCTGTACGCGGCGATCAGCTCGGGGGCGAAGTTGTCAAAGGCGGCGCGGAAATTGTCGCGCTTTCTGAGGATGGTGATCCAGGACAGCCCGGCCTGAAAGCCATCGAGGACCAGTTTTTCAAAAAGCTCGCGATCATCGGTTTCCGGCACGCCCCATTCGTGATCGTGGTAGGCCACGTAAAGCGGGTCGGTGCCGCACCAGGGGCAGCGCGTCTCAGTCGTCATCGCCTGTGATCTCCGCGCGGGGCAGCCAGTCGGGCCAGCTTGGGGTGATCTCGGCGTCGCCTGCGGCATAGCTTGCGCCGGGGGTGAGGTCCTCGACCCTGAGCGAGGCCATGGCGCGGTTGCCCTGGCCCGAGCGGATCTGGCCGATGGCCTTGCCGTCGCGGGTGATGGGGGTGCCTGGGGCGGGCAGGGGGCCGCTTACCTTGACCGGCAGCAGGCGTCGGCGCACTTTGCCGCGATGCTTGGTGCGGGTGGTCAGTTCCTGCCCCACATAGCAGCCCTTGGTGAAGCTGACGCCATGGAGGGCATCGAGATTGCCTTCGAGGATCAGGGTTTTGTCGATCTCGAAATCTTCCGGCGCGGGAATGCCGAGGCGCAGGCGCTCGCGGTCATAGGTGGCTTCGTCACCAAGATCCGTAGCCACGTCGCCGCGTGGCAGAATAGCCCGTTCGCCGAGTCCTGGGTGACGCGGGTCTTTATAGACCACGGCGCTTGCGGGCCAGCTTGTTTCGCCGAAGCTTGCAGCGACGGCGAGACTGTCGCTCAGGGGCGTGAGCTGGGCCTTGGAGCGCAGGCGGTACATGGTCAGGCGGCGGAGAAGGTCGGGCAGACGTTCGGCCAGAGCGTCGATCAACAGCCGCTCTCCGTCCTCGATAATGAGGAAGTCATGGAGATATTTGCCTTGTGGGGTCAAAAGCGCGGCATAAATGGCCTGACCGGGGGTAAGGCTTGTGATGTCCTGAGTGATCACGCCCTGCAGGAAATTTTTCCGGTCCTCGCCGGTGATTTCAAACACGGTGCGGGACGCAAGAAGGACAGCCTCAGTCATAAAAAAACCGCCATATCTAAAAGGGTTGCTTTCAAGCACTTAGTGTCTCGGGGTAAAGTTGACAAGTGGGCTTCTTGCCAAACCGGGATGCGGCGCGTATCTAAACTCTAGGTTACCGCCGCCCAAGCCAACAGAAAAGGGCCACCATGTCACAGTCATTTGATCTTCTGATCCGTTCCGGCACTGTCGTCAATCATGCCGGGACCGCGGTTGCCGATATCGGCGTGACAGGGGGCCGTATTGCCGCCATCGGCGATCTGGCGCAGGCGAGCGCAGGTGAGGTGATCGATGCGCGCGGCCTGCATATCCTGCCGGGGGTGATCGACACTCAGGTGCATTTCCGCGAGCCCGGTCTTGAGCATAAGGAAGATCTTGCGACCGGAGCGGCCGGGGCCGTCATGGGCGGGGTCACGGCAGTGTTTGAAATGCCGAACACCAAACCGGCCACCACCACCGCCGAGGCCATCCTGGACAAGCTCGCCCGGGCAAAGAACCGCATGTGGTGCGATCATGCCTTTTATGTGGGCGCGACCGCCGGCAATGTGGCGGAGCTGGCCGAGATCGAGCGCTTGCCGGGTTGTGCCGGGGTCAAGGTGTTCATGGGCTCTTCGACCGGTGATCTGCTGGTTTGGGATGACGCGACATTGTTGCAGGTGCTCAAATCGGGCCGCCGCCGCGTCGCCATCCATGCCGAGGACGAGGAACGTCTGAAGGAACGGAAACATATCGCCGACGGCGGCAATGTGGCCGATCACCCGAACTGGCGCGATGTCGAGACGGCGTTTCGCGCTACGAGCCGGGTGTTGAAGTTGGCCCGGGAGGCCGAACGGCTTGTGCATGTGCTCCATGTGACGACGGGGGAGGAAATGACCCTGCTCGGTCAGAACAAGGATATTGCGAGCGTCGAGACCACGCCGCAGCATCTGACGCTGGCGGCGCCGGACTGTTATCTGAAACTCGGGTCCTACGCCCAGATGAACCCGCCGATCCGGGAGGCTCATCACCGGGACGCTTTGTGGCGGGCGATTGCAAACGGCATCGTCGATGTCATCGGCTCGGATCATGCCCCGCACACGAGGGAGGAGAAGGCGCAGGCCTATCCGGCTTCGCCATCGGGCATGACCGGGGTGCAGACCCTGCTGCCGCTGCTGCTGGATCACGTGAATGCCGGGCGGCTCACGCTTGAACGGCTGGTGGACCTTACCAGTGCGGGGGCGCAGCGGTTGTTTGGGCTCCGCGACAAGGGGCGCCTAGCGGTCGGCTGGCATGCGGATTTCTCGATTGTCGATCTCAAGAAACGCTGGACGATCACCCATGACTGGATCGAAAGCCGGTCGGGCTGGACGCCGTTCGATGGCGTCGAAATCACCGGCAAGCCGGTTGGCACCATCATTCGCGGCCGTCGCGTGATGTGGCAGGATGAGTTGATCGGTACCGCTCACGGCGCGCCGATCCGGTTCGAGACGGTTCAGGATCTCTCGAAATAAAGGGTCACACGTTCCGCTGTGATGCAGGCTTGAAGTTATGGATTTTTGGTTTTTGGTCGCGGGTATCGCCATCGGTCTCGCGGTTGCCGCTCCGATCGGTCCGGTGAATATTATCTGCATTCAGAAAACCATCCGCAATGGTTTCTGGGGCGCGTTCGTGGTCGGCCTTGGCGCGGCGGTGGGTGATACCATTTTCGGCGCGATGGCGGCTTTCGGTCTGACTACTATCCAGTCCGTTCTGGTGCAATTCGAAAGCTGGCTTGCGGTGATTGGCTGTCTGGTGCTGGTGGGCATGGGCGTTCTCGCCTGGCGGTCCCATCCGCATTTGACACAAAGCGTGCAGACACCACGCGATATTGCCCATGCGGCGCTCGCGACCTTTGTTCTCACCATCACCAACCCGATCACGGCCCTCGGCTTCGTGGCTTTGTTCACGAGCGCGGGACTGACGCGGGACGCCTCATCCGGGGATGCGGCGACCATCGTGCTTGGGGTGTTTCTGGGCTCAGCCTTGTGGTGGCTGTTTATCTGCCGGGTTGCGCACAGCATCCGAGAACGGTTGTCGGACAGTCATCTGCTGAGGATCAATCGCGCCTCGGCCGTGCTGATCTGGATTTTCGCCGCACTCGTGCCGCTCAAGGTCTTTCTGGCCTGACGAGGCCCTTGGGCCAAAGACCATAGGCGTAATAGTCCGGATTGCGATAGTCGGGCTTGCCATAGTCAAGATCGACCCCGTCCAGGGTGACCACCCGTCCGCCCGCAGCTGCGAGCACGGCGTGACCGGCGGCGGTGTCCCATTCCATGGTCGGGCCGATGCGTGGATAAATATCGGCCGCGCCCTCCGCCACCAGACAGAATTTGAGCGAGCTTCCGGCGGCCCGGCTTTCGGCGATGGGCAGGCGGTCGAGGAAGACATTGGTGCCGGGCGTGCGGTGCGACTTCGACGCCACGGCCACGAGGCCAGTGCGGTCACCTTCGCGGGCTGTGATCGGCAGGCGGGTCGTGCGGTCGCTGTCGAGGATCTTGGTGGCGCCATGCCCCACGGCCCCGAGATATAGACTGCCGATGGCCGGGGCATAGACCACGCCCAGGGTCGGGCGGCCGTCTTCGATCAGGGCGATATTGACGGTGAATTCGCCATGGCGGCGGATGAATTCCTTGGTGCCGTCAAGCGGATCCACAAGCCAGAACCGCGTTCCATGCTCGGCCGGACCCTGGCCCGCATTCATGCTTTCTTCGGCCACGACCGGGGTGTCAGGGTCAAGCAGCTTGAGCCCGGCGAGAATAATGCGCTCAGCCGCTTCATCGGCATCGGTCACCGGCGACAGGTCGTCCTTCTGCCGCACGGCGATTTCATGGGCATAAATCTCCATGATCGCGGCCCCGGCGTCACGGGCGATCTGTTCTAGCGGGGCGAGCCAGCGAGTAGTATCAGGCATGGGCTGCGGGCTTTCTGAAAGCTTGGGGTCCGGATCGGGCTTTACCACTTCAGGCGCGATCTGCGCAATATGGATGAGAACCTTGCTTGATGCGCGGAATTGTTCGCTCATAACGGGTTGCCTAGCTTGGGCCGGGGGTATAAGCAAGACTTAAATCCGGCTGTCCGGGGCGTTATGCCGTCATTCTGTCCGTTGTACCGACTGGGGGAACCATGACTGATCCAATCGCTTTTTCCGCCCTTTTGTGCTCGCGGCTGTGCCATGACCTCATCAGCCCGGTGGGAGCCTTCACGAACGGGCTCGAAATTCTTCAGGATGAGACCGACGCCACCATGCGCGAACAGGTGGTCGAGCTGTTGGAACAAAGCGCCAGCCAGACCTCGAACCGCCTGCAGTTCTTCCGGCTGGCCTTTGGCGCGGCGGGCGGGTTTGGCGAAACAGTGGCCATGGATTCCGCCCGCGATGCTGCCGCTGCCTTTTTCTCCGGCGGCAAGGTCATGCTCGAGTGGCGACCGGCGGTGCAGGAGTTGTCGAAGGATGGCCTCAAAGCGCTGCTCAATCTCGTTCTGGTGGCCGGGGAGGCACTGTTGCGTGGTGGCCGGCTGACGGTCGAGGGCGGCCGCAGCAACGGGGCGCTTGAGCTTGTGATCCATGCCGAAGGTGAGCGGCTGATGTTGAAGCCCGAGATGGAAGAGGTGCTTGGCGGCAGGGTCGCGCAGGCGGATCTGACACCGAAGACGGCCCCGGCTTATCTTGCGTCGATCGCCGCCGCTGCGGCTGGCGGAGGGGTCGATGTCCGGCGCGTGGGTGAAAATTCGGTCACGTTGCTGCTGCGCTTGCCATAAGCCCCCGATTTCGACAGGGATTCCGACAGGGATTTCGGCGGCAGGGTATAGAAGTCTTAACGTGTTTTTGTCGGAACGGCGTTTTTGCCTGAATTTCCGCTGTTTTCCGCACTTTACACGTCCTTAACTTTTTTGGCCGATCTTACATGCGAACGGTGTGGGAGCCTATCCCTGCGCCAGCTGGACCCTTTGACATAAGAGCCGGTTCCATGGATGACTTGCTGAATGAGTTCCTAACCGAGACAGCGGAAAGCATCGACGTGATCGACGTCGAGCTTGTCAAGCTTGAGCAGAACCCCAACAACAAAGGGGTGCTCGATAATATTTTCCGCCTGGTTCACACCATCAAGGGAACCTGTGGCTTTCTCGGCCTGCCCCGGCTTGAGGCTGTGGCCCATGCGTCTGAAAACGTGCTTGGGAAATTTCGCGACGGCGAGCTTGAGGTGACCGCGGGCGCGGTGTCGATCGTGCTCGAATCACTTGATTGCATTAAAGAAATTCTGGCTGGCCTGGCCTCTACCGAAGCTGAGCCCGTTGGTAATGACAAGGATCTGATCGGCCGCCTCAACGTCTGCGCCTCCGGTGGCGCGGCGGTGTCGAAGAAAACGATTCAGGCGGTCGAAAAGCCGATTGAACTGCGGTCGGATGTCCATCTTGGCCGCGAATTGCTGCCCGGCGAGATTTCTTTGGAGGAGCTTGAGGCTGCCTTTAACGCGGCGCCCGGTCCTGACGATGAGGACATCGTCCTGATTGCCGAAGCAGACGAGCCTGAGCCGGTCATCGAAAGCCTCAAACAGCCGGAAGCCAAGGCGGAAGCTAAGGGCGAAACCAGCATCGGCACGCAAAGCATTCGCGTCAATGTGGATCTGCTTGAAAATCTGATGAACATGGTCAGCGAGCTGGTGCTGACCCGCAATCAGCTTTTGCAGATCCTGCGCCGCAGCAGCGACAGCGAGTTTTCCGTGCCATTGCAGCGTTTGAGCCAATGCACGACCGAGTTGCAGGAAGGGGTCATGAAGACCCGCATGCAGCCCATCGGCAACGCCTGGGCCAAGCTGCCGCGCATCATTCGCGATCTGTCGATGGAGCTCAATAAGAAGATCGATCTGCAGATGATCGGGGCCGAGACGGAACTTGATCGTCAGGTGCTTGAACTGATCAAGGATCCGTTGACCCATATGGTCCGCAACTCGGCCGATCATGGCATCGAGATGCCGCGTGATCGGGCAGCGTCAGGCAAGGCGGAAACCGGCACCATTCGGTTGAATGCCTATCATGAAGGCGGCCATATCATCGTCGAAGTGGCGGATGATGGCGCTGGTCTCAAGGTTGGCAAACTGAAGCAGAAGATCCTGCAAAAAGGTCTCGCGAGCGAGGCCGAGCTTGCCGACATGTCGGACCTTCAGGTGCAGAAGTTCATCTTCCACCCGGGCTTTTCCACCGCCGAAGCGGTCACCAATATCTCGGGCCGCGGTGTCGGCATGGATGTGGTGCGCAGCAATATCGAAAAAATCGGTGGCACCATCGATCTCAAATCGGTCGAGGGCAAGGGCACAAGCTTCAGCATCAAGATTCCGCTGACTCTGGCCATCGTTTCGGCGCTGATTGTCGAATGCTCGACCGAGCGCTTCGCCATCCCGCAGATCAGCGTGCTTGAACTGGTGCGCGTGTCAGGCGACAGCGAACAGCAGATCGAACATATCAACAATACCCCGGTCATGCGTTTGCGGGATCGCTTGCTGCCGCTCATTTCGCTCGATAAGGTTCTGGCGCTTGGCAGCAAGGACCTTGAAGAGCGGTTTATCGTGGTGACCCAGGTCGGGGCCTTTACCTTCGGCATCGTCGTCGACCGCGTGTTCGATACCGAAGAAATCGTGGTCAAGCCGGTGGCGCCGATCCTGCGTGATTTGCAGGTCTATTCGGGCAATACCATTCTGGGTGACGGCAACGTGATCATGATCCTTGATCCGAACGGCATTGCCACGCTGACCGGCGACATTCTTGTGGACAATGACCATATGGGCGAGGCCGATGCACGGGCGGAGATCGTGGCGGAGGATCGTGAATCCATGCTGCTGTTCCGTGCCGGGTCCGAAACCCAGCGTGCGGTGCCGCTGTCGCTGGTGGCCCGTCTCGAAGAAATTCCGGTCGAGTCCATCGAAGCAGCAGATGGCGCCTTGATGGTGCAGTATCGTGGTCAGCTCATGCCGCTCCTGCTGGTGGACAGCAATTGCAGCCTGAAGACTTCGGGCCGTCAACCGGTGCTGGTGTTCACCGACAACGAGCGCTCCATGGGGATCGCGGTCGATGAGATCATCGATATCGTCGAAGAAAAGCTTGAGATCGAATTGGCCTCCATCGTGCCGGGCATTATCGGCACGGCGGTTCTGGCCAAGAAAGCGACCGAAATCGCCGATGTCGCCTTCTATCTCACGCGGGCCTTCGGTGAAAAGCTGCGTGGCGCCCGGCGGAAGACGGTCGCAAGCGATGACGGTCGCCATGTTTTGATGGTCGATGACAGCGCCTTCTTCCGGAATTTGCTGAAACCGTTGCTGCTTGCGTCCGGTTACAAGGTGACCTCGGTGGCCACCGCCTCCGAAGCCTTGAAACTGCGTGAGGACGGGGCGCGTTTCGATGTCATTGTCAGCGATATCGAGATGCCCGGCATGGACGGGTTCGCTTTCGCCTCGACCGTCCGCAAGGACGGAGCCTGGGCCGAGACGCCGATTGTCGCCTTGTCAGCCCATGCCACGCCGCAGGATTTCGCCCGCGGGCGCGAAGTCGGGTTCAATGATTATGTGGCGAAGTTTGACCGCGATGCCTTGCTTGCAAGTCTAAGCGAGCAGCTGGCCCGTGAAGGAGATGCAGCATGAGCCGGGACAGCAATGTTCATCGTTTGAATGGTGGCTCCGCCGCCGCGCAAGAGGTGCATGGGGAATTCGTCACGCTGCGTCTTTGCGGTCAGACCCTCGGCATTCCGGTGATGGCCGTTCATGACGTGCTGGCGGCGCAGAAGATCACGCCTATTCCGCTCGCGCCCTATGCCGTGGCCGGGGTGCTCAATCTGCGCGGCCGTATCGTCACCGCCATCGATCTTCGCGCCCGGCTTGGTTTGCCGCCGCGCGGTGAAGGTGACGCCTGCATGAGCATCGTTGTCGAGCATAAAGGCGAACCTTACAGCCTGCTGATCGACAGTGTCGGTGAGGTTCTGACGCTGACGGCCGGACAGTATGAACGCAACCCGGTGACGCTCGATACTCATTGGCAGCTGGTATCGAATGGTATCTATCGTCTCGATGGTGAGCTTTTGGTGGTGGTTGATGTCGAGCGTTTGCTGGATATCGGACTCACTGCGGTCGCTTGATCGTATTCCTCGGACTGAGCATTAGGAGCGCTGGATGAAATCCTGTCTCATCGTTGACGACTCCAAGGTTATTCGCAAGGTGGCCCGACGCATCCTTGAAGAATTGAACTTTGATATTCATGAAGCCGAAGATGGTCAGCGTGCGCTCGATCAGTGTGGGGCCGACATGCCTGATGTCGTGTTGCTGGACTGGAATATGCCGGTTATGAACGGGCTCGATTTTTTGAAGGCATTGCGCAAAATGACCGGTGGAGATACCCCCGTCGTCGTCTTCTGCACCACCGAAAATGATATGAAACATATTGCCGCGGCCATCAATGCGGGCGCGGATGAATATATCATGAAGCCGTTCGATCGCGAGATCATCGAGGCCAAGTTCGCACAGGTTGGTCTGCTCTAAGCGGGCTTCTTCTTCCACTCGTCCAAGTCATCCTTGGGTCATTTCTTACAGGAAGGCTCGCCGGTGTCCCTCGCACCCGCAGAACAGCACAAAGAGCAACATGCCTATCGGGTCATGGTGGTCGATGACAGCGCGGTTATACGCGGTCTGATTTCGCGTTGGCTTGAGGCCGACAGCATGATTCAGGTGGTGGCGAGCGCCCATAACGGCGCTATGGCGTTGCGCAATCTGGTCTCCTCGGGGGCTGAGGTGGTGATTCTGGATGTTGAGATGCCGGAAATGGATGGCATGACGGCGCTGCCCAAAATCATCGAGGCGGCACCTCATGTGCAGGTCATCATGGCCTCCACCCTGACCCGCCGCAATGCCGAGATCAGCATTCGCGCCATGTCGGCCGGGGCGGCGGATTATATCCCGAAACCTGAATCGAACCGCGAGGTCAATGCGGCGCAGCATTTCCGTCATGAGCTGCTTGAAAAGGTCAAAGCGCTCGGTGCGGTGGCGCGCGGTCGGTTGCGCAAGGGGCAAACGCAGGGGCAAAGCCCGCGTCCGGCAGCGCCACGTCCGGCAGTGACGCCTGTCACGCCGCCTGTGATGCAATCGCGTGTTGCCTTACGGCCCGAGCGTCCGGCAGTTCTCACCTTACAGAAACCATCGTCGGTCTTGCCGCGCATTGTCACCATCGGCAGCTCCACCGGCGGGCCACAGGCGCTGTTTAAGGTGCTTGGGGGACTTGGTAAGGGAATATCGGTGCCGCTGCTGATCACGCAGCATATGCCGCCGACCTTCACGACTATTCTGGCCGATCATCTGGCCCGCGCCACTGGCATTCCCTGCCACGAAGGCCGCGACGGTGAACGGATCGAGCCTGGGACCATTTATCTTGCGCCGGGCGATTTCCATATGACGCTGGAAGATCGCGCCACGGGGCCGATCATCCGCCTCAATCAGGAGCAGCCGGAAAATTATTGCCGTCCCTCGGTGGATCCCATGCTGCGCAGCGTGCTTAAAATTTATGGACCAGCGACGCTTTCGGTCATCCTCACGGGCATGGGCAGCGATGGCCTCAGCGGGTGCCGGGACGTGGTGCAGGCTGGAGGGTCGGTCATTGCCCAGGACGAAGCCTCAAGCGTCGTCTGGGGCATGCCGGGTGCGGTATCGAATGCCGGGCTTGCCTCCGCCATTCTGCCACTTGACGACATCAGCGGCACCATTACGAGATACCTTCAAGGAGTGCGGCGATGAGACCTGATGATTTTGATTTCATCGCCGGGACGTTGCGCCAGCGCTCGGGGCTCGTCATCAATCGCGACAAGGTTTACCTGCTGGAAAGCCGGCTGACGCCCATTGCCCGCCGGATGGGGCTTGAGACCCTGGACGATCTGATCGGTGTCATCCGGCGTGAGAAAAACGAAAGCCTGATCCGCAGCGTGGTCGAGGCTATGACCACCAACGAGTCGTTCTTTTTTCGCGATACCACGCCGTTTGATATTTTTCGCGATCATGTTCTGCCCAAAATTCGCGTGACCCATGCTGCGAGCAAACGGGTGCGCATCTGGTGCGCCGCCGCATCTTCGGGGCAGGAACCCTATTCGCTGGGGATCATTCTCAAGGAACAGGCAGCACTGTGGGCGGGCTGGACGTTCGAGATCATCGCCACCGACCTCAGCACGCAGGTGCTGGATAAGGCACGGGCCGGAATTTATTCGCAATTCGAAGTGCAGCGCGGCCTGCCGATCCGCATGCTGATGAAATATTTCGTCCAGGAGGGGGAAAGCTGGCAGATCGCCAAGTCGCTGCGGGACATGGTGAGCTATCGGGAGTTCAATCTGCTTGAAAGCTATCGCGGGCTTGGCCAGTTCGATGTCATCTATTGCCGGAACGTGCTGATCTATTTCGATCAGCCGACAAAATCCGATGTGCTGAACCGCATGCGCGATGCGCTTAGCCCGGATGGTGTGCTGTTCCTTGGTGCGGCGGAGACGGTGCTCGGGCTAACCGATCGGTTCAAGCCGGTGCCCGGCCATCGCGGCATGTATGTGACGTCGGATACGGCGCGTCCGGCGGTGTCTTCCCTACTGGCGCAAACTGCCGCCCGCTAGATCGTCCGCATAGCCGTCATTGCGAGGCGCAGCCGAAGCAATCCAGCCTCTGCTCTGATCAAGAATCTGGATTGCTTCGGCTGCGCCTCGCAATGACGGCTATGGGCCTCCCGGACATGAAAAAGGGGCGCCTGATGCACCCCTTTGATTGTCGTTAACCGATGGCCATGGCCAGCGGTGGGGCGCCCATTTCGCTCTCTTCGTTCGGGTCGCGCAGCACATAGCCGCGGCCCCAGACGGTTTCGATGTAATTGTCGCCATCGGTGGCCATAGCGAGCTTTTTGCGCAGCTTGCAGATGAACACGTCGATGATCTTGAGCTCAGGCTCGTCCATGCCGCCATAAAGATGGTTGAGGAACATTTCCTTGGTCAGCGTCGTCCCCTTGCGGAGCGATAGCAGTTCGAGCATGGAATATTCCTTGCCGGTCAGATGCACGCGCTGGGCGTTCACTTCGACGGTTTTGGTGTCGAGATTGACCGCAAGCTTGCCGGTGCGGATGACCGATTGCGAATGGCCCTTGGAGCGGCGGATGATCGCATGGATGCGGGCGATCAGCTCTTCCTTGTGGAACGGCTTGGTCAGATAGTCATCGGCGCCGAAGCCGAGGCCCTTAACCTTGTTTTCAAGCTCGGCCATGCCGGACAGGATCAGAATAGGGGTGTCGACCTTGGCCACCCGCAGCTTTTTCAGCACGTCATAGCCATGCATGTCCGGCAGATTGAGATCGAGGAGAATGATGTCATAATCATAAAGCTTGCCGAGATCGAGGCCCTCTTCCCCAAGATCGGTAGAATAGACATTGAACCCCTCAGCGTTCAGCATAAGTTCAATGCTGCGAGACGTCGAAGCGTCATCTTCTATGAGCAAAACACGCATTCTTCGTATCCTTCCCTGTCCCCAAAACCCAGTTCACTGACCCGGGTGCAGACGCCCCCATCCGTATCTCCGCGGCTGCCTCTGTTGGAAAACCGGCCATCGCAGCTGTGCGATCAAGGCCTTAATGCCCCCTTTTCTCCAGACAGAATTCTGCCGTTCATCAAATCATTAACACAGTTGGTTAATATTTTGTAACTGAAAGAATGGTTTTTAGGAAATCTGGCGGTAAGTTCCCACTGATTGGGGCTGGTTTGCCCCCGGTCGGCGGTTGTTATGGTTTACTGAACGTTAAGTCCTGTCGGGGCAGGATGGTTCAGGACGGCCGGCGAAAAGCCGGGGGAACAGGATTAAAGGTCAGAGAATCAGTGCAATCCATCCTTGCGGAACTTGATCGGCTGAATGCGGTTGAACAATACGGGCGTGTCTCGGGTGTTCGCGGCCTGCTCGTGGAGGTTGCGGGAGTCGAGCGCAGCCTGTCCATCGGCGCGCGCCTGGTGATCGAGGCCCGCGGCGGTCGCAAGATCAGGGGCGAAGTGCTCGGGTTCAAGGACAATCGCGCACTCGTCATGCCGTTCAGCGCCCTTGACGGCGTCGGCGTCGGCTGCAAGGCGACCATCGAGGATCAGGAGGCGGCGGCCTATCCGGCGTCAAGCTGGCTTGGCCGCGTGGTTAATGCACTTGGCGAACCGGTGGACGGCAAGGGACCGCTTGAACGGGGTGGTGTGGCCTATCCCATCAAGGCGCAGCCGCCGTCGGCCCATGCCCGCAAACGGGTGGGCGGCAAGCTCGATCTGGGGGTGCGTGCGCTCAATACCTTTGTCACCTGTTGCAAGGGGCAGCGGATGGGGATTTTCGCCGGATCGGGGGTCGGCAAATCGGTGCTGCTGTCCATGCTCGCGCGTTATACGGCCTGCGACGTTGCGGTCATCGGGCTCATTGGCGAACGCGGCCGCGAGGTGCAGGAATTTCTGGAAGACGATCTCGGGCCGGAAGGGCTTAAACGCAGCGTGGTGGTAGTGGCGACGTCGGATGAATCGGCGCTGATGCGCCGTCAGGCCGCCTATCTCACCATGACGCTGGCGGAATATTATCGCGATCAGGGGCAGCAGGTGCTGTGTCTCATGGATAGCGTGACGCGCTTCGCCATGGCGCAGCGGGAAATCGGTTTGTCGCTTGGCGAGCCGCCCGCCAGCAAGGGCTATACTCCGACCGTCTTCGCCGAGCTGCCGCGGCTGTTGGAACGGGCCGGGCCGGGCATGGACGAGGGTTCGGTGACCGGGCTTTTTACTGTGCTTGTGGACGGCGACGATCATAACGAGCCGGTGGCCGATGCGGTGCGCGGTATTCTCGATGGTCATATCGTGCTCGAACGGCGGATTGGCGAGCGCGGGCGTTATCCGGCCATCAATGTATTGCGCTCGGTTTCGCGCACCATGCCGCATTGTAATCTGGAGGCGGAGAATGAATTGGTCATCGCCGCCCGCCGCCATCTCGCCACCTATGGCGATATGGAGGAAATGATCCGGCTTGGCGCGTACCGCGCCGGCAGCAATCCGGCCGTGGATGAGGCGATCCGGCTCAACCCGGCGCTGGAAGCTTTTCTCGGTCAGAAAAAGACCGAACAGGCGACGCTCGATCAGGGCTATGACGCACTGGCCGAAATCCTTGGCCAATCGGAGGCCTATCACGCAGGCCTTCCGGCGGTTAACGAGGGGATGGCATGAAGGGACTTTCAACGCTGATCCGCCTTAACCGCTGGCGCGTCGATGAAAAGCGGCGGGAGCTGCGCGGGCTTGAGGATATGCGGTCGGATCTGGTGATCCGGCGCACGACCATCGACGTCGAAATGGCCACCGAACAGTCGGTCGGGGATGAGCCTGTGGTGCAGTTTTCCTATGGCGCCTTTGTCCGCGCCGCCTTGCTGCGCCGCGAGACGCTGACCCGCTCCATCGCCGAAGTCGAACATGCCGTCGAGGAAAAGCAAAGCGAACTCGCCGACTGCGTGCGCGAGTTGAAAAAAATCGAAGTCGCCGCCGAACGCCGCGCCGAACGCGAGCGGTTAGAACTCAGCCGGCGCGAGCAGATCGAAGTCGATGAAATCTCCATGAACGTCTTCCGCCGTCAGGGTTGACGGGAGTGATGTCCCCATGGACGCATTTCGAGACGGGCTACGCCCTCCTCAATGCGAACGGCTGGCGTGGCGAGAAGTTTGAGTTTTCGTCATTTAGGTGGGCCCCAGACAACATAACTTTGTCATTGCCGGGCTTGACCCGGGAATCCATGGCGCGACCGTATGGATACGCGGGTCAAGCCCGCGTATGACAGGTTCGGGGTGGTCGCAAAAGCCTAGCGGCTCATGGCTGATGCAGGACGGACTTTCCTCGGCCTTTTGTCACAGGCATCTTAAGCTTGTCATTGCCGGGCTTGTCCCGGCAATCCACGCCGCGCCCGCATGGATACGCGGGTCAAGCCCGCGTATGACAGGTTTGGGATGACCGCAAAAGTCCAGCGGCTTACGCCTGATGCAGGAGGGATTTTCTCTGCCTCCTGTCACAGGCATCTTAAGCTTGTCATTGCCGGGCTTGACCCGGGAATCCATGGCGCGCCCGCATGGATACGCGGGTCAAGCCCGCGTATGACAGGTTTGGGATAATCGCAAAAGTCCAGCAGCCACGCCTGCTGTAGCACGCGATTTCTCTACCCCAGCGAGAATTGAGATCAGTCGCTTAACTTCCCAATCCGTCGTTCGCCGGGCAGGGCGGGGGTTAGCCAGGTGCGCAATGTGCCATAGGCTTTCTGGAAGGCGAGGTGGCCATTGGTTTTGCGCGTGGTGGCCGTGCGGATGACCACGTCAAGACGCTGCAGATTGCGTGTGGTTACGGTTTGGGCGCAGTAGGCCTCCGTTTCCGCGGTCATGTCGAGCACGGCCCCTTTGATCTCGGCGATTTCGCCGACTTTGATGATCCAGTCGAGGCCGTTGAATTGGGTGAGCCCTTCTTCCAGATGGCGGACGCGTTTTTCAAGTTCAGTGCGAAACATCGTTCTTCCCCTATACACTCTATGGTTGTGGTGACGGCTCTGTTTGCTGATTCGGTTGCAATTTCGATCCCGGACGCTGCAAACCGGCTTTCAGAGTGGCTGCGAAAAATTCAACTAAAAGGATGCATGAGCTTATTAAATACAACCTATGGTATTTGGTATGCACTTTTTACGTGTATGAATTTCTCTTATTGCAAATTTTGGCATAGTCGGATTTTAATTACAACCATAGAGGGTGGCGCCGCCAAATATACAACCATTTGGAGGTGTCATTTGAGCCCCTGCGGAAGATCCCGGCAACGCCTTTGCCGAGATTTCCGGCCCCGGCCATTTGTGCACATGTTTGGAGACAAGAGAATGGATGCAGTAAACCGCTCGGTGAAACCAAAGTTGAGCCTGTTGCGCCTGGCTGAAAAGCTCGGCAGCGTGACGAAAGCTTGTGAGAATCTCGGCTATTCACGAGATAGTTACTATCGTTTCAAATCTCTTTATGAGCGGGGAGGGGTCGATGCACTGCGGGATATTTCCCGCCGCAAGCCGGTGCTCAAGAACCGGGTGCCACTTGATGTTGAACGCAGCGTGGTGGATCTGACCTTCACGCATCCAACCTGGGGTCAGCAGCGGATTACCGAAGTGCTTGCGGAGTCTGGGGTGACGGTATCGTCAAGCGGGGTGCGGTCGATCTGGGTGCGGTCCGGTCTTGAAACCTTTGAAAAGCGCGTGATTGCCATTCTTGCGCGGGTGCAGCAGGACGGTTTTCCGTTGTCGCCCGAACAACAGGCGTCGGTTGAACGGGCCCGTGCGCTTGGCAAGCTCAAGCCGGGGCGATTTGTCGAGCTGCCGGGCAAGGTGTCCTATCAGGATCTGAGCCATATGGGCGAGCATCCAGTTCTGGGCCCGCTTCACCTTCTCAGCTTTGTGGACGCCTATAGCCATCATGCCTTTGCGACGGTGGCCTCAAGTGTTGCCAATCTGGATGCCAGCGGATTTCTCGAACGTCAGGTGCTGCCCTGGTATGCGGCCAAGGCCATTCATATTGAAAGCATCCGCACCGATCGCCGCATGCCGTTCATTGATGCTGGAAGGTCCGGTTACAAATCCTGGCTGCGTCAGAATTGCATCGAGCACAATTATCGCCTGACCCGGGCGCGGGCCATGCCGGATGCGGGGCTGGCCTTTGTTGCGCTGGTCGGGCGCGAACTATTCCAGCCTCTGTTCCGCAAGGACGACCAATGGAGCTTCGCGGATCTTGAGCTTGCTCTGGCCGACTGGCTCGACAGCTACAACCGCGAGCGTCCGCAGGCGGGGCCAAGCTGTTATGGCAAGACGCCAGAAAAAACATTGCTCGATGCGATGCGCTTCGTACCCGGCCGTTTCCGCCTCTGAGCGAGCGGGCAGGGTTATTTTTCCAAGATACAGGGCGAGTGAGGGCGATATGGGAAATACAGAAGATCTCGAATTTGACGATATGGTGCAGTCGGACGGGGATGAGGATCAGGACGAGATCAGGCCGTGGCGTCCCGCACTGTCCTTTGATAATCGCCGCACCGGTGGACCTGCGGACGCAAAGACACTGAGCGCGGCCTTCTGGACCGGGTGGCTCGAACATAAGGATTATCTTTGGCAGCTTGCCATGCGCTGGATGTCCGGCAATCGTGCGGATGCCGAGGATTTGTTGAGCCGGTCCTGCATCAAGGCTCATGATCGGTATTTGCGGGATGCGCACCGTATTCGCCGCCTGCGGTCATGGCTTGCGCGGCTGTTGCATAATGCCTGTATGGATGAGCATCGCCGGCGTCAGGTGCGGGTGCGGGTGGTGGACCAGTTCCATCCAGATCAGATCGAGTATCTTGCCCTTGGCGGCAGCCCAGTGGTCGAGCCTGAGGCCCGTCTTGATGCGGAGGAGGATATGACAGCGGCCATGACGGTGATCATGGATATGCCAGAGCGTCTGCGGACGCCGTTCGTGCTGCGCTTCATCTATCAATATTCGAACCAGGAAATTGCCCGTCATCTTGAATTGACGGAAGTGAATGTTCGCAAGCGCATTCAACTTGGCCGCACATTGGTGCGCGGCAGGCTGGAACTTGGGTGAGGCGTTGATATCATAAAACAGGCCGGGAAACCTCCCGGCCTTTTTTTATGTCCTGCTTCAGGAAACGGTCAAGGATGTGTGCGGGGCGGGGCCATCTGCAGATCAGGGCCGCCTTCGTCGTTCTCGGCTGGTTTGGAGCGCAGCGGTTCCATCATGTTGGTATAGGTATCAATGACGCGCATGACGGATTCGGGCGTTTCAATGGAGCGAAACTCAAGATCGATATGAACGTGATCGGATGGACGGCCTTTGGTGCTTTTATCCCGTGGTGACAGGGAGACTTTGAAATCCGCTCGTGACATTTCGTCATCCTCGCCGCCGCCGGAATCTTTCTTGAGCATATTCCTGACATTCTTGAGGACGGATTTTTTATCGGTTTGAGCACCTTCAAGACGCAACGACAGTTCGACCCGCATGCGGTCAAGGGCAAGGCCGCTCGGTGTGGCAAGGGAGACCAGAGGAACGAAGGTGTGATGATCTTCATCAAGCTGCACACGCACCATGCGGGCGTGCAATGTGCCGTCTTCATCCTTGTCGAAATATTGCGAAAGCACGCGGATAAATTGTTCCGCGACCATGGAGTTGGTTTCGGCTGCGGCATGCTGCAAACCGCGGGTGATTGACGTCAGATGTTGATTTTCCATTGCTGTTTCCTTCGTTTCGTCATGATTGCTCTCGTCGCCGGACGCTTTTGGGCGACCGAATAGTCCGCGCAAGATTCTGAACATGACATCGCCTTTCATTTATCTTAGGGATTTGCTTTATTCATATTGCAAACCATGAACGGCGCGAATGGTCGGGTGGTGGCCGACCCCCGCGCCGTCATGGCCTGGTTGATGTGATCAAGCCTACTCGCCAGCGAGCTCGGCCTGCTCTTCAGCGGGGCTCTGCAGTACGCTATCAGTCGGCAGTGCATCTGGGCTCTTGAGTTCTTTGTTGGCAGGGATAACCACGGGCTTGGTCGCTGCCGACGTCAGGAATTCGATGACGCGCATCAGGGCTTCCGACGGGGGTTGGCGTTTCATTTCAGCGTGGATCGAATATTTGGCCCGGGTATCCGACGACCGGGTCTGTTCCGACTTGTGGCTGACCTTGCCGCTCATCTTGAAACTTACCGGTCCCCAGCCTGCAGAAACTTCAACCGAAGCTTCAGCTCCTGTTTCAGACTTCATCATTTCCGAGGCGTTGACTTCAAGTTCGAAATCAACGGTTCCGAGTTCGACGCAAACGTTTGGATGTTCGATGACGGCCATCAATGGGACGCGCATCGATTTCTGCAAGACACCCTGATAGACGCCATCTTCGTCGACGATGGTTTCATCATAATCGAAGGCGATCTGTACGGCTTTGCCGTCCTTGATGCAGACGGCTTGAAGGAAGTCGGCGTAAGCTTTGCTGGCGCCAACTTGTGCGGCCACCATCGCGTTCAACGGCGCGCCGATCATTTTATCGATCGGCAGGGCGTTGATGACGGACCCGGTGAATGAGGGATCTAGTGCCATGAAGGACTCCTGATAATGTCATTTAAGCCATGAAATACTCTAGGGAGCAGGCGGAGTTGTCAGGTGCACCACCCAACAACCACGGGCACAGAACAACTCCGCCACCCCTAGAGCTGAACAACGGCGATTTTGTTCAGCATTAACCGGACGCGTGAAGCGCAAGAAGTGTGAATAGCTGCATCAGGCAACATCGAAATTCTTGTCCAATGCGGCTTTCAGATATCGCGCTTCGTCCTGACGCCGCTTCGAATAGGCATCGCCAAAATTCTCGAGTTCGTGGATAACGCCGGGCCAGTTTTTTTCCGTAGCGACGTGCCAGAATTTTGGCGTGCGGCGCTGAAGATTAGGACCATATTGATAGGCGAGGGAGGCGAGGACTGTGCGTACCGCCCGTGGCAGCGCATCGAAGGCACCCTGGTGGGTGGCGACATCAAAATTTCTTTGGAGGACGCCGAATATTTCCTCGGCCGCGGCTTTGTCGAGCGCATCGGCTTCTTCCGCTGTGACCGTGAGGGGTTTGCTTTTCAGTAGCGCTACGGCCTCATTGCCACACATGCCGCAGTAGCTGCGGAGTTTTTCGGTCAGGTCGGGCGTAAGGTTCCACTTGACGATTTCACTGTGATTGCGTTGCCCAAGGTCGACGCCGGTGGCAATCGTGACACCGCTTTTGCTGGTGCCGACGTTTGGGACATAGCCTGTGGTTAGACTTTTTCCTTCATGATTGGCGATGAAATCCCAATCGATCGTGCTCATTTTGGTCATGACAAATCTTCCTGTTGATGAGGATCGGTATTGTCATGACGTCAGACTTGATGGGCTGTGATTACGCTTGCTGCGTCACAGCGAGCTTGTGACCCGCGTCTTGCGGATGAATATCCGTAAGGAGCAGGATGCAATGTTTGAGATCTGGAAAGCCTATTTTAGCCGTATGTTCGAGACTGCCCCGACGAAACCGTCAGGTTATGAAGCGGTGCCGGTCGGTGATGAGACTTTGCCAAACGCTGTTTTCGCGGCAGAACTTCAATCTGTTCGGGCCCGTCGTCGGGAGTTCGGGTTGCAGGATCCTGTTGCCGGGCTCCCCTCGGCTAAGAAGGATCTGATGGGCGTTGCCATGTCGGGCGGCGGCATTCGATCGGCGACGTTCAATCTCGGGCTGCTTCAGGCGCTGTCGCGTTATGGGCTGTTCTCTCATGCCGATTATCTTTCGACCGTATCGGGTGGTGGATATCTCGGCAGCGCCATCAGCAGCCTCTGTGCGACCGCGCCAAAGCCGGAAGATGTTGCGATTGTCGTAAGCGGCGTGCCCCTATCCGGACGGCTGTCGGCAGGCGTGCAGACCGTGGATGGGTGCTGGCGGCTTAGCCGGAATGATCTCGATGGTCTCAGGCTGATGGTGCCGTCCGGGGGGGCGCTCGATATAAGATTGACCGCCCATGCGACGTTGGTCGAAGGGGCTCTGGATCAGGACCTGCGGGCGGATCTGTTGCGCGTGATCCTGCGTCCGGCGGGGGCCGTGCCGGATGGCTTTTCCTGCGTTGCCGATCGTCGGGACGATTGTCAGGGCCTGCATGTGACGCGCACAGGCGAAAGTTCTGGGGCGCTTGATCTGCCGCTCCATATCCATACCGAGGCGTTCCCGTTCAATCACCAGCCGGGAGTGAAGGAAGGCGACGCTTTCCATCATTTGCGCGATAGCTCCAATTATCTGGTGCCGCGTGAATTTCTGGCTGGCTTGCGGCTTCCGGCATTATTCCTGCGCGGGCTTATGATCAATCTTTTGATCATTCTGCCGCTGGTGGTAGTGGCCGCGCTGACGACGCTATGGGTGTCGAGCGGCTCGCTCAGGGAGGCTATGGATACCGATGAAGTGACCCTGACCCTCGACAGCAAGGTTGAGCCCTGGCTGAGCGAGGCGAAGCCGGGAAAATATGTCGTCGATCTTGCCGGGGTCATTGATGCCCGGGCGGTTGGCTATAGCGGCCCACGTCCGGATCGTGTCGCCGTTGTGCAGATTGCCCGTGGGCTTGATGTGGAAGGCAAAACTGCTCGTGATCCACATGGTGTTGTGGTGGCGGTAGCCGAACATCCGCGTCTGAATGTGACCGTCACCGATGGGGCGGAGCTTCCGGCGGAGATAACCCTGCGGCTGTGGCGGGAAAGCGGCGACAGCATAACGCCGGCGACCATGGATCCGATCAGCGCCCTTCTGGATCGCACTCTGCAATGGGTGCGTAGCGGGACGCTGGCATTTCTCGCGCTGCTGGCGCTCTATCCGCTGCTTGAATGGTTGTCGCGGCAGAGGGGCCGCCCAAGCTGGAGGACACGCGATATCGTGACGCGGTATGGCGCGGGTGGGGCGTTGATGGCTATTTTGCTGACGACGCTGATTTTGTCGCAGCCTCTGGCCATTTATTATTATCACGAGTTCAGTTCCATCAAACTGTTGTCGCTTGGCGACGCGGGCGAGGTCATGACCACCATCTGGACGGCCTTGACCGCGCTTGGTGTGTTGTTCTCCGGCTCGCTTGCTGAACGCTCGGCGGGTATTCGCGGGCGTATTGCTCTGCAGGTTCTGGGCGCCATGGGGCCGGTGGTGATCTGGCTGTTTTATCTCAATATCTGCCGCTGGGCTCTGGTGCCGGAAACGGCGCCCGATTGGTTGTTGTCGGCTGGCTTGGCGCTTGATGTGGCGCGGCATTCAACGCACGGCGGATTGCTTGGCGAGGCTGGCGCAGTCATGAACAGCATTGGCTATTGGCTTGGCGATGCGTTTCGCTGGGCCGATGACGGCAGTGAATGGCTGCCGCATTCTGAACGCATCACCATCGTTTATGGTCTGGTTGCGGTGTTGATCGCGGTCGTCACGCAGTTCTTTTATGATGTGAATGCCAGCTCATTTCACGGATTTTACCGCGACCGTCTGAGCAAGGCGTATCTTTTCAACATCTGGAGACCCTATGCCAACGGCAAGCCGCGTCAAAATGACCGGCAGAGCCTGTCCGGCCTTGATGACCGGCGGGCGCCCTATCATCTCGTCAACACGACCATGAATGTTCAACATTCGAAAACGGCCAACATGCGCGGGCGCAATGGCAGCAATGTCGTTATGAGCAAGGCTTATGTGGGCGGTCAGTTGACCGGATACCGTGAGACGCAGGAGATGGAGGAACTACACCCGGCGCTCGATCTCGGCACGGCCATGGCCATATCGGCGGCTGCAGCAGCCCCTAATATGGGTAGCCTTACCATCAAGGGGCTTACCTTTGCCTTGACGCTGTTGAATGTTCGGCTTGGCTATTGGTTGCCACATCCGAACGCCTATAGCGGCGCCTGGTACAGGAAGCCTTTTATCGGCCGCTTGTCGCGCTTGCTCATGCATCCGTTCCTGCGCGTGACGCCACGGCATTTGCTCAAGGAAATGGTGGGCGCGCTTTCGGAAGGCGGGCTGCATGTGAATCTGACCGATGGCGGACATCTGGAGAATATGGGGCTGACGGAATTGTTGCGCCGTCGCTGCCGGGTGGTCATCGTCTGTGATGCCGAAGCTGATCCTGATATGTGTTTCCAGGGTTTTGCCGATGCGGTGCGCATGGCCCGTATCGATCTTGGCGTGACAATCGAGATCGACATCGATCCCTTGCGGCTCGCCGGAACGTCATCGGTCAGCCAGTCCCATGCGGCGGTCGGACGCATCAATTATGGTGACGACGAATTTGGTTATCTGCTGTATTTCAAGTCAACGCTTACAGGCGACGAGAATGTCTATGTGGAAAAATATCTCGCCAAGGACGCAACCTTTCCGCATCAGACCACGGCGGATCAATTCTTCGATGAAGAACAATTCGAAGCCTATCGGTCCCTTGGCTATCACGTTGCAGAAAGCGTGTTGCGCCGTCATCTTGTGATGGACCCCTTCGCCCGTGATCTTGACGGGCTCGTGGACAATCTTCGCAAGCTTAAGGGTGTCGCTCTCGTTTGATTGTTAGGTCCTAGCGCTCGAACTTGGTTGAGAGCACGATGGAGGACATGGTTTTGTCAATGCCCTCCAGCCGGCCGATGGTATCGAGCATGGCGTCGATATCATCGGTTGTTTCCGCCCGGATTATGGCAATCAGATCATAGGCCCCGCTGATTGCATGCAGCGACCGCAGGCCCGCCATGGCCTTGAGCGCGCGGCCGACGCGGTCGGCGTGCTTGGGGTTGACGTTGATCATGACATGGGCGGTGATCTGGCGGCGGGCATGAGGTTCGCCAAGTCGCAAGGTATAGCCGCCAATGATCCCGCGGTCTTCCAGACGGCGGATGCGATCCTGAATGGTGGACCGTGACAGATGCAGCCGCCGCGCCAACGCCGCCGTCGGCATGCGGGCGTTTTCTTCCAATAGAGCAAGCAGTTGACGGTCGGTCTCATCCATCGGTCTCGTCCTTTCCGTCATTATGACGGATTATATGCACATTTCAACGGAAAAAACCCGGCAAAACACCAGATTGCACCCTTCATTCTGGCGGCAGTTGTTCCTAACTTCAGGATTAAGAGCAATTTATTTACGGGGATGATCCATGACACAAATTCTCTTGCTGGGCGCGGGCAAAATCGGCGCGATGATTGCAGAGTTGCTGTCGCTGTCGGGAGATTATGAGGTCACGGTTGGCGATCACGATCTCGTCGGATTAAACCGCATGAATGTGAATTCCGCGGTTCGGTTGCTGCAGCTTGATGTGACCGATAAGGCGGCACTGGCCGACGCCATGGCCGGCAAATATGCCGTCCTGAGCGCCTGTCCCTATCACCTGACGCCCTATATCGCGCGGGCGGCCAAGGCAGCCGGGGTGCATTATTTCGATCTCACGGAAGATGTGGAAAGCACGCGGCTGGTGAAGGAGCTGGCGAAAGATTCGGCGACGGCCTTTGTGCCGCAATGCGGGCTGGCGCCGGGCTTTATTTCGATCGTTGCCTATGATCTCGCGAAGAAATTTGAAAAGCTTCACAATGTGCATATGCGTGTCGGCGCGTTGCCGAAATATCCGTCGAACGCGCTGATGTATAATCTCACCTGGTCGACCGACGGCCTGATCAACGAATATTGCAATCCTTGCGAAGCGGTGGTGGACGGCGTGTTGCGTGAAGTGCCGCCGCTTGAGGAAAAAGAGCATTTCTCGCTCGATGGTGTCGATTACGAAGCGTTCAATACGTCCGGCGGGCTCGGCACGCTCTGTGAGACGCTGGAAGGCAAGGTCAATAATCTGAATTATCGCACGGTGCGTTATCCTGGCCATTGCGACATCATGCGCATGTTGATCCGAGATCTGCGGCTCGGGGAACGGCGCGGCGTGTTGAAGGACATGTTCGAATATGCCTTGCCGGTCACCTATCAGGATGTGGTGCTGATTTTCGTCACCGTCAGCGGCTATCGTCAGGGCCGTTTCCTGCAGGAAACCTATGCGCATAAGGTTTATGCCAAAGATCTTTATGGCCAGATCTGGAGCGCCATCCAAATCACCACCGCGTCGGGCATCTGCACCATGCTTGATTTGCTGCGTCTTGGAAAGCTGCCGCAGAAGGGTTTCGTGCGTCAGGAAGATTGCGATTTCCGCGATTTCATTGCCAACCGCTTTGGCGCAAATTACGCTCGCCCTGAGGATGCGATGGTCGTGACAGGCCAGAAGCAGGAGAAGGTGGCCTGACGATGGACAACCGGCGTAGCGGTGGGCAAATTCTGGTCTCGGCAATTCTGGATCAGGATGTTGCTACAGTTTTTTGTGTGCCAGGAGAAAGCTATCTCCCCGTACTTGACGCACTTTATGATGTGCAGGACCGCATACGCGTGATCACCTGCCGTCAGGAAGGCGGTGCGGCGGTGATGGCCGAGGCGCACGGCAAACTGACGGGGCGTCCCGGCGTCTGTTTCGTCACCCGTGGGCCGGGGGCAACCAACGCTGCCATCGGCGTCCATACGGCGCGGCAGGATTCGACGCCCATGGTGCTGTTCATCGGCCAGGTGGCGCGCGGCGATCGCGACCGCGAAGCGTTTCAGGAAGTCGATTACCGTGCCATGTTCGGCCCGCTCGCCAAATGGGTGGCCGAGATCGATGACGCCCGCCGCATTCCGGAATATGTGAGCCGCGCCTGGGGGCTCGCCATGTCCGGCCGCCCCGGTCCAGTGGTTCTGGTGCTGCCGGAAGATATGCTGACCGATCGCGTCACGGTCCAATCCGTACCACGGGTGGGGCGCTTGGCGGGAGCTCCTGCGGCCGGGGATATGATGGCCTTGCGTCGCCATCTCACGCAGGCTCAACGTCCGCTGATGATTTTGGGCGGTTCGGGTTGGAGCGATGGCGCCTGCCATGATATCCGCAACTTTGCCGAACAGAACGGGCTGCCTGTGGCGGCGTCCTTCCGGCGTCAGGATCTGTTTGATAACGATCACGCGCAATATGTGGGAGATATCGGCCTCGGCATCAATCCGGCGCTTGCCGAGCGTGTGGCGGCTGCGGATCTGTTGCTGGTGATCGGCGCGCGGATGAGCGAGAACATGACACAGGGCTATAGCCTGCCGGTGCCGCCGCTGCCCACACAAAAACTGATTCATGTGCATCCGGCGGTGGAGGAACTCGGCAAGGTTTATGTGCCGACGCTTGCCATACATGCCTGTCTCGCGGAGTTCGCGGCAGAAGCCGCAGCCCTTGAACCCCTGGCGCAGGTGCCGTTCACGAAATGGACCGCAGACGCCCGCAGGGATTTTGAAAGCTGGACCCAACCCGGCCCGGCTCAGGGCGACGTCAATATGGGCGAGATCATGCAGCATCTGCGCGACCTGCTGCCGGACGACGCCATCATCTGCAATGGCGCGGGCAATTATACGATTTGGCTGCATCGCTTTTATCGCTATCGGCGGCGGCATACGCAACTTGCGCCGACCAGCGGGGCCATGGGCTATGGGGTGCCGTCGGCCGTCGGTGCCAAGGCCACCTATCCGGATCGTGTGGTGGTGAGCTTTTCCGGCGACGGCTGCTTCATGATGAACGGGCAGGAGCTTGCGACAGCGGTCCAATACGGGCTGAATGTGATCTTCATCATCGTCAACAACGGCATGTATGGCACCATCCGCATGCATCAGGAACGCACGTTCCCCGAGCGGGTGATGGCGACCGATCTTGTCAATCCGGATTTCGTGGCGCTTGCGAAGGCTTATGGGGCGGAGGGGTTGCTGGTTGAAAAGACCGCTGATTTCGCCGCAGCCTTTGCCCATGCCCGTGCGGTCGGGAAACCGTCGGTGATTGAAATCCGCCTCGACCCCGAAGACATCACACCCCGTCACTCGCTGAGCGCCTTGCGCGCTGCCGCCATCCAGTAATCACTCCAGTGTTGAGGGATCAGATCATGACTCGTGAGCAAATATTAAAAAGCCTTTATTTGACCGATGCGGATCTGCAAGGCGGAACCCTGCGCGTGTGCTCTCCCATTGATGGGGCCGTGCTCGCCAATCTGGTCGAGGACACGGAAAGCACTGTAGCCAAAAAGGTTGATATCGCCGAGCAGGCATTCCGCGAGTGGCAGCTGGTGCCCGCCCCGAAGCGGGGTGAACTTGTACGTCTCCTTGGCGAGGAACTGCGTAATCACAAGGACGCCCTAGGCGCGCTGGTGTCTCTTGAAATGGGCAAGATCCTGCAAGAGGGCCTCGGCGAAGTGCAGGAGATGATCGACATCTGCGACTTCGCGGTCGGGTTGTCGCGGCAGCTTTACGGTCTCACCATTGCCTCCGAGCGGCCGGGCCATCGCATGAGCGAAAGCTGGCATCCGCTTGGGGTGGTCGGCGTCATCAGCGCCTTTAATTTCCCGGTTGCAGTGTGGGCCTGGAATTCGGCTTTGGCGTTCGTATGCGGCAACAGCGTGATCTGGAAGCCGTCGGAGAAAACCCCGGTTACGGCGCTGGCCACGCAAAAGCTGTTGGAGCGTGCCATTGTCCGTTTCGGTGATGCGCCCGAGGGACTGTCGCAAATCATCATCGGTGGCCGCGAGGTTGGCGAGGCGCTGGTGGACAATCCGCGTGTGCCGCTCATCTCTGCCACCGGTTCGACAGCCATGGGGCGTGCCGTGGCCCCGCGCGTGGCGGCCCGTTTCGGACGCAGCATTCTTGAGCTTGGCGGCAACAATGCCATTATTGTAGCGCCGTCCGCTGATCTCGAAATGGCGTTGCGGGCCATTTTGTTCGGGGCTGTGGGCACCTGCGGGCAGCGCTGCACCACGACGCGCCGGCTGTTCGTTCATGAATCGGTCTATGAGCGGTTGATTCCGGCGCTCAAGGCCGCCTATGGCAAGGTGCGGATCGGCAACCCGCTCGAGTCGGAGACGCTGGTTGGGCCGCTGATTGATAAGGCGGCGTTTGATGGCATGGAACGCGCGCTTAAACGGGCGCGGGCAGAGGGCGGGGTGATCACCGGCGGTGGCCGTGTCGCGCAGCCAGGCGATGACGCCTTTTATGTCACCCCGGCTATCGTCGAACTGAAGGCTCTGGACGCCAATGTGTTGGAGGAAACCTTCGCTCCTATTCTCTATGTGATGACTTACCGCGATTTTGAGGATGCGCTCCTGCGCCACAACGCGGTGCCGCAGGGGCTGTCTTCGGCCATTTTCACCAATGATTTGCGCGAGGCCGAAGGCTTTACGGCGGCGGCTGGCTCCGACTGCGGCATTGCCAATGTGAATATCGGCACCTCCGGGGCTGAAATCGGCGGTGCCTTTGGCGGTGAAAAGGAAACCGGCGGAGGCCGTGAATCCGGGTCGGATGCCTGGCGAGGTTATATGCGCCGTCAGACCTCGACGGTGAATTACTCGAAAAACCTGCCGCTGGCTCAGGGTATTAAATTCGACGCCAGCTGACCCGTTCACGTCCGCGCCCGTGGCTCGTCTTGTCATAAGGGCGATTTAGCCGGGAGGACGCGGACCATGACAGGTCAAATCACCACGGGGTTGGCGGATTACGTGGAGCCTTTACTCACTGCGGTAAAGGGCTGGGGTTTCACGCCTGACTTCAGGTCGCCGCAGAGCCTTGCCGAACTTGCGCGGCAGGCGCCGGACGCGGCCCGGTTCCTTCGATACCGGCCGGGTTCTGAAGTCAGGGGTGTGCTGCGCGCGCTTGGTGAGGCTGAGGCCTGCATGCTTTACGACCGCTTGGATGCCCGGGCGGCAGGCTTGGCTGAGCCGCCTGAATTATCCAGCCGTATATATATGCGCAGTCTCAAAATGCGTTTGGAACGGCTCAATAGCGGGCCGGTCGCGCTCGAACATTGATTTTCCCTCCTTAATCCGCGACTATGAAGGTTAGATATGGCCTCGCTAGCTTGCAAAGGCAGGCGCGGCTGTTGTGTTGTGACCATGGAGCCATGGGTGACACATTATTGCGCGATGGACGGAGTGACGCTGCCGGTCCTGGTCGCTTCAATTTTGAACGCAATCCCCGGAAGTGCCTTGCCGCCAGGCGCGCGCAAGCCGGTATCTTTTGACCGTTGTTATCTCGACACCACGGATGGGCTTCTGATCCGGGCCGGTCTGGTGTTGCTATACGAGCAGACGGGCCGCACGCAAGACGGTAAAGGGCAATTGCGGCTTGAACAGCTCGTTGATCATAGGCTGATCGCGACATATCAGGCTTTGCAGTGCCCGCGATTTGCGGCCGACCTGCCGGCTGGGCCGTTTGCCGATCGCATAGCTCAATTGATCGGGCATCGTGCGCTTTTGATCCACGCGCGCCATACGGGCCGTAAAGTCGAGATCCGGATCCTTGACGAGGACCAGAAAACCGTGGTCAAGCTCCGCATGCTGGAAGGCAAGCTTGGCGGCCGTCCCTACAGTCGGCGGCGACCCTTCGGCCTCAGACTCGAACTTGAGCCGGTGCGTGGGTATGGCAAGGCCCGGGGCTTGACCGCGGATGGTCTGGCCAAGCTGCCACAGCTTGTCTCTTTCGAGACCAGTCTCCATGAGGCGGTGTTTCTGGCGCTTGGCATGCGGCCGGGTGGCGGCGGGCCGCGTAGTGCCTTGCAGTTTTCGCCCGATCTCCCGGCCATGACCGCCAATCGTCAGATTTTGTCCCGGCTTTTGATGGTGATGGAGGTCAATGAACAGGGGATCCTGAAGGACATTGATACCGAATTTCTGCATGACTACCGGATCGCCTTGCGTCGAACCCGGGCGCTCGTCGCGGTCATGAAGCCGAGCCTGCCTCAGGATTTTGCGACCCTGAAAAAGGAGCTTGGCTGGCTTGGCCAGATCACTGGCCTGGCCCGGGATCTCGATGTCTATCTTCTTGAATTTTCCAGCTTATCTTCAGCCGTGCCGGAGAAGGACCGGGTGGGGCTTGCGCCTTTGCATAAGTTGTTGCTTAAAAAGCGTATGGTGGCTTACCGCGCTCTTGGGCGGGCGCTCACGTCCGAGCGTTACCGTCGTATCAAACAGCGGTGGCGTGGGGTTTTGCGTAGTTTCCAGGCGGACGATGAGACGTCACCTCCGATCTGGCGGGAGGCCGGGCGCCGCATCCGGCGTCTTTATGGAGAGGCGCTGCACGAGGGCACGGCTATTTCTGCGCAAAGTCCACCGGAACAGTTGCATGAGTTGCGCAAGACATGCAAAAAATTGCGCTATCTGATCGAATTTTTTGGGCCCCTCTATTCCGAAACACGGCTGCGAAATGGCGTCAGGGCATTGAAAAAACTACAGAATAATCTAGGGCTCTATCAGGATGCCCAGATTCAGCGGGCGTTGCTCATGTCACTTTTGGGCGAGCTTGAGGTGACGGGTACGGTAGCGCTCGACACGCGGCGGGCCATGGAGCATCTTGCAGCACAGCGCGCGACGATGCAGGATCAGGCGCGACGGCAATTTGACGAGATATTCTTAGCCTTTGCCTCGGACGAGGCGGAGGGCGGGTATCGGAAATTATTTAAGGCGGCCAGCAGCGGCCGGGATCATGGTTTTTCGCCTGAAGGGAGAAAAGAATGAAGATTTTGGCGGTGTACGCAATCAAAGGTGGTGTGGGCAAGACGGCAGCGGCGGTCAATCTCGCCTATGAAGCCGCGCAGAGCGGGGCTCGCGTGGCGCTTTGGGATCTTGATCCGCAGGGAGCTTCGACCTTTTATTTTCGGGTTAAGGCCAAGGTTCGCGGTGGCGGGGCAAAGCTCGTCTATGGCGAAAGCGATCTCCTCGATCACGTCAAGGCGACCGATTATGAGAATCTCGACATCATCCCGTCGGATTTCTCCTATCGCAATCTCGACATCAATCTTGATGAGATGCAGCGTCCAACCTATCAGTTGAAGCGTATCCTGAAGTCGCTCGAAGACGAGTATGACTATGTCATCCTCGATTGCCCGCCCGGCATCACGCTGTTGTCGGAAAATGTCATGCGGGCGGCGGATGCGCTTCTGGTGCCGGTCATTCCGACCACCTTGTCGGTGCTGACCCTTGAACAACTGCAGGATTTCAAGGACCGCAGTCGCCTGCCGAAGCTTAAGATCTTGCCGTTCCTGTCGATGGTCGATCGCCGCCGCGCTATGCAGCGCGATGTCTCCGCTGGGTTCTATCGCAAGAACAAGGGGGCCTTGAAGGCCATGGTTCCGTCTTGCACGTCGGTCGAACGTATGGGTCTTGAACGGGCGCCGGTCCAGACCTTCGCGGGTAACAGCGAGGGCGCCAAGGCATTCAACCAGTTGTGGAAACAGGTCGCGAAAAAGGTCGGTTGATCGGCTAGGCCCGGTTCACATTACACGCGCTTGAGGAGGGTCGCATAGTCGACCCCCCACCCGGCGAACGGGCGATGGGTGAGGTAAGCATTGAAAAACCGCGGGTCATCGCTGACCTCGGGCCCAATCCAGTAGGGCAGGTCAACCCGTTCATCGCGGCTTTGCAGCTCGACCTCGGCTATTTGCAGGCCCTTGTTCGCGCCTTCGAAGATATCAATTTCCCAGATATGACCGGCAAAAGGGACGCAATAGCGGATCTTTTCGATGGGTGGCCGCAGGATCAGCGTTGACAGCATGGTTTCGGCCTCGCCAACGGGGATTTGATATTCGAATTCATGGCGGACGCCCGGTGATTTGGTCGCCTTGATGGTGAGGTAGGCCTTGGTCCCCTTCAATCTGACGCGGACCGTCGGTTCCCCAAGCGACAGATAACCCTGACGGATCGGCGTTCCGGCGTCAGCCAGATCTTTCCAGGCATCGCTGGCAATCATGAATTTGCGTTCAATTTCGAGCATAACCCACTCTGTCTTCCGTGAATGACCGAGGAGGTCAGCCTGTCATGGCGTCCGGTTGCAGCAGGCGATGCAGATGGACGACCACATATTTCATATGGGCATCATCGACCGTGCGCTGGGCCGCACTGCGCCAGGCGTCTTCAGCGGTCTTGTAGTTCGGGAAAACGCCCACAAAGTCGAGGGCGTTCAGGTCTTCGAATTCGAGGGTGCGGGGATCAGTCACGCGCCCGCCAAAGACCAGATGAAGGAGTTGTTCGGCCATGGATGCACCTGTCAGTGAATAGGGGGGAAGGTCCAATGTCTTGTTATACCATGAAATACACAGCCTGTGTGCGCTATGCATAGCTCCGAGGCGCTAGACGTATTATCTTAAGGGAAGGCCCTGACGGAGAAAATATATGAGCAAGTCCGAACAAGTGCTGATTTCCATCGTCAGTCCCGACAAGCTCGGTCTGATCGCGGAGGTGACGGGCGAGTTATATGGCCTTGGCGTCAATCTCGGGGATGTGTCTTTTGCCGTGCTTGGCGCGGGTTGTGAATTTTCCGCCATGGCCGAACTTCCCACGGGGGTTGGCCTTGCGGAGATCGAGGCGGCGCTGCGCCGTCTGCCGACGCTTCAGAATGTGGACTTGCGGGTGACGCCGCTGCCGTTCAGTGCCGAGCATCGGGACACAGCGGAGATCACCCATTTCATCGAAGTGGTGGGCGGCGACCGTCCCGGCCTGATCGCTTTGCTGTCGCAAGTGTTCGGGGAATTCGAAGCCAATATCGTGCGCCTTAACTCCCGTCGCAATCTGGAAGTGGAGGCGGGACAGCGGGGCAAGTATCTGACGGTCTTCGCTGTCTCCATGCCGCCCGGCAGGGCGGAGGCTTGTCTATCCGCCGTGCATAATATGGCTGGTCAGCTCAATCTCACCTGCAGCTATCGCACAGCTGGGTGATGGGGCTGAGCTGACGCTCAGGCCCCGTTTTTGGCGGATACTGGTGCGGCCGGAGCGCGGCCTGCATTGGTATCCTTCATATAGGTCAAAAGCTTGGCCAGGCCGTCGTTGATGTTCTTGGATGAGCCAAGGATCGCCGCGAATTCATCACGTTGGGTGATGGTCAGGCTGACGCCCTCCGCCTTGAGGTCGATGACTTTTATAACGCCATCTTTGTCATTGCGGACACGCCAGTCAGCCAGCACCGGCTCCAATTTGGGGCGGTTGACGCGGGTGTTGACGTAAAGGTCGGTATTGCCGATGGGCTTCGAGCCGATCACGTCAATTTTCGAATTGTCGAATTTGCTGATCAGGATGTCATAGAGCTTGTTGAAGATGAAATCCGGAAACAGGCTGCGATATTCGGTGATCTGGGCCGCTTGCTGATCGCGGGCCTCAGCTGGCAGGGACGGGTCGACCCGGCCGTAACGGCCAAGCGCCAGCGTGGCGATGTAGTCCATGGCCACATGTTCGTTGAAGATAGCCTTGAGCTTGGCTTTCCGGACGTCGGGCGTGACGCTCTTGTCCTGGATAAGGTTGAGCGAATCATCGGCCATCTTGCGGATAAAGGCCTGCGCATCGGTGGCCTGCGGGGCGGTGGCAGCGCTGCCGGTCTGAGCCGTCGCAGGTATCACAAACGCGGTGGCCAGAAGACCGGCCATCATCAGGGCAAGCGCAGACTGGCGCTTGCCCGAGGGGATTAACCCGCTAGGTGCAAAAATGAACATAGGTTCGGCATCCTTAAAGGGGGAACTGCTTACTTCGTCGCCTCTTTGAGATAGGCGATGACATTGGCGCGTTCGTCAGGCTTTTTGACGCCGACGAAGATCATTTTGTTCTTGGGGACGAAGCCCTTGGGATCAGCCAGATATTTGTCGAGGGTGTCCTCGCTCCAAACGACGCCCGACTGCTTCATGGCATCCGAATATTTGCCGACATAGGCCGCCTGCGTGCCAGCCTTGCGGCCGAACAGATCATGGAGGTTCGGGCCCTGCTTGATGGCGCCGCCCTTTTCAACGGTGTGACAGGTGGCGCAACGTTTAAAGATCATGGCGCCTTTGGTGGCGTCACCTTCTGCCATTGCCTGCGATCCAAGCGTGGCGATCAGAGCCGCCGTGGCCAAGCCCATAAAAGTCTTCATGATGACTGCTCCTTATCCAGCATGAGGCCCGTATTCGGGGGGAAATCGATCGTCTTCTACTGTCGTGGGACGAGACGTTTTCTATGTCTAGTTCCTAGACCTCGTATCCCCTAGGGTCAAGCGTCAACCGTCTGAAGGTGGGGGTCAGATTGGAGGGTAGTATTCAGTGGGTTTGAGGCCAGATTAAGGCTTTCATTCCGGGACATTATGGCTTGCGGGCTTATTAACGCCGCCTTAACCCGGCTGCACTGACAATGGGTCAATTCTCTCTGTTGATCCTCGGGCCGCGGGCCCGGCTGGAAAGGACATTTCCTTGACCATCAAACTGTCGCAAGCTGACGTTTTGAGCCTGTTGGCGGACGCGTCGGCGGAAAACCGGGCCGCCACGGCGCGCAAGATCGGTAAGCAGTTCCATGAAGCCGGCGTCGGTGCGACCGAGCGCAAGCTGATGGAAGACATCTTCCGCGTCATGGTCAAGGATGCCGAGGTCCAGGTGCGTCAGGCCCTGTCGAACAGCCTCAAGGACAGCCCGGACTTGCCACGTGAAATTGCCCTGACGCTCGCAAGCGATGTGGCGGATGTGGCTTTGCCGGTGATCGAGTTTTCCGATGTTTTGTCGGAAGCCGATCTGCTTGATATCATTGCCGCCAAGGGAGCCGAACATCAAAAGGCCGTCGCGCGGCGGGACCATCTGTCGGAAAAGCTTTCGGACGCCCTCGTCGACACCAGAAATGCTGAGGTGGTAGCCGCCCTTGTGTCGAATGATGGCGCCGTTCTGAGCGAAGACACCATGGCACGGGTGTTGGATAATTTCGGCGACAATCCGCGCATCAGCGAGCCTATGGCAAAGCGCAAAACCTTGCCGCTGACGGTGGCCGAGCGGCTGGTGTCGCTGGTGTCCGACAAAATTCGCGATCATCTGGTGACCCATCACGCCATGTCGGCCGATGTTGCCACCGATTTGTTTCTAAGCGCGCGGGAAAAGGCGACCCTCGGGTTGTTGCAGCCCGGCACCAACCTGCGTGACATGATGGAGCTAGTGGATCAGCTTCACCGCAACAAGCGTCTGACCTCGACTTTGGTGTTCCGGGCGCTGTGCATGGGGGATGTGGCGTTTTTCGAAGCCGCGCTCGCCCGTCTGGCTGGAATTCCGGTCGCCAATGCGTTCAAGCTCATTCACGACCCGGGTGGACGCGGGCGAGAGGCATTGTTTGAAAAATGCGGCCTGCCGAAGCGGATGCTGAAGGTGTGCGAGGCGGCACTCGCCACCGCTGCCGATATGCAGATATCCGGATCGGACGACCGGGAACGCTTTCGTCAGGTCATGATTGAACGTGTTTTGACCCAGTTCGAAGATAATTTCGATCCGGACAATCTCGATTATTTCATTGCCCGCTTGGGTCGCGGCAAAGCGGCGTGATGTGAGCTTTCTGGGATAGATGGATTGCCGGGTCAAGCCCGGCAATGACATAGGTGTGTTGTTACATATTGCCCTGTTGTCATCCAGAGCGAAGCGAAAGGATCGAGGTCTTCCTTTTCGCTCCCTCCCATCGTCCTCGCTGCGCGAACAACTCCCCTTATTTCAGCCGTTTCAGTGACTGTCCGATCAGCACGTAAAGCTTGCCCAGTTCCGATGAAATCAGGGTCACGCCGAGTACGCTTTTTGGGTCGGATTTGAGCGCCTGTGCCATGAGCTCCTGAAATTCAGCCAGATAGCGCTCCGTATGATCGCGGAATTCGCTGTCGACTTCGTATTTCGTGGCGATGGCCTCGCGGGTGGCCTTGTCGCCGAGGCGGATGGTGCTGCGGGCGAAAATGCTGCGTTCGCCCTTGAGGTAGCGCCGCCAAAGGTCTTCCGGGATATCGGTGTCGAGCGAGCGGTGAATGTCGATGGCCGCCGACCCCAGGGCCTCGATCAACAGAGACGCGGTGCGGGCGAAATTGGTGCGGGTGCTTTCGGCGAAACTGGCTTCAAATTTTGCCGTCCGCGACAGCAGATCCTCGGCCGACTTTTCCATTTGTCGGACGGTTCCCTCAAGGCCCTGAATACGGGTGCGGAAACTGCGTTCCAGGGTGGCGGCGGTTTCATTGACACCGTCGGACAGGCTGCGAATTTCGTTCTGCTCGGCCCGCAACAGGGTGGTCACGCGGCTCGCTTCGGTTTCGGCGCTGCGGCTTGCTTCGCCGAGCAAGCCGATTTCGTCACGAACGGCGTCACTTGCGGCGGCGAGACGGCGCAACAACGCCTCGAACTCGCCGGTGGCGGCGCCGCGCTGGTTGGCGGCCACGTCGCCGGCCTGGGCGAGCCGGGCGAGCGCGGATTCGGTTTCCGATACCAGCGTCGCAACCGCCGTGCCGAAATTGCCGCGTACGGCGTCCACTTCCTGCAAACGATCCCCGGCGACTTTGGCCAAAAGCGTCAGGCGGTTTTCGAGTTCGTTTGTGGTTTCGTTGAGGCTGTCTTTGACGGTGGCGACTGTGTGTTCCATGCGTCCAGCCTGATCGGCGAGATTGGCGGACAGGCTTTCGACCATGCCGGACTGGTCGGCGATGCTGCGGGCAAAGCTTTCAAACGATGCCTGATGGAAGGCAATGCCAGCCCCGGCCTTGTCGAGGCGGTCTTCCGCTGTGGCGGCACGATCGCTCAGCGCCGTGAGGTCGCGTTGCAGGCTGTCGATCAATTCGGTCAGACGGCCGCCGGTGCGGAGTGCTGTGGCATCAAGGGTCGTCGCCTGGGATTCAAAGGCCGCGCGGGCGGCTTCCATCTGCGCGTCGAGGATGGCGCGGATATCCTCGGCCTTGCCGAGGAGGGCGTCACGGGCGGCGTCCTCGTGGCGGGTGAGGCTGTCACGGATGACAGTGGTGTGCTGGGCGAGGGCGTCATTGAGGGCGCTGTCCTGAGCGGCGATCGAATCATGGACGCTCTGGTTCTGGCGTTCGACGGCGGCACGGACGGCGCGGGCCTGTTCCTCAAGCGCTCCGGCCACGGTGGTTTGATGATCCTCAAGCGCGGTCATGGCCACGGCCTTTTCGGCCTGGATCGCCTGCTTGAGCTTTTGCGCGGCGGCGGCCAGTGAGTCTTCAACCACATGGGCGCGGGCATCGAGGGCGAGGGTCATGGCCTCGGTCTGGGTTTCGATGGCGGTTTTCGCGTCCTGGATGCGGCGGGTCAGGTTTTCAGCCGCGGCGGCGCTGATCTCATCCAGGCCCCAGACGGCGCGGGTGGCGGCTTCGCTGGCCGCCTCCACATCGCGCACGGTGATGGCGCGGGCATTGGCCATATGGCTTTCGGCTTCGGCCAGGGCGTCGGCGGCGATCTTGGCAAGCGCGCGGGCCTGGGTTTCAAAGCCGCGTCCGGCTTCGGTGGTCTGGGCGAGCGCGCCGGCGGCGGCTTCGGACATGCTGCCGGTCTGGCGGGCAATGGCGGCTTCAAGTTCGGCGGTGTCGGCGCTGGCCTTGGCGCTGAGCGCCGCGATGTTGACGGCGCTTTGGTCCACAAGCGCGGTCAGGCCCTCGGCCTGGCGGCTGAGATCCGTGATGGACGCATGGAAGGCTGCTTGCCGGTCTTCGGTGCGCTTGCTGAAGGCATCGACGCTCAGTTCGGCATCGCCGAGCCCGTTCTTCAGGCCGTCGAGGGTATCCTGAAGCGCCCCGGATACATCCTTGATGGCATGGGCTGAGGCGGTCAGCGATTCCTGCATGCGGGCGGCGTCGGTCTGGACGCGGGCGCTGGCGTTTTCGGCTTCGCGGCGGGCTTGCTGACTGGCGGTTTCAAGCGCCTCGCGGGTGGTGGTGAGGATTGTCCCGATGGTCTCTGCGTTGTCGCCAAGGGCGACTTTGAGCGCATCCATGGCGGTGCGTTCGGCGGCGAGACGGCCGCTCAGGGCACCGGCCGATTTTTCGGCCTCGGTGGTGGCGGTGAATAGGGTCTGGATCTGGGCGGCAAAGCGATTTTCGAGCACGGTGATGCGTTGCGAGGCGATGTCGCCCGCCGCGTCCACGGCCTCGATCTGTTTCTGAAGCTTTTGCGTCAGGGTGGCGACGCGCTTTTCCGCCTGTTCGACCGGGGCCAGCAGATCATGAAGGCCATGGGACAGGGCGAGACGCTGTTCGCGCAAGGGATCGGTGCGGAGGACCACCAGCGCCACCAGCCAGATGACACCGACCGGGGCTATGATCCCGGCGATCAGGGCGGCGGTCTCGGTTACCGGCAGGGTTCTGATATCAAGCGCGGGCGCGGCGGTGATGATCCAGCCGATGGCGGCGGCAAGCCAGGCGATGCTCAGGACGGCGGCAGCCGACAGCGGCCAGTAGCGGCGGGCCCAGGAGATGGAGCGCGCGCTCCGGACCTCAGATGTGCTGTCGCTCGTGATGTCGTTCTGCTCATCGCTCGCGCCAAACCGTCCGGCCATTCGTAACCCTCTCAAACGTAACTGCAAACAAATCGCCCGCAGTCTAGCAACCCTGATGGCATGGAGCAATTGCGCTCGGGGAAACCGTGAGGGAGTTCGTTAACATTCCTGTTGCAGACTAAGCCGATCGTCCGTTTTCTTGATTAAGAGCCAGCCATGACCGCAGATGTTGAAATCCCTCGCTTTGATACGCGCCTTGTTGAAGAGTTTGCCAGGGGGGATGCTGTCTTTATGGCCGAGCTGATTGATCTTTTCCTGACCAATGCCGAAGACTATGTGACTGAATATCTTGCGGCGACCGAGGAGGGGCAGCAGCGGGATGTCCTCCATAAGCTCAAGGGCGCGGCTTTGACGGTCGGCGCAGAGCGGCTCGCAGCCCTCTGCAATGCTGCGGATGCTGAGCGCGGGACCGCCTTGGTGGCGGAACTGGCGGCGTTGAATAGTCATCTAAGACCCTAACGACGATAGTGTTTTCTTGATGAACCCCCAGATATTGAATTGCGCTTGCGGGACCTGCGCGGCAGTATGGGCGCGAACAGACACTCGCCAGCTTGGGCGGGGCAGTAGATTATGGGCGTAGAGATATGAGTGGTCTTGATCTTGAACGGATGAGTGTCCTTGTGGTTGAGGATAGCCCGTTCATTCGGTCGTTGTTGGTCAACAGTCTGAAAATTCTTGGCGTCGGCAAGGTGACCACTCGGGACCATGGTGGCGACGCCATCGAGTTCCTCAAGCTGGTCAAAGCCGATCCCATGAAGGCGGGGGTGATGACCGTCGATATCATCATCTCCAACTGGGATATGTCGCCTGTGGACGGCATGATGCTGCTGCGCTGGGTGCGACGGCACAAGGAATCGCCGAACCGGTTTGCTCCCTTTGTCATGATCACGGGCTATTCTGAACCGGCGCGGGTCAAGGAAGCGCGCGACATGGGCGCAAATGAAGTGGTGGCCAAGCCGTTCACCATCAACGCGCTGGCTCAAAAGCTCATGGGCATTATCGTCAAGCCGCGTCAGTTTGTGCATACCAAGGATTATTTCGGACCCGACCGGCGGCGGCAGAATATGCCGTTTGAAGGCAAGGATCGGCGCATTCTCAAAGACGACAGTGACGGCGTGGAGGTGATACATGGTTAATGAAGCGAAGACGCCGATCAAGGTTCGCTACTATCGGTTCAAGAACCATTTGAAGGAAAAGACAGTGGGTCTCGGGCTTGATCCCGGTGTGCTGATCGATATCGATCCGGCGGCCTTGGCGCGGGCGCAAGCGGCACTTGAAGACATGATCGAGGATTACCCCGATTGGGTCAAAACGCTGTTGCTGAAACTGTCGGAAGAGCATCGCCGCGCGGTTGATACGCCCCATGAACGGCGTTTGCAGTTTGAAAAAATCCGTCGCATTGCCCATGATATGAAAGGGCAGGGTGGCACCTTCAATTATCCGCTGATTACCGACTTTGCGGATTCGCTGTATAATTTTACCGGCGTGACGGCCGGGATGACCGACAGTCATATCGAAATCATCAAGGTGCATATCGATTCCATGCGCGTTGTGATCAACGAAAGATTGCAGGGTGATGGTGGCCAGGGTGGTCAGGCGCTCAAGATCGGCCTGCAACAGGCCATCGATAAACACACCAAAGTTCGTTAACGGTTCTCGGTCTCGGCCCTGAGGGGCACCGGTCTTGCTTGATCTTACCCCCGCGAAACAGCCGGTGGGTGGTTTCGCGGGTGCTTTGGCTTAAGTGATGCTGCTAACAGGCGGCACCTCCTTGTCTTTTTTTGTCCCTTTATTATAATGTTAATAAGTGTGGTCTTATTTTAATAAAATAAGAGGGGGCAGGTTTAGAGAAGGGCTTGAGCAGGGAGGAGCTGGGGAATGTATCTTCCTGAAAGTGAAGAGCGGAGGTTCGTACTTCGCTTGCTAGACTATTGGCAGTTGATGCGTGGGGACAGGGAATTTCCTGAACCTGAAGACATGAATTTGCAGGCCATGGGCAAGGACGCGGAGTCTTGCGCGATTATTGCCCTGGGCAATCGTATTGATTCTTCGGTATTCAGATATCTTGGACCGCGCCTCTGTCCGGGCGACTGGGGCAATGGAATGGCTCGGACCCTGGCCGAAATCCCTCGCGGTATATTGTTGACAGAATTGTTTCGCAGTCTGCCGCAGGTGATCGACCGGCCGGTACCTTTAAGTATCGGTGGCGTGTTTGAATTGGATGGGCGGACGGCGCTTGGTCGTTCGATCCTTTTGCCGCTGTCGATCGACGGCATCCGGGCGACCCATGTGCTCGGCGGGATTAACTATCGTTTTGCTGATAAACAGACTACCGAGACAGGACAGACAGACACATGACAACCCATACCGCTTATGAAGTGCGTGTGCAGCGCCAGGACAACTGGCGCGTGGAAGCCGTGTTCGACGACGAAGTGCTGGCCATCGCTGCTGCCCGGCGCGTGGCCGCGCGCGCCTCTTCCGCTCCCGTGGTGGTCTTGCAGGAAATTTACGACGTCGCACGCAATCATCTGAAAAGCCGCAGCATCTACCGCAGCGTCGACGTCATCACCACGCCGCGCAATCAGCACAGCTCCCCGGAACTGCGGCGTGGGCTGCTTATGATCCTGATTGCAGCCGCCGTTATATTCGGCAGCTTGCTGCTTGCGGTCTGAGCTATTTAGGCTGCGTCTGTCGCCCTGATTTTAGTTTAATGCATCAATTCCCGCATGGCCTGGTCGAGGCCTTCTAGGGTCAGGGGATACATGCGGTTGCCCATGAGGTCGCGCATCAGCGAGATGGACGCGGTGTGCGGCCAGTATTTTTCCGGCACCGGGTTGAGCCAGATGGCGCGGGAATAAATATCAAGCAGGCGGCGCATCCAGATTTCGCCGGATTCTTCGTTCCAATGCTCCACCGAGCCGCCGGGATAGACGATCTCATAGGGGCTCATGGAGGCGTCGCCGATGAAGATGACCTTATAGTCATGGGGGTAGGTGTGCAAAAGGTCATGGGTGGCGAGGATTTCGCTGGTCCGCCGTTTGTTGTCCTGCCAGACGCGCTCATAGAGGCAGTTATGGAAGTAGAAATATTCCATATGCTTGAATTCGCTGCGCGCGGCTGAAAACAGTTCCTCACACATCTTGATATGCGGGTCCATGGAGCCGCCGACGTCGAAAAACAGCAGCACCTTGACCGTGTTGTGGCGTTCGGGCCGCATGTGGATATCAAGGAATCCCTTGTGCGCCGTTGATTTGATGGTGCCGTCGAGATCGAGTTCTTCGGCCGCACCCTGCCGCGCGAATTTCCGCAACCGGCGCAAGGCCACCTTGATATTGCGCGTGCCGAGTTCGACCGTATCGTCGAGGTTCTTGAACTCGCGTTTGTCCCAGACCTTGACGGCGCGGCCATGGCGGCCCTTGTCCTGCCCGATACGCACGCCTTCGGGGTTGTAGCCATAGGCGCCGAAGGGCGAGGTTCCGGCGGTGCCGATCCATTTGCTGCCGCCTTGATGGCGGCTGTCCTGTTCTTCCATGCGTTTCTGGAGCGTCTCCATGAGCTTGTCCCAGTCGCCCATGGCCTCGATCTTTTTCATTTCCTCTTCGGTGAGCATGAGCTCGGCCAGCTTGCGCAGCCATTCCTCGGGAATTTCGACGCTTTCTTCCTCAAGTCCGGTGCTTTCGAGGCCCTGAAACATATGGCCGAACACGCGGTCGAATTTATCGAGATTGCGTTCGTCCTTCACGAGGGTCGCGCGGGCGAGGTAATAGAAATCCTCAGTGCTGAAGCGGGCAAGCCCGGCTTTCAGCGCCTCAAGCAGCGTCAGATATTCGCGGAGGGTGACCGGCACCCGGGCGTCTCTGAGGGCGAAGAAGAAATTGGTGAACATGGCTTTGCCTCAGCGGCCGTCGCGCCGCCCCATAAAGGCGAGGCGTTCAAACAGATGCACATCCTGCTCGTTTTTCAGGAGCGCGCCATGGAGCGGCGGGATGAGCTTTTTCGGGTCGCGTTCCTTCAACAGCTCGACCGGAAGATCTTCATGCATCAAAAGCTTCAACCAATCGAGCAATTCGGAGGTGGACGGCTTTTTCTTCAAGCCCGGCACGTCGCGGATGTCATAGAAAATCTGCAAGGCCTCGCGGGTCAGGTCCTTGCGGATATCGGGGTAATGGACATTGACGATCTGGTTCATCGTCTCGCGGTCGGGGAACTTGATGTAATGGAAGAAACAGCGGCGCAGAAACGCGTCCGGCAGTTCCTTTTCATTGTTCGAGGTGATGATGACGAGCGGGCGGTCCTTGGCCTTCACCGTTTCGCCGGTCTCATAGACAAAGAACTCCATACGGTCGAGTTCCTGCAGAAGATCGTTCGGGAACTCGATATCGGCCTTGTCGATTTCGTCGATCAGCAGGATGGACGGGGTTTCGGCGGTGAACGCCTCCCACAGCTTGCCGCGGCGGATATAGTTGCGGATATCATGAACCTTGGCGTCGCCCAACTGGCTGTCGCGCAGCCGTGAGACGGCGTCATATTCATAAAGGCCCTGCTGCGCCTTGGTGGTGGATTTGACATGCCATTCAAGCAGGGCAAAACCCATGGCCCGCGCTACCTCGGCCGCAAGCACGGTCTTCCCGGTGCCGGGTTCACCCTTGATCAGCAACGGGCGTCGTAGGGTCAGCGCGGCGTTGACGGCGATTTTCAGATCGTCGGTGGCAACGTAATTGTCAGTGCCGGTGAATTTTCTCATGGGCGTCAGGATCTCTTGTGGGTCGAGTCTCAAATGAACGTTTGAATTTGAAAGTAGGAGGCTTTGCCATCGAAGGCAAGAGGAGGCCCTCCTCTCAGTCGAACCGGTTGTTGCCGATGATCAGGCTGTCGACGCGGGCAGGAACGATACGGATTTGTCCCGTCTGATCGGCCGCGCGCAGGATTTCGAGGCTGAGCGGGTGGGGCGCGCTCAGGGTCAGGGGCGGCTCATAGCGATCCTTGGGCGAGTTCCAGATAAACAGGGTGACGCTGTTGCCGCCGGTCCAGATAGCGGTGTCGTCATAACCGTCGCGGTTGAAGTCGAGCAGAATGATGGCGCAGGGCGAGGTCGTTTCAAGGTCGCGGTTGGCGCAGCTTTTGGCTAGATCCGGAGCCATTTCGAGGAGCGCCGGCAGGAACCGTTGCGGCATGAGCGCGTTCGATGGGAAAATCGGCAGCTCGTCGAGCGTGGTCAGCAGCTTCTCCCGCTTACTGCCGGTCAGGCCCTTCTGTGCCTTGTCCTGGGAGGTCCGCCAGTCGCCGGGATGTTTCGCGGCATCAAGATCGGCGAGCGCGGTTCTGACATCTTCTTCGGCCATCAGTTTCGGATCATGACGGATTTTGTCGAGCGCCCGCAGCCCCGGTTTGCCGAGATTGAACTTGAGCGCGCCGAAATCGAAATCGACGGCCGCGACCTTGCCGGTTTGCAACCGCGACAGCTGGTTATGGGCCGAACGGGTCATGCCATCGAAGCCAGGGACATGCAGGAGAATACCGAGGAGAACCGCCAGCAGCGCAAGACGTGGGTTGATGATGGTCAGGGAGTCGATCCAAACGCGCCGACGGAACAGGACTGTGGTGGCATAAGCAAAGCCATAAGCCACGGTGAGCCAGGTCAGCACCAGCGCCGTCACCCGGTCGGGGGTCAGGCCATATTGGCTGACGCGCAGCCAGACCGAATAAAAGGCGAGCAGCCCATAGATCGGCAAAGCCACCATGAAGGCCTTGACCAAAAGGGACGCCGGACGCCAGAACAGGCGCTGTTCGCGGCCGTCCTGTATGGCCCCGTTCACGAAAATGACGAAGGCGATGACCATGCTGAGCAGGATCGGAGTTGCCCGTTGCGTGGCCCAAAGCGGTGCGAGGCCGGTGAAGGGCAGGGCGAGCAGAAACAGCAATCCGGCAAAGGCCACAATCACCGCAAGGATGCGGAAGGTGGCAAGGATCAGACGGCGGACCGCGAGAATAGGGCCGTCAAGCTCCCGCAGCAGGGTGATGCCAAGGCCGAACACAGCGCTGTAAAAAGGCCAGCAGAACCAGTTTTTGGCAAAGGTTTCGCTGAAAATATCGAGGCGGATCAGGCTGAACAACTGGCCCCAGAGGAAAAGAACCAGAAACACCACGAAGGTGAAGACAGCCGACAGCATCAGCACCAGCAGATTGGCCCAGGCGGCTTCAAACAGGCGCGGATAGGGGATTTTCCGCCAGCTATGCCCCCGGCTCGCCTGATAGAAACAAAGCAGGATATAGCTGCCGCTGACCGCCGCGAGGCCAAGGCCGTTCCCTAAGGTCGTGGGGTCGGTGAGGGTCTGCAACAGAAGGTAAAGCCCGGCATAAAAGGCTCCGACGGCGTAGGCTGCGATCGCATCGCGGAGGCGGCTCTGTTCACGGATGGCCAGCATGAGCGCGGTGGGCGCAAGGATCAGGAACAACGTGGCCGCTTGGCTTGCGGCAAGGGGAACGCCCGTAAACTTCTGGGAGAGGAGATAAAAGCCAAGCCCTTGCAGGAAACCAATCAGGATCGGTGCGGGATCAAGCGCGATATCATATTTCCAGAGCTTCATACGGTCCTCACGGCTAACTTGCTGGGTTTTGAGTCCGGCAGGTTAGCATCTGAGGCCGGAAGGGGTAAACCTTCAATGCCCTTCGGACCGGCGATGTGACTGTGCGGTATCTATACGACCGGCACGGTCTCTCGTCAGGGCCGCTTGAACACCAGCAGCCTGGCGACGGAGCGCTGGCAAACCTCCCCCCGTTGATTGAGGGTTTCGCTTTGAACGGTGACAAGTCCGCGATCGGGTTTGGATTTGGACGGCGCGATGGTGAGGATTGTGCTGACCACATGGAGCACATCCCCGGGTCGGGTCGGGCGCGGCCAGGAGACGTCACTGCCAGCCCCGATGATGCCGTTCCCCAAGGGAACGCTGTCCACGATCAGCCGCATGGTGATCGCGGCGGTATGCCAGCCGCTGGCGGCGATGCCGCCAAAAAACGTGTCCCGCGCTGCGTTCTCGTCGAGATGAAAGGGCTGGGGGTCGAATTGCCGGGCGAAATCCAGAATCTGCGGCATGTCCAGCGCATGCTCTCCGCTTGTGAAAACATCGCCCTCGTGGAGATCATCGAGATAGAGCGGGGAATTTTTGGCTGTGGCGGTCATCTGCTGTCCTTTCCTCAGGTCCGGGGCTACTGGCGCTGAGGGATGGATTATAGCGAGCCGGAGCGGTTTTGATCCAGGTACCCGCGCAGGTCCTGGATCAGGCGCGGGATCAGGCCATCCCAGGGATCGTCGATGCTGCCGATCAGCATGCGGCCCTTGGAGAAAAAGGGCGTGACTTCGTTCGCGCCGAAGCTCCACCAGGGGCGCGTCGGCAACAGCCACCAGGTGGGGGTGCCGACGGCAAAGCTGAACATGCCGGGGGCGCTCGCCGGGCCGATGACGAGGTCCACGGCTTTCGAGAGCGCGGCTACGGTTTCAAGGTCGTCCCTGAGATTGGCGTCATCCCACTGATGGATGGTGGCGCCGAACTGATCCCGGACCAGTGCGAGCTCGTCGGCACAGTCGCCATATTGAAGATTGATGAAATCCACGTCGGGGAAGGCGGCAAAGACCGGGCCCCAGACCTCGATCGGGGCGTAATGTTTGTTGCGGCGGGCGTTCTGTTTGCCGCTTCGCCAATAGATGCCGATTTTGGGTTTGGGCCCGAGATCGGCAAGCCGGGTACGCCAGACTGCGAGACGCTCGGGATCGGGGATCAGAAAGCCGTCCACATTGTCCGGGATGCTCGCCACGCTTTTCCAGCGATGCAGCGGCACACTGCCGCAGGCAATGGCGCGATCGGCGGGTGGCAGGTCCTTTTGCAGCGTCGGCATGCTGCGGTAGCGATAGGAATTGTGAAACCCGTCGCCATAAGCGCCAATGACCGCCGTCGGGAAGGAGCGTTGATATAGCGTCACCAGCCGCCGGTCGCAGCCGATATAAAGCTGTTCGGCTTCGGCGGTCAGGCGGGGATAGCTCGCGGCGAACAGAATTTCGTCACCGAGGCCCTGTTCGGGACAGATGAGCAACCGCTTGCCGGCGAGGGACTCGCCTTTCCAGTCCGCATGTTCATGGGTGTAGTAAAGCGCGTTCGCAGCCCCCGGCTTGTTACGCCATTCATATTCGCGCCAGCCGGTGCGAAGGTCGCCGGTGGCCAGCGCCGAGGAGGACAGGCCCATATGGGCGTTCCAGTTCTTGAAATTGACCTTGATGGCTTTTTTGGCGAACTGGATCGCCTGTTTATGATTGCCCGAATGTTCATAGGCCAGCGAGATGTTATTGAGGACGTTGTAGGATTCGGGCGCGAGCCGATAAGCCTCGGAATAAAACGGGATGGAGGCTTTATAGCCATCGCGCAGCGACACCGCCGTGCCGATCGTGTTCCAGAGTGATGCGATATCAGGAAACAGGGGGATGACCTCCTGCAGGAAATCGATGGCTTCGTCGAGCTTGTCCTGTTTTTCAAGGGCGCTTGCCAGATTATTGTAGCCGGTCGGGTCATCGGGCTTGAGCGGGATATAGATGCGATAGATTTTCTCCATCGTATCATACATCTCAAGATCCGACGCGAGATTGCCAAGCACAGCCAGCACATCGGCCTTCGGGCCATGAATGGCGAGGGCCTGTTCAAGCACTTCAAGCGCCTGCCGACGCACGCCGAGCTTGCCGAGCCCTTCGGCCACCGCCACCAGCAGATCGAAATCGCGCGGATTGAGGTTCCAGGCTTCCACCAGATATTTGGAGGCGCTGGCCCAGTCTCCGCTGTCGGCATGCTTCTTGCTTTTGGTCAGCAGGGTCTGGAGTTTCCGCAAGGTTGCCTCAGGCAGGGAGTGCAGGGACGGCGAAAGCTCGGCGCTCGCTTGTGTCATGGCGTTCGGAACTCGGTTGCTGGTAATTTGATGAACTTAAGGTCGATCAAAGCATTTCATGGTTAAGAAAGCGCTAAGCGCCGGGAGTGGCCAGGACAGAAATATCTCTAAAAAGCCAGTGGCAATTTAGACCTTGTTAACTGTGTGAGGTCAGACTACTGCCATTATAGATGTTGCTGCGCTTCTTAAGGCCTTTCGAGGGAGCGTTTTGAGCGAGGACCAGTCAGGGAATGGCACTCAAGATTTCATTGAAGCCGGGCGAGAAATTTGTCGTCAATGGGGCTGTTATTGCCAATGGCGATCGCCGTTCCAGCCTTGTCATTCAAAACAAGGTGTCGATCCTGCGGGAAAAGGACATTCTCCAGGAAGGCGACGTCACGACTCCGGTGCGTCATATTTATTTCCCGATCATGCTGATGTATCTCGATGAAGGGGCAATGAACAGGTACTATGAGGAATTCGTTCTTCGCATGACCGAGTTCATGGGCATCACGAAGGATCCTGCTGTGCTTGCGATCTGTGTCGAGATCAGTGCGGATGTCATGAAGCATCACTATTATCGGGCGCTTATGACTTGTAAAAAGCTCTTCGCCTATGAGGACGAAAGGTTGAATTATGTCTCTTACGGCGTATCAGAAGGCTCAAAGCGCGACTGAAACGCCGCGTGATGTGGAATATCGCTTATTCGCACAGGTGACCTCGGCGCTCACGCGGGCAAAAGAACATGGCACGCGTGACGGCGAATATGTCAAGGCGCTCGATTGGAACCGCCGTATGTGGTCCACCTTCACAAGCGACTGCAGCGCCGAAGGCAATCAATTGCCGAAGGACCTGAGGGCGCGGATCATTTCGATCGGCATGTGGGTCAGTCGCTATACCTCTGACGTCATTCGCAATGGTGCGGATATTGACGCGCTTATCGACGTCAATCGGGCCATTATGGAAGGGCTTGCCGCCCGTGCAGTGCCTCAGCCGCAGGCTCAATATGGCGCTGCACCGCAGGGTAATTATGCGGCTGCACCGCAGGCAAATACCTCCGCCGGAAATGAGATGCCGCGCACTCCCATGCGCCCGCTTTCGGCCTGATCACAGCGATTTATTTTTAACGATGATTTGCACGGAAGCGCCCTTGGGTGCTTCCGTTTTTTATGTGTTTTCCGCCTGCGCATGGGCAAGAATTGCCGTGCAGGAACTGCCGTTCTGGCATGCTTTTCTCCCTGCGACTGGCTGAAGTTCAGCTGTAAAACGCCCAGTTTTCAGGAGGGTGGGCAAGGCCATCTTCGCAGCCGTTCTGGCATGCTCCTTGCTATTGGTACTGTTGAGCAAAACGCTCAGAGCAAAATGCTCTTGTAACTCAAAAGGAGATCCAAAATGGCTTTTTCCGTAAACACCAATGCTGGCGCTTTTATCGCTCTGCAAAACCTGAACAAGACCAATACCGCAATGGACAAAACCCAGAACGCCATCAATACCGGCATGAAGGTTTCAACGGCCAAGGATAACGCGGCCATCTTTGCCATTGCGCAAAATCTACGGTCCAACGTTTCCGGTTTGAATGCAGTCAAGCAGAGCATCGATCGCGCGCTGGGTGCAGCGGATGTGGCAATGGCAGCCGGTCAGGCGGTTTCCGATCTTCTTATCGAAATGAAAGAGAAGGCGGTCGCCGCAGCTGACAAGGGCCAGGACTCTGCCAGCCGCACCGCACTCAACGATGACTTTGTTCAGTTGCGCGATCAGATCACGTCGATCGTCAACAACGCCGAGTTCAATGGCTTGAATGCCGTGAAAAGCGGCGGTGATGACATTGTTGCGATTCTGGATGATACCGCATCAAGCACTTTGACCATCGGCGCTCAGGATCTCAGCCTGGGCGGCACGGTCGTGAAGTTGACGGCATCGTCGGGGATCGGCACCCAGAGTACGGCCTTGGCAGTGGTGACGAATCTTGAGGATTCTCTCAAGAACGTCAACGCCTCGCTGTCGAAGCTCGGTTCGGGCGCCAAGCGTCTTGAACTGCAGAAGAGCTTTGTCACCAAGCTGTCCGATACCATTGAAACCGGTATTGGGAATCTTGTGGATGCAGATCTGGCCAAGGAGAGCGCGAAATTGCAATCCTTACAGGTCAAGCAACAGCTCGGCATGCAGGCGCTTTCGATCGCCAATCAGCAGCCGAGCGCGGTCATGCGCTTGTTCCAGTAACAGCACCAGCACGGTATCCTCAATATGGGGTCACTTCGGTGACCCCATTTTTTTGTCATTTTTGGGCGGCAAAAATTGCCGATGCGGCAAAAATTGCCCGGCAAAAACAGGCGATGCGGCAATATTTGCCGGGCAAAAATGGCACTCACAATTTTTAGTATAATTTTATATGTCGGCCTTCCTCTTGGCTCTTGACAGTATTTCGAGTGCTGTTTTCGAATCTGGCACGCCCCTTGCTGCGTAGGAGCTAGGCAAAATGCCTGGAGCAAAATGCTCATAACGCTCAAAAGGAGATCCAAGAAATGGCTTTCTCAGTCAATACCAATGCTGCAGCCTTTGTTGCTCTGCAAACGCTCAATAAGACCAACAGCGGTCTCGACAAAACCCAGAACGCAATCAACACCGGCATGAAGGTGGCATCGGCCAAGGATAACGCGGCCGTATTCGCTATTGCCCAGAACCTGCGTTCGAACGTTTCGGGCCTTAATGCCGTCAAGCAGAGCATCGATAACGCTCTGGGCGCGACCGATGTTGCTATGGCAGCCGGTCAGGCCGTGTCGGATCTTCTCGTCGAAATGAAGGAAAAAGCGGTTGCCGCGGCCGATAAAGGCCAGGACACCGCCAGCCGTACCGCGCTGAACGATGACTTCACTCAGCTGCGTGACCAGATCACCTCGATCGTCTCGAACGCCACCTTCAACGGCCTGAACGCCGTGAAGAACAGCGGCAAGGCCATCGTTGCGATTCTTGACGACCAGGCATCGAGCACGCTGACCATCGCGGCTCAGGATCTTAGCCTCACGGGCACGAACATTTCGCTGACCACTTCGTCGAAAATTGACACCCAGAGTGCCGCAGCGACCGTTGTGACCAATCTTGAGACGTCCCTCAAGAACGTCAACGCCTCGCTGTCGAAGCTCGGTTCGGGCGCCAAGCGTCTTGAACTGCAGAAGAACTTTGTCACCAAGCTGTCCGATACCATTGAAACCGGTATTGGGAATCTTGTGGATGCCGATCTCGCGAAAGAAAGCGCGAAATTGCAGGCTCTGCAGGTTAAGCAGCAACTTGGTATGCAGGCGCTGTCGATCGCGAACCAGCAGCCGAGCACGGTTCTTTCCCTCTTCCGTTAAGTTTAATCGGGGTGGTGGGGTCAAAGGCGGCCCCACCGGCCTGCTTTATTTTCAATAAATAAATACAAAGGGTCCGCTCGGGAGCCTCTGATGAAATTGTCATAGTGGATCTTGATGAATATGCGACACCGCCCTCTGAGTGATCGGGCAATGCCATCGTCCAGGTTTCAGTGGTAACGATGATGGGCAATGGCTGAAGTCAGGCATCAGGTGGGATAGGGAAGGAGCAATAGCATGACTGATATATCAGCAAAATTGCCCGCATACGGAGCTTTTGCGGCCGCAGCTGCGGCCATGCCGCGTGATGGCGCTCAACAACCTGCATTGCGGAATGGATCTTTTTCCGATGGCGTGAAGCAGCCGAAGCAAAAGGCGGATGGCCTGGCGTCGATGGAAAAAATGATCGACCATTATGTGCCGAAGGATATTCCGAACACCCGGTTGCAGATCGAGCATGACAAGGATACCGGCATCTTTATTTATCGCAGTATCGATAATGAGACCGGAGAAGTTGTGCGGCAATATCCGGCTGCTGAAATTTTGCGGTTTATTTCCTATTACCGCGAAAGTGAAGGGCTGGTTGTAGATAGTGAGGCGTGAGTTTTATGCCGGAATTTAAAAACCCGACAGATCAAGACAGCAGACTGCAAAAATAAAAGCCCGGAGCGTGGAACGCAGCTCCGGGGTTTTTTATTGGCGCGGGGATGTCGGACGAAGGGATAATCGCGGACGCGCCGGATGAGACCGGGATTAACCCTGGAACAGATTAAGCACTGCCTGCGGAGCCTTGTTGGCGATCGAGAGCGCCTGCACCCCGAGTTGCTGTTTGACCTGTAGCGCTTGCAGTTTCGCGCTTTCTTTCGCCATGTCGGCGTCCACCAGATTTCCGATGCCGGTTTCAAGCGTGTCCGCCAGCGTGTCGGCGAAGGTGCGCTGCAAATCAAGAGCGCGGGCGCCGGCGCCGAGTGATGTCAGCACCGAGTTCACATTATCAAGCGAGCTGCTCAGCGCGGTCACCATGGCGGCGGCTTTCGAAGCCGTATCGATGGTTTGGGATGCGCTCAACATGATATTGCCGCCGCCGAGCGTCAGGTTCTGATGCGAAATCGAGACCGTTTGCGTGGCGTCAGGATTGGTGATGGCCATCACCGCATCGGTACCGTTGTTGATCAGGTTGGTGCCGTTGAACGATGCATTCGAGATGATGGTGGCGATCTGATCGCGCAGCTTGTTGAAATCTTCGGTCAGTGCGGCGCGGCTGCGGCTGTCTTGACCTTTATCGGCCGAGGCAACGGCTTTTTCCTTCATGTCGATCAACAGATCGGAAATGGAACCAGCGGCGGCGAGCGCGATGTCGGTGGTGCTGACGGCGCGGTCAAGGCTCTGTTTGACGGCGTTGTACCCGCGCAGGTCAGCGCGCAATTTCTGAGCAATCGAATAGATCGCCGCATTGTCCTTGGCCGAACTGATCTGCAAACCCGTGTTGATATGGGTCTGGGTCTTTTCAAGCGACGTGGTGGTCATATTCAAATTGCGGAGCGCGGATAGCGCGCTGGAATTCGTATTTACTGAGAAGGCCATCGGGGTTCTCCTTGTCTCAATCTCAAAAACGGTCTGCGATTTATCCCACAGAGATTTACTCTCCCTAGCCAATACGCAAAGGCCGTGCCAGTTTTGATAAAGTTTTTAACATATTGATTTTGTTTAATTATTTTCTTATTTTTGGGGGTGATGAGCGTTTTTTGATATGGCAGTTTCTGCCCGAAGAGGTCAGGAAATGCAGGACAGGGACGTTTTTGCCGGGTGGAAACTTCCCCAATGTCAGCCGCAGTTGGCCGTCATCGCGAGGCGCTGAAAGCGCCATGGCGATCCAGAGTGCTGGGGGTGACGGAAGGCCTGGATTGCCGCGCTTCCTGCGGTCGCTCGCAATGACGGGGTTTTGTCGTCTCGTTTCGTTTTATTGTCATCGCGAGGCGCTGAAAGCGGCGTGGCGATCCAGGAGGCCGGTTGCTTGTAATGACGGAAAGGGCCCCGGTTGGGGCCCTTTGGGATTTCAGGTTTAAAGCGTTCAGACGACTTGATTGAGCGTGAGCGAGGTGGGTTGGGCGCTGCGCTGGCGGGGGGGAGCGGCATTTTTTCCGTAGCCCATGGCGGACTGGTTTTGCCGGGTGACTTCATCGCCGACGGCTTTGATAATGCCTTCGGTGATGGCGCGGGCGCGTTCGAGAAGTTTGCGGTGGTCGTCAAGCGCGGTCTGGAACAGCGAGGTTTCGCGTTTGAGGATGCGCAGCTCATTGGCGTTGCCAAAAGCGCGGACGCCGCCGTTTTTGCGCATGACTTCCATTTCGCGGGCATAGGCGGCGGCGAGCCGGCCTTTTTCCTCGATCATGGGGCGGGCGTCGGCGGGGCGCTTGCGGCTGCGCAGATGGTCATTTTCCGCCATTATGACGGTGGCGAGGCGCTGCGTCACGGCGATCAGGGTCTGGATCGGGCCGGGGGCGTCCGGCAGGACAGCGTCGGGGAGGGCAAGTGCGGTCATTGTTTCACCTCCTGGGCATGCAGTTGCTGGGCTTTCAGATAGTTTTCGATGGCGGGGGCAATGCCGATGCCGCCGCGCCGTGAAATTTCCTTGGCGTATTGTTCATTCAGAAAGCTTTTGAACATGTCTTCGCCCTGTCCGCCGCCGAAATTTTTGTCAGGTTCGATGCCGTTGTTCATATGCGAGAGCATTTCCGAGATGAACATGGATTCGAAGCTGTTGGCGACGTCCTTGTTGCGGGCGTCGAGCTTGGCTTGCTCGGGTGTGAGCGTCGGATTTGCCGTTGCGGCGGCGCGCGTGGTGATGTTGGCGAGCTTGCCCGCTTGCAGACCCATGGAGCCGAGGCTTGTGATGCTGTTGTCCATCCTACATCACCTCGATATCGGCCTGGAGCGCTCCGGCGGCCTTGATGGTTTGCAGGATCGAGATCATGTCGCGCGGTCCGACGCCTAAGGAATTCAGGCCGTCCACCAGTTGTTGCAGGGACACGCCCGGCTTGAGGATGGCGAATTTCTTGCCAGAGCCGTCATCGACCTGAATGGAGGTGCGCGGCACGACCTTGGTCTGGCCGCCTTCCGAGAAAGCATTCGGTTGCGAGACCTGCGGCGTTTCGGTAACGCTGATGGTGAGATTGCCTTGCGAGATGGCGACTTCGCTGATGCGCACATCGGCGCCCATGACGATCACCCCGGCGCGGTCATCGATGACGATGCGGGCTGGTTGATCGGGCTGCACCGTCAATTGCTCGATGCTGGTGATGAGCGAGACGGTGTCATAGCGATAGCCCTCGGGGCGGCGCAGCTGCACGGTCGCCGGGTCAAGCGCCTGGGCGGAATCGCTGCCGAGATGGCGATTAATGACGGTGGCGATGCGGCTCGCGGTGGTGAAATCCGGGGACTTCAACTGAAGATTTACGGTGCTGATACCGTTCATGGCGAAATTGATTTCGCGTTCGATGATGCCGCCGTTTGGAATGCGGCCCGAGGTCGGCACGCCCTGGGTGATCTGGGCTGCTTCACCACGGGCGGCGAAGCCGGCGATCTGCACCGGACCCTGGGCCACGGCATAGACCTCGCCATCGGCGCCCATGAGCGGGGTGGCAAGGAGGGTGCCGCCTTTGAGGTTCTTGGCGTCGCCCATGGAGCTGACGGTCACATCAATGCGCGACCCGTTGCGGGTGAAGGATCCAAGATTGGCGGTCACCATGACGGCGGCCACGTTTTCGGTCTTCATGTCCGAGCCACGGGTGTTGATGCCCAGCCGTTCCAGCATGGACTCGAGACTTTGCTTGGTGAAGGGTGAGTTGCGGATTTTGTCGCCGGTGCCGTCAAGGCCAACCACCAGGCCGTAGCCCACCAGCACGTTGTCGCGCACACCTTCGATCGAGACGATGTCCTTGATGCGCGAGGCCGCGTTGCCCGAGACGGGCGGCAGGATCAGGCTTGCAGCCGTCAAGGCGGCAAAAGCTGCCCGGCGCAGGAAGGCTGCGGTGAGGCGACGGTAAGTCGGTGTATAATGGGACTGTTTAGGCATTTTGCACCAATCCAGTGTCCTGAACGTCATTGAAAACAAGTATTCTGCTCAGATACAATGCGAGAACCATGCCAACTGTGGAAAATCTGGAAAAAGTGGTTAAGTTCAGTGTGTTGGGTCGATCTGCCGCCGATGCTTCTTGGGCTTCATCCCGGCAAAACTTGCCGGAAGGCCGGGGAAAGGGGCGGAAAAGGTGGGATTTAAGCCAATTTTAACCATGCTCCGGCATTGTCTGGACTGTGCGTGATGTTCAAGGCATTATCCTGCCCGTGATGGCGGGTTTTTGCGCAGGATCAGTAATGTTGCTAGGAATGAGGTTTGCCTTGGGGGTTTGCCGTGAAAATTAGCGGAACCGGCCAGGTCGGCAAGAGCAGTGGCGCGACCCGCAAGAAGGGCGTGCCCGGAGACAGCGACAGCTTTGGTTCCATGGTGGACTCCGATGTATCGTCGCTTGCGGCGGCGGGAAGCAGCGCGGGCGTCGGCCCGCTTGCCGCAGTCGGCGGCCTTTTTGCCTTGCAGGAAGCGCCGGACGCCACCGCTGGGCGCTCGAAGGGCGTCGGACGGGCCGAAGACATGCTGAAGCAGCTCGACGAGGTGAAACGCGCGCTTCTGTTCGGCGAAATTCCCGTCAATGTCTTGAAGTCCCTGGCCTATTCCGTGCGCCAGCAGCGCGCCCAGACGGATGATCCGAGACTCAATGATATTCTTGCGGAAATTGAACTTCGGGCCGAGGTTGAGCTTGCGAAGCTCGGGTTTTAGGCTTTTCGACGCCGGATCTGGTAAATAATTTTATCAAAACTTTTCTGAATTCTTGAAGCATCCCCAATATGTTAGGCGGATGGCGACGGATTTTGTCCGTCTTGCTTCGGTCAGGTGTGACGAAGCTACTTGCTCCTGAAATGGAGTTTAACTATATAAGCGCCAGCCTAATAAGGATCGCTGGATCGATCCGCCGTCCTCAGGGTATCGCCCCTTTTGACGGATGACTGCTCCGGACGATAGCGGCCGCCAGTTTCAATTAACTGGCAGGCAAGAACACCAGTGGGCCGAGTTCGTGACGTGAGAGGAAGCACTTGAGCTTCGAAAGCAATTAGGTAGGGGTGATTAAATGGCGGTTGAACTGCTTCCGGGATATCGACCCAGCGACGATGAGCCGTTTATGAGCGCGCAGCAGCTCGAGTATTTCCGCCGCAAGTTGCTGTCCTGGAAAGATGACATTCTTCGCGAGTCCAAAGAGACCTTGCAGCATCTTCAGGAAGACAGCCTCAAGGAACCGGATGTGGCCGATCGCGCCTCGTCCGAGACCGATTGGTCGGTGGAACTTCGCACCCGCGATCGGCAGCGCAAGCTGATCTCCAAGATCGATGCCGCGCTTGAGCGCATTCGCATCGGTGAATATGGCTATTGCGAAGTGACCGGGGAGCATATCAGCCTCGAGCGTCTGGACGCCCGGCCGATCGCCACCATGACGCTTGAAGCGCAGGAGGCTCACGAGCGGCAGGAAAAAGTACACCGCGACGACTGAGCGCAAATTTCGGGATTTTCCCAAACGTCAAAGGCCGCCCCGTTCTGGGGCGGCCTTTTTCTTGTGGACGTTTCAGGTTGGATGGCGTGGCTTAGAAAGGTGACAGGATCTCGTAAAGCTGCTGGCCATAGGGCGGCTGCTGGAGATCGGTGATCTGGCCCTTGCCGCCGTAGGAGACGCGGGCTTCGGCGATCTGGGTGTGTTTGATGGTGTTGGTGGAGCTGATATCCTCGGGCCGGACGATCCCGGCCACGGTCAGATCGCGCAACTCGTAGTTGACCCGCACCTGCTGGCGGCCCTGAATGACCATATTGCCGTTCGGCAGCACTTTGGTGACGATGGCGGCGACGGTCAGCGAAATCGCTTCGGAACGATCCACCTTGCCGGTGCCCTTGTTGGCGACCGAGCTTGAGGCATCGACCAGGCTGCCCGACTTGCCGAGGCCGAAGGGCAGGACAGGAATCGCGGTGTTGCTGCTGTTGGTGCGGGCGCGGGTGGTCGAATTGTCGACCTTGGCGCTGTCATTGATATTGATCAGCACGGTCAGGATGTCGCCGGTCTTGCCAGCGCGCGGATCCTTGAAGAAATGGCGGGAGCCGGAGCGCCAGATGGAATTGCTGGTCCCCTGGTCTTCGGTTTGCGGGGTTGCGGCGACAGCGGCTGACTGCTGGAAGGTGCCGGTAGAGGCGGGCACGCTGCCGGGGTTGACGGCGCTGAGGTCCGGAGCCTTGCCGATATTGGCGATGCGGTCGGCGGCGCCACAGGCGGCCAGCGTCAGAGCGGCGGCAGCAATCAAGCTGGTGCGGAGAAGGAGGCGGGTCATTTGAGGTCTCTCCTTTAAAAAATCAGTGGCCGGGGGCGAGGTCGGCGACGCGGCGGCTGGTCTCCTGTGAGGAGCTCACCATCACGTCGCGGGCGGACAGCACAACGCCGGATACGGTTCGGTTGGAATTGGTGTTGGTCAGGCGGATCAGATCGCCTTCGCCGCCATTCTCCTGAGCGCGGCCGCTGGTCGTCAGGGTCATGTCTGGGGTTTTGACGATCATGGTGACGATCGCGCCGCGCTTGATCAGCACCGGGCGCTGCACATCGGAAAAGCGCACGGGCACATTGGCCGGCATAGGGCGGCGCACGGCGCGGCCGATCAGGCCATCGCCGTCGGTGATGATGGTCTGGGTGATCTGTTGCGTGGGCCAGGATACCCAGGCGATGTCACTGGCGCCGATGATCTCACCGGGCATCAGGGCACGCGCGAGGCCAGGCACCATGGTCATATCAGCCTTGGCGGCTTTTTGCTGCGCGGCTGCCGGGCTCAGGGTGCCGAGAATGATCAGGGCGGCGACGGCAAGGCGGCGGATCGAAGATGTATTCTGCATCACTCTGTCCTCATGTCTTCAGGGTTATCAGCGGAGCTGCGAGGTCACGCTCAACATTTCGTCGGCGGCGCTGATGACTTTTGAATTCATTTCATAGGCACGCTGGGCGGTGATCAAGGATGTGATCTCAGACACCGCGTTCACGTTCGAGGTTTCAAGAAAGCCCTGCATGATGGTGCCGAAGCCGGGATTGCCGGGCGTGCCGACCGTGGGCTGACCCGAGGATGGGGTCTCCACCAGCATGTTGTCACCGATGGCTTCAAGGCCGGCCGGGTTCGGGAACGAGGTGATTTCGATGCGGCCGACATTCTGCGGTTCGATCTGGCCGGCGATCTTTACGAGCACTTCGCCCTGGGCATTGACGGTGACGTCGACGGCTTCGGGCGGAACGCTGATGCCGGGCTGCACCACATAGCCGTCCTGATTGACGATCTGGCCGGTCGGGCTCAACTGGAACGACCCGGCGCGGGTATAGGCGTCGTTGCCGTCGGGCAGCTGGATGCGGAAATAGCCCTGACCGTTCAGGGCCATGTCATACATATTGCCGGTGTTGGTCAGGCTGCCCTGTTCGGTGATGCGGTAGACCGAGCCGGTTTTTACCCCGACGCCGATCTGAATGCCTGAAGGCACCACGGTGCCGGTGTCCGACGATGACGCGCCGACGCGTTTGATGTTCTGATAGAGCAGATCCTGGAACTCGACGCGCTGGCGTTTATAGCCGGTCGTGTTCATGTTGGCGATGTTGTTCGAGATGACCTCGACGTTCATCTGCTGGGCGAGCATCCCGGTGGCGGCGATACTGAGCGCTTTCATGAGGGGTATCCTTCCTGGGCACTAACGGGCCGCCGGTCAGCCGACCTTGGCGAGGCGATTGATGGATTTCGAATAGAGGTCCTGTTGATCTTCGAGCGACCGCGCCATCATCTGATATTGGCGCGAGACGTTGATCATGTTGGTCATCTCGATGATCGGCTCGACGTTCGAGTCCTCGATCATGCCGCGCATGACGGAATAATTCTGTGAGGGTGTCGGCGTCTGAGGGCTGCTGAACAGGCTGTCACCGGTTTTTTCGAGCTGGCCGAGATTGGCGAAGGAAACGACGCTGATCTGGCCGATGTCGCCGCGCGACTTGGTGGAGACGGTGCCGTCCGGCGCGACGTTGATCTCGTTGTCCTCAGGGAGAAACTGGATGGTGCTGCCGCCCCGGTCGAGCACGGGAAGGCCGCTCGAGGTCACAAGCGTGCCGTTGGGCGACAGGCTGAAATGGCCGTTCCGGGTATAGCGGATGCTGCCGTCAGCTTGGCGAACCTGAAAGAAATTCTGCCCGTTCAGGGACAGATCCAGCGGGTTTTCCGTGGGGCGGAACTTGCCCTCGATGAAATCGCGTATGACCGCCTTGTCCTGCACATAGGACACCTTGCGTGCGGCCGGAATGGCGGTGTCCTTCATGGTCACCATATATTCCTGGAAGATCATGGCCTCTTTCTTGAAAGAGGTCGTGTTCATGTTCGCCATATTGTTGGCGATGATATCAATGTTGCGCCGCATCGCCATCTGATGCGAAAGACCAACATAAAGTGAAACGTCCATCTGAAACTCCTCCGTCCTGCAGTGACCATTCTGGCCCGCGAAACGATCCGAGTACCTATAAGCAGGAAGCGTGCCAGATCTGAAAATGGCGGAAATGCGCGATTCTTCCATGAGGGTTTCGCCGGGCAAGGCAGAGTTTGCCGGGTCGCGGCGGGTCGGGCGGCAGAAAGGGACAGGCGGGGAGGAGGTGAGGAACCCTGAAAGTTTTTCCCAGTTTCAACCAGTTGTTAAGGATCTTTCTTTACTTTTTGTCTATGAAGAGATGGGGTGCTTTAGATCCATATCTTAATGAAAAAGGGCTTTCCCCTGCGGGAGGGTAACGGCGAATGAGCGAAGAGTTCGGTGATCTGGCTGCTGATCTTAATGAACAGGATCTCGCCAATGGCCTGCAAAAGAAAAAGTTCAGCGGCAAGCGTATCGTGCTTTTCGCGGGCCTTCTGGTACTGCTGGTGGGCGGTGGGTTTGCGGCCTGGTCGCTGATCGGCGGCAAGGACGAGACCCAGACGTCCGAGCAGCAGGCCCTGGCCAAGGCCCGGGAGCCGAAACAGACCCTGTTCTATGACGTGCCCGAAATGCTGGTCAATCTTAACAGCGGCGGCGCCAAGGCGAGCTATCTCAAGATCAAGGTCGCCCTTGAGGTCGACCGTCAGAGCGCCATTACCGAGCTTGATGCAAAACTTCCGCGCGTGATCGACAATTTCCAGATATACCTGCGGGAACTACGGGTGGATGATTTGAACGGCTCGGCCGGGATGTTCCGCCTGAAGGAAGAACTTTTGTCCCGGGTCAATACCGCGCTTTATCCGACCCAGGTCAAAGATGTGCTGTTCAAGGAAATGTTGGTTCAATAGGGTGTGGTGATGGCTGATCCAGTGGATCCGAATACCCAGTCCGAAGAAGATCGCCTGGCTGCCGAATGGGCCGCCATGGCATCCGATGAGGGCATCGACGACGACAAGGTCGCCGCCGAATGGGAAGCCATGACCGCCGCCGAGGAGGACAATAGTTACCTCGCGAGTCAGGCCGATCGTGTGCTCGATCAGGACGAAATCGACAGCCTGCTCGGGTTCGATGGCGACGAGGACGACGGCAGTTCGAAATCCGGCGTGCAGGCGCTCATCAACAGCGGTCTCGTGGCCTATGAACGGCTGCCGATGCTCGACATCATTTTTGACCGCTTTGTGCGGATGATGTCCACGTCGCTCCGGAATTTCACCTCGGACAATATCGAAGTGTCGATCGACAACACCTCGTCGATCCGCTTTGGCGATTACCTCAATTCGATCCCGCTGCCCGCCATGCTTGCGGTGTTCCGGGCCGAGGAATGGGATAATTACGGTCTGATCACCATTGACTCGAATCTGATTTATTCGATCGTCGATGCGCTTTTGGGCGGGCGGCGGGGCACTGCCGCCATGCGTATCGAAGGGCGGCCCTATACGACCATCGAACAGACGCTGATCGAACGTATGATCGCCGTGGTCCTCAAGGATCTGTGCGCGGCGTTCGAACCTTTGAGCCCGGTCACGTTCACTCTTGACCGGTTGGAGACCAACCCGCGGTTTGCCTCGATCGCGCAGGCGTCGAACGCGGCGATCCTGGTCAAGATGCGCGCCGACATGGAAGATCGTGGCGGCAAATTTGAAATGGTGTTGCCTTACGCCACCATCGAACCCGTGCGCGAATTGCTGTTGCAGCGCTTCATGGGCGAAAAATTCGGCCGCGACACCATCTGGGAAAACCATCTGGCTAACGAGCTCTGGTACACGGATGTGCCGGTTGAAGCCGTGCTGGATGAACAGGTGCTGACGCTTGGCGAGATCATGGGGCTTGAGGTCGGGCAGACATTGATGCTCAATACCTCGCCGGACGGCGATATCGATATTCGTTGCAGCGGTGTCAGCATGATGACCGGCAAGATGGGGCGGCTTGGTCAGAATGTCGCGGTCAGGATTGAGTCCCTTAAAATGAGAGGCGGACGGAAAACATGATGTCCTTTGATCTCATCGCCAATATCGTGGTGGCCCTTCTGTTGGTGGCGACCATCGGTTTTGCCATTGTCCTCAATCGCCGTCTGCAGTCCATGAAGGACGAGCAGGAGGTGATGGCGCGGTTGATCTCCGGGCTTAATCTCGCGACCGCGAAAGCGCAGGAAAGCATTTATGAACTGCGCGCCGTGGCCCAGAGTACCGAAGATACGCTTAAGCATAATATCTCGGACGCCCGCGCGCTGGCCGATGAATTGCAGATGATCACCCAGGCGGGCAGCAATCTCGCGGCCAAGATCGAAGCCGGATTGACCGCGCGCAAACAGGCGGACATGAGCGTGCCGCGCGCGCCGCAAGCCCGCGCCGCCAAAGCGCGGACCAGTTGGACCAAGGAAGAGGAAGAGGACACAGATGGCGACCTTGGAAGCGCTCTTCGCGCAGTCCGTTAGCCGTGAGGCGCTGGCCCAGAAGGCGGAAGCGCGCAAGCGCCGCTTCTGGCATCGCCTGCGCCTGCTGCCGGTGGTTATTTTGTCGGCCGGGCTGCTGCTTGGCGTCAAGGTGACGAATATTGCCCTGGCCGCTGACGGTGCGTTGGATGCCGCCAACAAAAAGGATGGGGCAACAACGGCTGCTCCCGCCAAGCCTTCGGCCCCAGCGCCGGCCGCGGGGGCGCAGAAAGCTGCACCGGCCGCAGCGGCTGCGCCTGCGGCGGATTCCGGCGCCAACAGCGATTTCATGAGCCGTTCGGAAATCAATTTGCTGCAGGACCTGTCGAGCCGCCGTCAGCAGCTTGAGGGGCGGTCCATCGAATTGGACACGCGCGAGCGCCTGTTGATGGCCACCGAACAACGCATCGACAAGAAAATCGAGCGGCTGAAGAAAATCGAGGCCGAAATCAAGGATCTGTTGCGTCTCCATGATGACCAGCAGGAAGCGCAGATTCAAAGCCTGGTGCGCGTCTATGAGGCTATGAAGCCCAAGGAAGCGGCGCTGATTTTCGAAAAGCTTGAGATGGATATTCTGGTCAGCGTGATCGAAAAGATGAAAGACAAAAAGATCGCTCCGATCATGGCGGCCATGAAGCCTGATGTGGCCAAGGCGCTGACGGTCCAACTGGCAACCCGCAAAAAACTGCCGCAGATCGAGGGATGATCGGCGGGGGGTGTTTAACCCAGCTTTAACCGACGACTCTCTAAGGTCTCCGCTGCTGGTCGCAGATTCTGCGGCCAGCATGATTGGTCCAGACGGCAGGAACGGAGACAGTTGATGACGGCGCAACCTCGCCATATCTCACTAGAAGCTCGGGTCGAGGCGTTGGTTGAACAGACCGGCGGTCAGGTCGACGTGAGCGATATCGCCGGAGTCGTCTCGGGTCTCATGCAGTCGCTCAGAAGCGACGCGCCGATTTTCGGACATGACCTTGGGCAGGATGTCCGGGATCTTATTTCCTATGTGGAGCTGGCCAAGGCGGAAATCGCCTCCTTGAAGCCGCAGACCATGTGCCGCCGCGATATCCCGGAGGCCTCCGAGGAACTCGATGCCATCGTGTCCGCGAGTGAGGACGCCGCCAGCCGGATGATGGATGTGGCCGATGAAATTCAGGCGCTGGCGGAAGATGGCAATGATCATCTGGTCGACCGTGTGGCCGATATCGCCACCCGCATTTATGAAGCGTCGAGTTTTCAGGATATCACCGGCCAGCGCGTGACCAAGGTCGTGCGCGTGCTTAATCATCTGGAAATCAAGCTGGCGGCCCTGGCCGATGCCATCGGTGACACCTTTGTAGAAGAACGCACCCAGCTCGAATTCGCGGAAGACGGCGAGATCGTCAATGAAACGGCGCTGCTCCACGGTCCGCAATTGCCGGAAGTCGCCAACAATCAGGATGATATCGACGCGCTTCTTGCGAGCTTCGATTAAGCAGCGCCATGTCACAGAGCCGCGAGCCGGACAGAACCCCCTTTGATGCCCTTGCGCCCCATGGCAAAGGTGCGGAAGAGTCGGTCAAACTGCTGGTGCCGCTGTTTCTGATTCTCATCACGTTTTTCATGGTGATGAACGCCATATCAAACCAGAGAACCGGCAAGGCCGGGCGCGTGGTCGATAGCGTCAATACGGCCTTTCGCGGCGGGGACAAGCCCTATATGCCGAGAATCGAGACGCTCGACCTGCTGGCCCAGGCGGAGCGCGATGTTCATCACGACCTGTTCTATGAACAGGGGAAAGCCACGCTGCAGGCGCTGATCGATTTCCCCGGCGCATATGCGGCGTCGGGCGGCACGGTGATGCAGGTGGAACTGCGCGACAGTGTGTTGTTTTCCAGCGGCGATGTCACAGTGCGCCCGGATCAGACCAAATTCATGAATGCGCTGGCCGATCTGTTGAAAAAGGAATCGTCGGGCGAGGAACGCACGGTTGAAGTTCTGTTCGCGGTCCCACCGGCGGCGTTCCGGGCGGATCGCAACGTGGCCAGAGCAGCCATGGCCCGGGCTGCTGCCATGGCGCGGGAGCTTGAGGATCGCGGCGTGCCGGGGCGGTCCATCACCATGGGGCTTGTTCCGGACAAGCGGCAGCTTATGTGGCTGACCTTTGCCTCGCGCAAGCATGCGGAGATGGAACGCGACCGCAAGGGAGCGCCTGAGGAATGAATCTGGATCAGCACCCCCTGGACGATCTTGCGCCGCCGAAAAGTCAGGCCTGGCTTTTGACCTTTGCCGATCTGCTGTCGCTGATCCTGTGTTTTTTCATTCTGCAGTTTTCCATGAATGCGGTCGAGGATCGCGCCTGGCGGGTGGTGGTCGATTCCCTGAGCGATCGGCTCAACCCGGCGGCGGCGAAACTGCGGCTCCATCCCAACGACAGCCATGACGATAGCCAGATTGAACAGACGGAAGCCGGGAGCATCGAATATCTCGCAACGCTGTTTGCCGAGAAAATGTCCCGTGATCCGCTGTTGTCCGGCGGGCGGGTGCGTTTGCTTGAGGACCGGGTGGCGATCTCGATCCCGGCCGATCTGCTGTTTCGGGCGCAGAGCGCCACGGTAGGCGATCCGGCGGTTTATGCGGCGCTCGGGGAAATAGCCTCGGCCCTCGACCGGCTGGATAATGAGGTTTCGGTGGTCGGATATACCGATCCTTCATCTGTTGATGCGAAGCTTTATGCGTCGGAATGGGAGTTGTCACTCGATCGGGCCTTGACGATCGCGCGTATTCTCCGGCACAGCGGATATCGACAGCCGGTGGCCTCCTATGCTTATGGCGAACGGCGGTTCGGCGATTTGCTGGATGATTTGCCGCCGGCCATCCAGTCGCGGCTGTCGCGGCGGGTCGATATCGTTATTCGCCGCGATGAAGTGGCCCAGAGGCTTGAGTAAAAATCGCATGATCAAGAGACCGGCAGCAGGGTGGGTAATGAGGACAGGGGCTTTCGGGTCTCTGGCCCTTTTGCTTTGTGTGGGTCTTCTGCCGCTTGCCGGGTTTGCGGCCGACCGGGTCAGCATCCGCAGCGGCGAGCATCAGGATTTCAGCCGTATCGTCTTTGAGTGGCCCGCCACGGTCGGTTATCAGGTGACGAGCGAAAACGGCCGCGGGCAGATCCGGTTCGAGCGGGCGGGGACATTCGACCTCGCAGCTTTGAAATCCAAGAATTTGAGCCGGTTGCGCAATCTGGTCGTGAGCGAGGACGGGCAAAGCCTGAGTTTCGAGCTCCCGCCCGGAGTGGTGCCGCGTCATTACCGCTCGGGCGGGCGGATTGTGCTTGATGCACGGGGTGAGGCCAAACCTGTTGAAGCCAAACCGGCTGCAGTGAAGCCGGTCGCGGTGAAGGCTGAGGACAAACCGGCGGGGGAAAAACCGGCGAGTGACAAACCGGCTGGGGACAAACCGGCTGGGGCCTCTAAGGGCCCGGCGATCACCATGCAATATGAGCCGATTTTTAATGGCCTGCGGCTCACCTATGAACTGCGCGATCCGCAACCGGCGGCGGTATTTCTGCGCGCCGGGCAGTTGTGGGTGATTTTTGAAGGCTATCGGCCGGTGGATCAGGCGTCGCTGAAAGGCAGTCTGGGCGATCGCATTAAACTGGCGGAACAGCTCCCGCATCCGCTGGCGACGGTTTTGCGCTATCGCGTCGGCGCCGGTCAGTTCGTGGCCGCCCATCGCCGGGACGCGAACTGGATTGTCGAACTGAAGGACAATCGCGTCACGCCGCAGATCCCGATCGATGTCGGACAGCAGCAGGCCGGAAAAGGTTTGCGCGTGTTCATGCCTATTGAGGATGTGGGCCCGCGGCTTGACCTGAATGATCCGACGGTGGGCGATCAGCTGGTGGTGATGCCGGTGCTTGGCCCCGGTCGCGGCATTGCCGAGGAACGGACCTTTGCCCAGTTCCACATCTTGCCAAGCGCGCAGGGCATTGTGATTGAGCAGCAGGCGGATGACCTTGAGATCGTCCGTTATCGGAATGGGGTTGCTGTCGGTGCGACCGGCGGGCTTGCCTTGTCGGCCGGGGTGGTGCCCGCGATCATGCCGCAGGGCGTGGTCGAGGCCGAGGAGGAGCGGCCGCAGCGGCTGGTTGATTTTGCCGCCTGGCGGCGCGGAGGCCCGGCTGATTACGATAACGTGCGGCTTGGCCTGTTGCAGCGCCTCGCAAACGCGAAAGGCGCCAACAAGAACAGTGTGCGTTGGGACCTCGCGCGGTTTTATCTCGGGTTTTCGCAGCCGGAACGGGCCATCGGCGCGCTTGATGTCATGGCTTCAAGCGACAAGGGGTTGCTTGATAATCCGGAATTTCGTGCCGTGCGCGGCATCGCCAATCTGATGCTGCGGCGTTTTGAAGCCGGGCGCAATGATCTGTCGCACAAGGGGCTCGACAGCGAAATCGATGCCTATCTGTGGCGGGCCGTGGCCGCCGATGGCATGGGCGATTGGCAGGGGGCGCTCGAAAATTACAAACGCGGTGCCGATGGTCTGATCGAATATGAGGAGGCGGACCGGGCTCGTCTGAAGCTCGCCGCTGTCCATGCTGCCGATGCGCTGGGAGACGGCGTGTTCATGGCCGGGGAAGTGAAGACGCTGACGGGCTATTTGCTGCCGCCGCATCTGACTGCCGAGGTGGAATATTATCGCGGCAAGGCGCTTGAACGGGCGGGCGACGGGGCGAGTGCCAAGGATGTCTACAAAAAGGTCATGGCATCAGGCGAGCGGGAGAGCGCGGCGCGGGCGTCGTTTGCCCTGGCCGAGCTTGAGCTGCGTAACAAGACATTGGCGCCGAAGGATGTGATCGACCGGCTGGAACGGTTGCGCTTCGCCTGGCGCGGCGATCAGCTCGAACTCGATCTTCTGGACCGCCTTGGGCAGCTTTATGTGGAGATGGGGGACTATCGCACCGGGCTGCGCACGCTGCGGCAGGCGGCGACCCATTTCGACAACAGCCCGCGCACCCGCGCCATCACCGAACGGATGTCCGACGCCTTCCGCAGATTGTTCCTTGACGGTCTTGTGGACAGCATGACGCCGGTCGATGCCCTGTCGCTTTATTATGATTTCCGGGAATTGACCCCGCTTGGGGCTGACGGTGACAATATGATCCGGCGGCTGGCTGACCGCCTGGTGGCGGTCGATCTGTTGGATCGCGCGGCCGAGTTGCTGGAACATCAGGTGCGCTACCGGCTTGAGGGGGTGGCGCAGGCGACGGTGGCCGGACGGCTGGCCATGATTTATCTTCTGGATCATAAGCCGGAGAAGGCCCTTGGGGTCATTCGCGCCACCCGTCAGGCGGCCATGCCGGCGGATGTGGACTTGCAGCGCCGCCATCTGGAGGCCCGGGCGCTCATCGATACCAAGCGCTTTGAGGAAGCCGAGGTACTGCTTGAACGCGACAGCAGCAAGGACGCGGAATTGTTGCGGGCCGATCTATACTGGGGCGGGTCGCGCTGGGCCGAGGTGGTGCGCAACGGCGAGCGCATCCTGGGCGAGCGCTGGGTCGACAAGCGGCCGCTCAGCAATGACGAACGGCGGCAGGTGCTGCGCATCGCGGTTGCCTTGTCTTTGGACGAAAATGTTGAGGGGTTGCGCGAGCTTCGCAGCCGCTACAACACGCCGATGGCGGACGGGGCCTATGCCGGGGCATTTGATGTGATTACCGCCAAGCAAGATCCATCCACCAAGGAAATCAAGGCCTTGACGGAAAGCATCGCGAGCGTCAACACGCTTGAAAGCTTCATGGCAGCCTATCGCAAGGAATTCGACCGCAAGGGCGCGTAATGACCGGCGGCTGACCCTGGTTGGTATTCATCACGAAAATGTGAAAAGATTTTTCTCTCCCCCTTGACGGATGGGGGGAGGTGCCACATCTCAAGTGCCTATTGGCTCCGCAGACAGTGTGGGGGCAACCTCTTTTAGCTGTCGCGAGGGCTGATGATAGACTATCTGACGAACCCACAGATTATCACGGGGTTTCTGACCCTCGCGGTCCTCGAAATCGTCCTTGGCATCGACAATCTGATTTTTTTGTCGATCGTCTCCCAGAAATTGCCGCCGGAGCACCGCAAGAACGCCCGCCGCATTGGCCTGGCGCTGGCGCTCATTATGCGCGTTGGATTGCTGTTCGCGTTGACCTGGATCATCGGCATGACCACGCCGATTATGATGTTCGGGGAGTTCGGTCTGTCCTGGCGCGATGTGGTGCTTGGGGTGGGCGGGGCCTTCCTGATCTATAAAGGCACCATGGAAATTCACACCATGACCGAGGGCGAGGAAGAGCATGTGAGCATCAAACATGCGGGCATGGTATCGGTGATCCTGCAGATCATGGTGCTCGATCTGGTGTTCTCCCTCGACAGCATCGTGACGGCCGTCGGCATGGTCAATGAACTGCCGATCATGATCGCCGCCGTGGTGGTGGCCATCATGGTCATGCTGGTGGCGGCCGAGCCGGTGTCCGCCTTTATCAATGACCATCCGTCGGTCAAGATGCTGGCCTTGAGCTTCCTGCTGCTGGTCGGTGTGGCGCTGGTGGCCGATGCCGCGCATTTCCACATTCCGCGTGGGTATCTTTATGTGGCCATCGCCTTCTCGATGTTTGTGGAGGCGATGAACCTGATCGTGTCGAAGAAGAAGAAAAAGAGCGGCTGAGGGTAGGCGGGCTTTCAAAAGACGAGTCCGGTGGAGCGAAGGTCTGGATCCTTCGCTTCGCTCTGGATGACGGAGTTTGTGTGGGTTAGACGCGGAAGCTTTTGACCAGGCTGCCGGCTACCAGGGCCCAGCCGTCCACCAGGACGAAGAAAATCAGCTTGAACGGTAGCGAGATCATCACCGGGGGCAGCATCATCATGCCCATGGCCATGAGGATCGAGGCGACCACGAGGTCGATGATCAGGAACGGCACGAACAGCAGGAAGCCGATTTCAAAGGCGCGGCGGAGTTCGCTGATCATGAAGGCCGGGATCAAGACGGTCATGGGCGTTTCGGTGATTTTCTGCGGCGGCTTGGTGTTCGACAGTTCGAAAAACAGCTTGAGGTCTTTTTCCCGCACCTGTTTGCTCATGAAGGCGTGAAATGGGACCGAGACATTGTCGATGGCTTTGGATTCGTCGATCTGTTCGGCCATGAGCGGGGCGATGCCGGTTTTCCAGGCCACCTCCAGCGTTGGTTGCATGATGAAGCCGGTGAGGAACAGGGCCAGGCTGATCAACACCACGTTCGGCGGCGTCTGCTGGGTGCCGATGGCGCTTCTGAGCAGGGACAGCACGATAATGATGCGGGTGAAGGAGGTCATGACGATCAGGATCGACGGCGCGAGGCTTAGAACCGTGATCATCATCAGCAATTGAACGACGCGGCCGCTGAAGCTGCCGCCTTCGCCCATGTTGACCACCACCTCCTGCGCGAGTGCGGGCAGGGGGAGTAGGAACAAAGCGGCCGCGATCAGGGACAGGATACGGGTGCGGCTCATGGCTTGGTCTCCGGCGCGGGTTTGGATGCGGGCGTGATGGCGCGCTCGATAACGGTTTCGCCGTCGCCGACCAGCACCAGATGTTCCACATCGTCGCGGCGGATGAGGACAAAACGGCGGCGCGCGTCGAGGGCCATGATTTCGAGAATTTCCAGGCGTTTTTTGGCCCCTTTGCGCGGCGTCACCTGCGGTAGGAAGCCGAACCGGCGGGCCGCCCAGGCGCAGGCGCCGAGGAGCGCCAGAACGAACACAAGCGCTGCAACAAAGCGGAAGTAATTGACACTGTCCATCTGGGGGCTTGGCTTTCTGCGGCTCAGCTAATATCTGGGGAAATATTGGGGGAAACATCGGATGCGAGCGCCGCGTCGACGGTGGTGCGGTCGAGGTGATAGAGATAGCTTAGGATCTCGCTCACCGCCGATAGGGCTTCGAGCGGGACCGGGCTTTCGATGTCCATGCTGGCGAGGATGCTGGCGAGATCGGCGTCCTTTCTCACCTTTACGTCATTGGCGAAGGCGAGCGACAGGATCTGTTCCGCGTTCTTGCCATGGCCGATGGCGGTGATCTTTGGGACGAGGCCGGTGCTGTGACGGGACCAACCGTCGGCCTTGAGCGCAACCGCTATGGGTCGCGCATCTTTCATGTCGTCTTTCGGGTCTTTTGACGCCACAGCCCCGCTCCGCCCCTAATCTCGCTTCAATTGTCACTGTCTATGGTTAAAAACTCTTTAAGGAAAGCGCGCTTTTTAGGGGCGCGAACGGCCTTTACCTTTTGTTAACGGGATCGGCGGACAATCAACCCGTAAAATTTTATCCAAATTGGGGTTTGTATTCGGGAAACGCCGAGGCAAACCGCCCGGATCGGATCAGGTGCGGCAGATGGACTTTCAGGGGCTCAAGCTGTTTTCAGCGTTGCAGGGCAAAATGTCCTGGCTCGAACGCCGTCAGAAAATGCTGTCCGAGAATGTGGCCAATGCCAACACGTCGGACTATACCCCGAAGGATCTGAAGGACCTTCATTTCTCGGATGTGCTGGTGCGCACGTCCACAAGCGCGGCCAAGGTGGCGAGAACCCATCCGAACCATCAGAGCCCGCCAAGTGAAGTTCGTGGTGGCGAGGTTTATCACGTGAAGTCGCTTGAAACTCAACGGAACGGTAATGGCGTCGGGCTTGAGGAGGAAATGACCAAGCTTGCCGATACCCGCATGACCCATGAACTGGTCACCAATCTTTATCGCAAGCACGCCGGCATGTTGCGGGTGGCGCTCGGTCGCGGCAATTAACGGAAAAGACGGCTTATGGATCTCTCGAAGGCAATGATGATCTCGGCGTCCGGCATGAAGGCGCAAAGCGTGCGCATGCGGGTCATTTCCGAAAATCTCGCGAACTCGGATTCGCTGCCGAATACGGCCGGCACCGATCCCTATCGCCGTAAAGTAGTGTCCTTCGCCGATGTGCTCAATCGCAAGGACGGCATCCACGAGGTCAAGGTGACCAATGTCGGGGTCGATAAAAGCGACTTCGGCAAGCGCTATCAGCCGGGCCATCCGGCGGCGGACGGCGACGGCTATGTGCAGACGCCGAACGTCAACAGCCTGATGGAAGTCATGGACATGAAACAGGCGCAGCGCTCCTATGAAGCGAATATCAATGCGGTCGAGACGTCGCGGGCGATGATCTCCCGCACCATCGAACTGTTGCGCTGATTATTTAAAGGGACTTTGAGTCATGAGTGTATTGCGGGCCATGGATGCTTCGAACGCCTATTCCCAGGCTCTGGGCAAGGGCGCTTCGGCGGTAAGCGGCGGCAACGGCATGTCGGCCCGGGAGGCGCTGTCCGGCGGCAACGGATTCGGCGACATGCTGAAATCGGTTGTGACCGATGTGTCGCAGGTGACCAAAGTCAGTGAAAAGGCCGCTGTGGCCGGGCTCAACCGGCAGATGGATCTGACCGATGTGGTGAGCGCGGTGTCCAACGCGGAAATGGTGCTCGACACCGTGGTCGCGGTGCGCGACAAGGTTATTCAAGCCTATCAGGAAATTGTCCGTATGCCGATCTGACAGGGGGGCGCGGGTCCTTGGGGGCTTGCGCTTTTTTTACGGCGGCGGTCGTTAACCATAACGGGATGAAGCAAGGGGCCTCGGGCAGATGACGGGAGCGGACGTGTTGGACGTTGCACGGGATGGGATTCTCGTGTTTTTGCTTGTGGCGCTGCCGAGCATGCTGGTGGCCCTGACTGTCGGCGTGGCTATTTCGCTTATTCAGGCGCTGACGCAGATTCAGGAACAGACGCTGACCTTCGTGCCGAAGATCATCGCCATTTTTCTGTCGTTCATACTGATGCTGCCGTTCATGGGCGAGACGCTTGGACATTTCATGGAACGCATCGCCGATCGTATCGCCACGGGGTCCTGATGCCGAATCTGGCGCAATTCACCAGTGCCGAGCTGTTCGCGTTTCTGCTGGTGTTCGCGCGCATCGGCTCCATGGTCATGATCATGCCGGCGTTCGGTGAAACCAGCATCCCGGCGCAGATACGGCTGGCGTTGGCGCTGACCTTGTCCCTGGTGATCCTGCCGCTGGTGCGGACAAAACTGCCGGCGATGCCGCAGCAAGTTTTCATGCTGTTCCTGCTGCTGTTCGGGGAAATCGTCATCGGGCTTGCGGTGGCCGGGGCCATCAGGCTGATGATCAGCGCGCTCCATGTGGCCGGGGTGGTCATGTCGACTTTCACCGGACTTGGCGCGGCCATGGCCTTCGATCCGTCGCAAGGGTCGCAGGGGGCCATTCTCGGGACCTTCCTGACGCTGCTTGGGGTGTTGTTGATTTTTGTCACCGACATGCATCATATGCTGATCGCCGTGCTGCGTGACAGCTATGATCTCATGCCCTCGGGCGCGATGCCGCCGTCCGCGGATCTTGCCAAGCTTGCCATCACGACGGTGTCGGAAGCCTTCAAGCTTGGGATCGAGATGTCGATCCCGTTCATTCTGTTCGGGCTGGTGTTCAATATCTCGCTTGGTCTGGTGGCGCGGCTGATGCCGCAATTGCAGATTTTCTTCATCGCCATGCCACTTAACCTGATGCTTGGGTTTTCGATCCTGTTTATGAGCATTTCCGGCTCCATGCTGTGGTTTCTGCAGCATTTCGAGGGCAGGCTTGCCCTGCTGCTCAAATAGGGGCGCGGGATGGCGGACGATCAAGACGATTCACAAAAAACAGAAGAGCCGTCAGACAAAAAACTCGACGAGGCGATGAAGCGCGGCAATGTCGTCTCCAGCCGCGAGGTGACTCATTGGTTCATGCTGATGGCGATGGCGCTCGCCATCAATATCAGTTCGGGGGATATCGCGCTCAGGCTGCGCGGTGCCTTTGTCAGCTTTTTCGATACGGCGGATCAGCTGTCGGTCGATCCCGGCAATCTCATGGGGCTGTATAAATGGATCCTTCTGTTGCTGGCGTCGACGATGTTGCTGCCGTTCGGGATTTTGATGGCGGGCTCGATCGTCGGGTCGCTTATTCAGCATCGGCCGGTGATCAGCGCTGAAAAGCTTAAGATGAGCCTGTCGAAGATCTCGCCCATTGCCGGGTTCAAGCGCATCTTCGGCATGCAGAATGTGGTTGAGATTCTGAAGACCATCGCCAAGCTGATCATCATCGGGTCGGTGGTCACCGCGCTCGTGATGCCGGAGGCGAGCCGGCTCGATCAGTCCATGACTCAGTCGCTTGAGGATATCTTGCCCTATGTCAAAAAGCTGACGATCAAGCTTTTGACGGCGGTTATTTCGATCATGTTCGTGCTGGCCATCGCCGATTATTTCTATCAGTACATGTCGCATCGGAAAAAGCTGCGCATGTCCAAGCAGGAAATGAAGGACGAGTACAAGCAGAGCGATGGCGATCCCCATGTGAAAGGCCGGCTGCGGCAGATCCGCATGGAGCGGTCGCGCAAGCGTATGATGCAGGCGGTGCCCGGCGCGAGCGTGGTGATCACCAACCCGACCCATTATGCCGTGGCGCTCAAATACGAGCATGGCGGGGGCGGCGCGCCGATGGTGGTGGCGAAGGGGGCGGATCTGATCGCCTTGAAGATCCGCGAAATCGCCAAGGAGCATAAAGTGCCGATCGTCGAGAACGCGCCCTTGGCCCGCGCCCTGTTTGCGTCAGTAGAGGTCGATCAGGAAATTCCGCAGGATCATTACCGCGCGGTGGCCGAGGTCATCGGTTTTGTTATGAAGCTTCGGCAAAAATAGCCGCCGCAGGTACGCGCCAGGTGACGGCATGGGCGCTATAGGCTAGGTTACAGATAAGATTGAGGGAGGATATGTGCTGTCATGCGTGACGAAGCGACCGCGGTTCCGAACATGAAAGCACCGTCCCGGCGGGGCCTGGCCGGGGAAGGCACCGCCTTGCGGCGGGGATTGTTCGTCGGCGTGGGGCTTATGATCGCGGTGACTTCGGCTGGCGGCGCCTGGTATCTGACCCTGGCCGCGTCGGAATGGCTTGCGGGCGGCGTTCTCGCCGGGATCGCGCTGGCTTGCGCCTTGTTCGCCATTGTCACTCTGCTGCGTGAAAGTGTCGGAAGCGTCAATTCCGGCGATGCCACGCTGTTGTTTACTGCACTTGATATGACGATGAATGGCCGGGTCATCACCGACGCGGCAGGTGTTGTGACCTATGCCAATCCGGCCTATCGCGACATGACCGGCATCAAGCGCGGTGTCGCACCCTCGCCGATTGAACTTGTGGAGGGCAATGCTTCGGGGATGGCGGCCATCGCGCGGCTGCTTGAACTGGCGAAAACGGGTGGGCAGGGACAGGAGGCGGTGCGGCTCACGCTCGCCCATTGCGGCACCCGTTGGCTGCGCTTTTCAGCCAGCGACACCGGGGGGGTGGGCGGCACCATTGTCTGGCAGGTGGTCGATGTCACCAATGCGGCGGCGGTGCGCGACGGTGCCCGGGAAGCGCGCGAGGTGGCCGGGCATATTCTTGATGCGGTTGGCAGCGGGGCGCTGTCGTTTGACGATCAGTTGCGGGTGCGGGCGATCAATGTGACGCTTTCGCGCTGGCTTGGGGTGGCGTCGCCCGCCAGTCTGGCTGGAGAACCCCTGAGCAGCCTTCTGGATGAGCCGGTGACGGGCATCGACGGGCTTGCCGTCCTGGCCGGGCGGACACTGGCCTTCAAAGGGCGACATGGCGCGCTTGTGAACCTTGAGGTGGCCTATGCCGATACGGTGTGCCTGACCGAGTTGCCGAGCCGGGCGGGGGTGCTGGTGCTGCGCAATCCCGCCGAGCAGAGCGAGCGGCTTGGGGTCGGGGACGAGGCGGGCGAGGCGGCACGGTTCCGCCGCTATTTCGCCGATGCGCCGCTTGGGATCGCCACCGTCGATCTGACCGGACAGGTCTATGCTTCGAACAATCTGTTTCAGAATATCTTTTCCGCCGGGGGCGGGGCTGGCGGGCAGCTGCTGAGTGAAATTATCGTTGCGGTCGATCTGCCGGACGTGCTGGCCCGCATTCGCGAGGCCATTGAAAAGGGTGGCGTGCCGGCACCGGTCGAAGTGCGCTTCATGGGCTCGGGCGAGAAACAGGCGCAGCTTTATGTCCATCGGCTGGAAAGCGGGGCCGGCCTTGATGAACGGGCGGTGCTGTATGTCATCGACACCACCGATCAGAAAAACCTTGAGATGCAGTTTGCCCAGTCGCAGAAAATGCAGGCGGTGGGCCAGCTTGCGGGCGGGATCGCCCATGATTTCAATAATCTCCTGACGGCCATCACGGGGTTTTGCGATCTGTTGCTGGTGCGGCACGGGCCGGGCGACCAGTCGTTCGCCGATATCATGCAGGTCAAGCAGAACGCGAACCGGGCGGCCAATCTGGTGCGTCAGCTGCTGGCCTTTTCGCGCCAGCAGACCTTGCGGCCCAAGGTGCTGATCATCACCGATGTGCTGGCGGAAATCTCGAACCTGCTGCGGAGGCTGATCGGCGAGACCATCGAGCTCAAGATGATCCATGGCCGCAATCTCGGGCCGGTCAAGGTTGATCAAGGCCAGCTTGAGCAGGTGATCATCAATCTGGCCGTCAATGCCCGCGACGCCATGCCTACGGGCGGCACGCTGGCCATTCGCACAAGCGACATCTCGTCCGAGGATTCGCGGACGCTTGGGCATCCCATGATGCCCATGGGCGCTTATGTGATGATCGAGGTGTCGGATACCGGCACCGGTATTGCCAAGGAAAATCTCGGCAAGATTTTTGAACCGTTTTTTTCGACCAAGGAGGTCGGCAAGGGCACCGGGCTTGGTCTGTCGACCGTATATGGCATCGTCAAACAGACCGGCGGGTTCATTTTCCCGGACAGCAGCCCCGGTCAGGGGGCGATTTTCCGGATCTATCTGCCGAAATATGCGGGCGAGGTCGAGCAGCGCGAGGTCGTGACCCTGGTCGAGCGGCCGAAGGATCTCACCGGCAAGGGCAATATCCTGCTGGTCGAGGACGAGGACGCCGTGCGGCTGTTCGCCAGCCGGGCACTCAAGAACAAGGGTTATAACGTGCTTGAGGCGGATTCGGGGGAGCAGGCGCTCGCTCTCGTGGAAAAGCACGGTGACAGCATCAATCTGCTGATCTCGGACGTGGTCATGCCGAATATGGACGGGCCGACGCTGGTGCAAAATATCCGGGAGCGGCGCTATGGCATGAAGATCATCTTCATCTCGGGCTATGCCGAGGATGCCTTCCGCAAGAATCTGGGGAAAGGCGCGGAGTTTAGCTTTTTGCCAAAGCCGTTCAGTCTCAAGCAGCTGGCGGAAAAGGTTAAGGATGTGCTTGAGGATGTTTGAGGGAAGGTGATCCAGGGCGACCGGCGCAGTTTTGCCCGGGGAGCCTTGCGGTTATTTCCGCTTTGGCGGGGCCGGATGGGGCGGCTGTGGGGGGATGCGGCCGGGGTGCCTTGGAATGGCATTTTAATCCATTGATATATAATGAAAATATTCGTGTCGCAGGGTTGTTGCGCCGATGCCCGGGACTTGCTATTGTGGCAGCTCATTGACGACTATATTTCGTAGTCGTGCGGGATGCGGCACCTCTAGATCTTGATGGTTTGCGGGATTGTTTCTGACCGTTCGGCTGCTCCTCTGAAAGGGTTGTTTCGTTGACCGACACGGGCGTTCTCGAACCTCGCGACAATAATATTGAGCCGATTACCATCGAGGAGGAGATGAAACGCTCCTATCTCGATTATGCCATGAGCGTAATCGTCTCTCGCGCCTTGCCAGACGTTCGCGACGGTCTGAAACCTGTGCATCGCCGTATTCTCTATGCGATGTATGAGAGCGGTTACGAGCATTCGAAGCCCTATCGCAAGTCCGCCCGTATCGTCGGCGAAGTGATGGGTAAATACCATCCCCATGGTGACAGCGCGATTTATGATGCCCTGGTGCGTCTCGCGCAGGATTTCTCCATGCGCTTGCCGCTCATCGACGGGCAGGGCAATTTCGGCTCCATGGATGGCGATAAAGCCGCCGCCATGCGTTACACTGAAAGCCGGTTGGCCAAGTCCTCCACCGGGCTTTTGAGCGATATTGACGAAGATACCGTCGATTTCCGCCCGAACTATGACGAATCCGAGCATGAGCCGGAAGTGTTGCCAGCCCGGTTCCCGAACCTTCTCGTGAACGGTGCGGGCGGGATCGCCGTCGGCATGGCGACCAATGTGCCGCCGCATAATCTTGGCGAAGTGCTTGATGCCTGCATCGCCTATATGGACAATCCGGAAATCACCATCGAGGAACTGATCGAGATCGTTCCGGCGCCGGATTTCCCGACCGGGGGTCTTATTCTCGGGCGGGCAGGGGCGCGGTCGGCGGCTATGACCGGGCGCGGCTCGATCCTGATGCGCGGGCGCACCTTCATCGAAGAAGTACGCAAGGACCGCAGCGCTATCGTCATCACCGAGGTGCCTTATCAGGTCAATAAATCCTCGATGATCGAAAAGATCGCCGAATGCGTGCGTCATAAGAAAATCGAAGGCATTTCCGATCTCCGGGACGAGTCCGACCGTGACGGCGTCCGTGTGGTGGTCGAGCTGAAACGTGACGCGGTGCCGGATGTGGTGCTGAACCAGCTGTTCCGTCATACGTCCCTGCAAACAAGCTTTGGCGCGAACGTGCTGGCCTTGAATGGCGGCCGCCCGGAAATGCTGACGTTGCGCGATATCATTGTCGCCTTCATCAAATTCCGTGAAGAGGTCATCACCCGCCGCACCAAGTTCCGTCTGGCCAAAGCCCGCGACCGCGCCCATGTGTTGGTGGGGCTGGTGATTGCCGTCACCCATATCGACGAAGTGGTGTCGATCATCCGCAATGCGCCGGATGCCGCCACGGCGCGCGAACGCCTGATGGCGCGTGAATGGGATGCGCAGGAGATCGAGCATTACATCACGCTGATCAGCGATCCGCGCGGGGAATATAAAGACGGCAAATACAAGCTGTCGGACGTGCAGGTCAAAGCCATCCTCGATCTGCGCCTGCATCGTTTGACGGCTTTGGGTCGCGACGATATCGGCAAGGAATTGAAGGATCTGGCGGTCCAGATCGGGGAGTTCCTGGAAATTCTGGTGAGCCGCATCCGTCTGTTTGAAGTGATGAAGCAGGAATTCACGGAAATCCGCACCTCCTTCGCCACGCCGCGCCGCACCGAGATTGTCGATGCGCTTGGTGAATTCGATGACGAAGAACTGATCCAGCGCGAAGACATGGTGGTGACGGTGACCCATACCGGCTACATCAAACGCGTGCCGCTGTCGGCTTACCGGGCTCAGCGCCGGGGCGGCAAGGGCCGTTCGGGCATGGCCACGAAGGACGAGGATTTCCTGAGCGATCTGTTCGTCGCCTCGACCCATACGCCGGTGCTGTTCTTTACAAGCGTCGGCAAGGTTTACAAGCTTAAGGTGTGGAAGCTGCCTTTGGGCAATCCGCAATCGCGCGGCAAGGCGCTCATCAACATGCTGCCGCTTGAACAGGGCGAGACGGTGACGGCTATTCTGCCCTTGCCTGAGGATGAGGCGAGCTGGGCCGAGCTTGACGCCATGTTCGCCACCAAGTCGGGCAATGTGCGCCGCAACTCGCTGTCGGATTTCACCAATGTGATGTCCAACGGCAAGATCGCCATGAAGCTTGATGAGGGCGACAAGCTGATATCGGTCGGGGTCTGCAACGCGGAAGACGATGACGTGCTGTTGGCGGCCAAGGGCGGTAAATCGATCCGCTTCCGGGCTACTGACGTGCGGCGCTTTGTCGGGCGTGCGTCGGACGGCGTGCGTGGCATGAGCCTGCCGGAAGGCGACGAGGTTGTCAGCATGTCGATCCTGCGGCATATTCAGCCGACCACGGAAGAAAAAGACATCTTCCTCAAATTCTCGGCGGCGAAACGCCGTGGGGAGGCTGTGGCCGAGACACCGGAGGGCATGACGGTCGAACGGTTCAATGAACTGTTCGAAGCCGAGCAGATCCTGCTGTCGATCACCGTCAATGGCTATGGCAAGCGCACCTCGGCCTATGAATATCGCATCACCGGCCGTGGCGGGCAGGGCATCATCAATATCGAGACGTCGGAACGCAATGGTCCGGTGGTCGGGGCGTTCCCGGTCACCGATCAGGACCAGATCATGATGGTCACCGATCAGGGCCGTTTGATTCGCGTGCCGGTTCATGATATTCGCATTGCCGGTCGTCAGACGCAGGGCGTTACCCTGTTCCGTGTCGATGACAATGAACATGTGGTGTCGATCGCGCATCTGGCTGATGCCGAGGATGACGACGGCATCGAAGAAGATGTTGCAGAAGCTGAAGCTGTTGCCGGGGATGACATCTCCGGAGACCAGGGCAGCGAAGACTGAGCCGGATAGTTTGAGCGCGGGGGCGAACGATGGTTAAAGAGCGTGTGGGGCTTTACCCGGGGACATTCGATCCCCTCACACGCGGGCATGTCGATATCATCAAGCGGGCGGTCAAGCTTGTGGACCGTCTGGTGCTTGGGGTGGCGACCAACCCGTCCAAGGACCCGCTGTTCACGCTTGAGGAACGGAGCCGCATGGCGCTTGAGGAGACGGCGGATATCGCCAAGGCTTCGGGCGTTATCATCGAGGTGCAGCCGTTCGAGACCCTGCTCATGCATTTCGCCGAACAAGTGGGCGCGAATTTCATCATCCGCGGCCTGCGGGCAGTGTCGGACTTTGAATATGAATTCCAGATGGCCGGCATGAATCGCCATCTCAACCCCGAGATCGAAACCGTGTTCCTGATGGCCGAGGCGGAGTTGCAATCCATCGCCTCCCGCCTGGTGAAGGAAATTGCGGCCTTCGACGGCAATATCCGCAGCTTCGTGCCGCCGAGAATTGCCGACGCGGTCGAGGCGCGGGTTGCTGAGCGGCGGGGCCAGAGCTAGGGCCGCTTCTTATCCTGTGAGGGTATGACTTGTGTTGACACTGTACAGTGTCCGGCAAGCTATAAATACGTGCTGCGTGGCTATGGCCAGACTTTGCAGGGGGGCGAACCTCTGCTAAGCATGATGCCCTGTGAGTATCTTGAAAAGGAATACAGTGATGAAGCGGTTTTTGGGTTGGGTATCGGCGGCTTTGACGGCGTTGATCGGTTCGCAGGCTGTCAGTATCCCACCCGCTCAGGCTGCGGGGACGCTGGTCATTCCGTCCGGAATGGATGCTGAAAATATTCTGGTGCTGGAGCTGAAGGACGGCATCGTCCTGATTGAGCTTTATCCCCAAGACGCGCCGAACAGCGTGGCCCGGGTCAAGGAACTGGCCCGTAAGGGGTTTTATAACGGGCTCACCTTCCATCGGGTGATCGAAGGCTTCATGGCCCAGACCGGAGATCCGAAGGGCGATGGCTCGGGTGGTTCGGGGCAGAGTCTGAAGGCCGAGTTCAACGATCGCATGCATCTGCGTGGAGTCATGTCGATGGCTCGTGCGGACGACGTGAATAGCGCCGACAGCCAGTTTTTCATCTGTTTCCGCCCGAATTTCGCCCTTGATCATAAATATACGGTGGTCGGTCGCGTGGTGTCCGGCATGGAAGCCGTGGACAAGATCAAACGCGGCGAAGGCACGCTGTTTGTCGCCACAGGCCATCCCGACAAGATCCTGAGCCTGAAGGTTGCGGCGGATGTGCCGGGGGTGACGGTTGCGGGGGCTGAGACGCCTGAGACTGGGGCGGCGCCTCAATAATAATTGCGCGTCATTATTAGACTAATTTACTGTCATTGCCGGGCTTGACCCGGCAGTCCATCTGGCCAGCGCCTCGTCGGTTGAACCATGGATTGCCGGGTCAAGCCCGGCAATGACATATTAAAGCAATGACACATTAAAGAGGGGCTCCCCAGCCTCCTGCTGCTCTTCAACCCTACCTGACATAACAGAAGTTTTATTACCCCATGCGCGTTGATCTTTTTGATTTTGACTTGCCAAAGGAGCGGATTGCGTTGCGTCCGGCGAGTCCGCGGGATTCGGCGCGCTGTCTGGTGGTGCGGGGGGAGACGCTGGACGACCGGATCATGCGCGATCTGCCGGAGTATCTTCAGCCCGGCGATGTGCTGCTGTTCAATGATACGCGGGTGATCCCGGCGCGGCTGACCGGTCGCAAGGGCGAGGGCAAGGTTGAGGTGACGCTGCATCTTCGGGTTGATGATGCCTGTTGGCGGGCCTTTGCCCGGCCGGGGAAGAAACTTGCGCCTGGGGTGGTGATCACGTTTGACGGCGGGCTTGAGGCCACGGTTACCGATAAGGGCGAGGGTGGCGAGGTCGGGTTGCGGTTCAATCGGGCGGGGGCTGATTTGCGGGCGGCGCTGGAGACGGCGGGGGTGATGCCGCTTCCGCCTTATATCGCGGCTCAGCGTGCGCCCGATGCGCAGGATCAGGACGATTATCAAACCATGTTCGCGAGCCGCGAGGGCGCTGTGGCGGCTCCGACGGCGGGGCTGCATTTTACGCCGGAGCTGCTGGCAGCCATTGCCGCGCGCGGGGTCAAACAGGTGGCGGTGACGCTTCATGTGGGGGCGGGGACGTTCCTGCCGGTCAAGGTCGATGACACCGCCGAGCATAAGATGCACCGGGAATGGGGTGAGGTGAGCGCGGAGGCCGCCGCAACCATCGCCGAGGCCCGGGCCAAGGGCGGGCGGGTAATTGCCATCGGCACCACGGCGCTCCGGATTCTGGAGACGGCGGCACGGGCGGACGGCACGGTGCGCGCCTGGGCTGGGGAGACGGATATTTTCATCACTCCTGGCTATCGGTTCCAGGCCGTGGATCTGCTGGTGACCAATTTTCATCTGCCGCGGTCGACGCTCTTTATGCTGGTGTCTGCCTTTGCCGGGTTGGATGTCATGCGGGCGGCTTATGAGCATGCCATCAGCACGGGCTATCGTTTTTATTCCTATGGCGACGGCAGTTTGCTATATCGGGCGCCATGAGTAACAAACCTGCATTTAACTTGTCCGTGACGGCCCGCGATGGCGCGGCTCGTACCGGCGTCATCACCACCACGCGCGGGGAAATCCGCACGCCTGCCTTCATGCCCGTGGGGACTGCGGCCACCGTCAAGGCCATGAAGCCCGAGAGCGTGCGCGAGACCGGGGCGGATATCCTGCTTGGCAACACCTATCACCTGATGCTGCGGCCGGGGGCTGAGCGGGTGGCGCGGCTTGGCGGGTTGCATCACTTCATGAACTGGCCCCGGCCGATCCTGACCGATTCCGGCGGGTTTCAGGTTATGTCGCTGGCCAAGCTCCGGAAAATCACCGAGGACGGGGTTAAGTTCCAGTCCCATATCGATGGCTCGCGCCATAATCTGACGCCTGAGCGCAGTATGGAGATCCAGCGGCTGCTCGGTTCGGACATTGTCATGTCCTTTGACGAATGTACGCCCTATCCGGCCGATCACAAGACGGCGGCGCAGTCCATGCGGCTGTCCATGCGCTGGGCCCGGCGCTCACGCGATGCTTTTGATGGCCTGGCGGGGCGCGAGGCGGGCTCGGCGCTGTTTGGCATCGTGCAGGGCAGCACCTTTGAGGATCTGCGCGGAGAATCAGCGGCGGCGTTGCAGGACATCGGGTTCGAGGGCTATGCCGTCGGCGGGCTTGCGGTCGGCGAGGGGCAGGAGATGATGTTCACCGTCCTCGACCATACCGTGCCGCATTTGCCCGGGGACAAGCCGCGCTACCTGATGGGCGTCGGCAAGCCCGAGGATATCGTCGGCGCGGTGACACGCGGCATTGACATGTTCGATTGCGTGTTGCCGACGCGTTCGGGCCGCAATGCCCAGGCCTTCACCCGGCGCGGCACGGTCAATCTGCGCAATGCCCGGCATCTTGACGATCCCCGGCCGCTGGATGAAGCCTGCCGTTGTTCGGCTTGCCGCAGTTACAGTCGGGCTTATCTGACGCATCTGGTGCGCTCGGACGAGATTCTTGCCTCGATGCTCGTGACGGAACATAATCTTACCTATTATCAGGACCTCATGGCGGGACTTCGTGCGGCAATTGCCGCGGGGCGTCTGGCGGCTCATGTGGCCGAGTTTCACGCGCTCAGGGCCGAGGGCGACATCCCGCCGCTCTAAAGAAAAAAAGAGTTACGATTACGGGTTGACCGACGCCCCCTTAGCCCCTATTTTCCGCCGCACCCCACATGTGGGAGCCCATAGCTCAGTCGGTAGAGCATCTGACTTTTAATCAGAGGGTCGATGGTTCGAATCCATCTGGGCTCACCAATTTTCCAAGTATTTCAATTTGTTTGTCTGACGACACCAGCCGCGATATGGCGCTGGTGGCGAGGCTAGGTGCTGGCCGGGGCGTTGAATTTCGCCTGAACGCAGGCATACTGGGGTTTCGGGCGGCTCGGGCCAGGCTCGCCGGTTTTGCGATATGCGACCAGAGGGAAATTGAGATGCGCCTCGGAAATTCCCGTGGAAGTGACAATGTGGAAGACCGTCGCGGCATGAAAATGCCCGGTGGAGGGCGCGGATTCGGGGTCGGCACGATTGTGATCGCTCTGGTGGCTGCTTATTTCTTCGGGGTTGATCCGCAGGTCATTCTGGGGCTTGTGGGGGGCGGCAGTCCGTCGGTTTCGGGTCTGGCTTCGGCGCCGCCTGCCGATGATGCCGCAGCCCAGTTCACCAGCAAGATTCTGGCTGAGACCGAAGACACCTGGCAAACGATTTTCAAGGAAAATGGGCGGCAGTATCAGGACCCGAAACTGGTGCTGTATAATGATGTGACCGAGACCGCTTGCGGCACCGGTCAGGCGGCGACCGGGCCGTTTTATTGCCCGGCCGATCAGAAGATTTATCTTGATCTGTCGTTCTTTCAGGAGCTGCGCGACCGGTTTGCGGCACCGGGAGAATTTGCCGAGGCCTATGTTATTGCCCATGAGGTCGGGCATCATGTGCAGGACCTGCTTGGGATATCACAGAAAGTTCAGGCGGCGCGCCAGCGTGCGGGCAGCGAGGCTGCGGCCAATGCCCTGTCGGTGCGGCTTGAGCTGCAGGCGGATTGCTATGCCGGACTATGGGCCAAGCGCACCGATGCCGCAAAGGGCATTCTGGAGCCGGGAGAGTTTCAGCAAGCGATCGCGGCGGCCACGGCAATCGGCGACGATCGCTTGCAGAAACAGGCGCGGGGTGTGGTGGTTCCGGAAAGCTTCACTCATGGAACATCCGCACAACGGGTCCGCTGGTTCGAACGCGGCTTTGAAAATACCGATCCTGCATCATGTGATACCTTCAAGGCCGCGCATTTGTAAGTGCTGAGCCTATGCTCAGACGGTTTCGTTCACGACGCCGGGAATATCATAGCCAACCCGTTTTTTCTCGGGCGGGAATGGATATGTTTTGCGGCTGTGACTGAGCCCGAGGTCGAGCATGCTCGCTGCATAAGAGACGGTGGTGCGGATGGGATTGATGACTGGAATGTCATATCCCATTTCGAGCAGGGCTTTGCCGACGATTTTTTCGCAACCGAAGAAGGCGGTGCAGCCGATGAGGATGACAGCGGCCCCGTCTTCCGTGACGGCCTTGAATGATTCTTCGATAATTCTTTCATGCAGTTTTTTGCCGTCATCGTGGAGAAGGTCGGTCACGGACAGATCGACGCCACGCACAGAGGCGAGATGCTGCCGCAGACCATTGGCTTTGGCATGGCGTTCCATGCGCGGACGGGTGCGGCTTTGAATGCCGATAAAGCTGAAGCTATGACCGAGCATGGCGGCAAGATGCATGCATGTCTCACGCGGACCGAAAACGGGAATGCTGACCGACTCGCGCGCGGCGGCCAGGCCCGGATCGCTCATGCAGTCGACGATGACGGCATCGACGCCTTCTCGCTCGGCCTCAATGGCGCGGCCAACGATATAAGGGGAGCAAAGCGCCTCATCGAAATCGCATTCCACGGATGGAACTCCGGTGGGAATTCCTGTTTGCGAGATCTTCAGGTCGTCGCGTTCCAGATCTTTCACGTCCTCCAGCCGATAGGAAATGTCACTATAGACGGGCGAGAGCAGACGAATATGTTTGAACTTTGGCATGGGATTTCACCTGTCAGGTAAGGAAATTCAAAATTGCTTCTGTTGTTCAGGAAGCGCATCAAACGATGTCGGGAATGCTGTAGCCTTTGCGCAGTTTGACGGGTGGTCTTGGATAGGTCTTGAGGCTGTGGGTCAAGCTTGCTTCGAGCAAGGCGGCCGCGACCATGACCGTGGTTGGCAGGGGATCGACGACGGGGACGTCAAATCCGTTTTCCAGCAAATAATCCTTGATGTGCTTGTCGCATCCGACAAAGCCGGTGCAGCCGAGGACGATGACATCAGCCTTATCCTGCTCGACGGCTTTCAAGGCTTCTTCGGCGAGGAGCTTGTAGAGTCTTTGGTGGTCTTTGTTGATTTCAAGTACGGGGATTTCCACGGCGCGGACAGAGGCGCAATGGTCATAAACTCCATACATTTTCATGTGATTTTCTAAAATAGGCCGAACGCGGTCCATAATTGTGACAACACTGAATCTATGCCCAAGTGTTGCCGCAACATGCATCGCGGTTTCACCGGCACCCAAAACCGGAATGCGGACAGCCTCGCGCGCGGCATGGAGGGCGGGATCGCCCACGCAATCGATCACGATGGCATGGACGGGGTCGTGCATATCCTGCTCTGCTTCCATTGCCCGCCCAATAATATAGGGCGAGGCCAATACTTCATCGAATTCGCATTCAATAGAGGCCGGACCTTTATCAAGTTTGACTTGGCTGAATTTAAGTTCTTTGTGTCGTGCGAATGGTTCAAGATTCTTCATCTTGTGACTGACATCTGTCGTATGGGTCGTAATGATACGGATATGTTTGGTCATGAGGCGGCTCCAAAATCTTTTGAGGATATGGGATGTTCGGGATCCTTGTTCCGGTCCCTGAAAGACGATTAAAATCGTTTGGTGTGACGGCTCGGTAATCAGGGGTCAGATAGTCTTCTGCAGTGACGGGCACTGGATTTTGCGGGCAGGTCGATATTTTCAGACGCGAGAGACATGTCTGGAAGTCTACTCATATGAGAATTGAAAATACCAGCATTCTCTCAGATTTCTGGGGATGCTGGCTTTGACGCCGTAACGTCCGGGTCTGATCTTGTGGTATGGTGCCGCGAAGAATCAGAATTGGATTTGGGGTGGGCTGATGCCGATGCCGCGCGATGTGTTGAAGCGGGTCTATGGATATGACGATTTTCGCGGGCTTCAAGCGGCTGTTATCGATCATGTTCTTGCGGGCAAGAATGCCTTTGTGCTGATGCCGACGGGCGGCGGCAAGTCGCTTTGTTACCAGATACCTGCGCTGTGTCGGGATGGGGTCGGGGTGGTGGTGTCACCCTTGATTGCCTTGATGCAGGATCAGGTGACGGCCCTTGAACAGCTTGGCGTGCGGGCGGCGGCGATCAATTCGGCGCAATCGCCTGGCGATATCCGGGCCACCCGGCAGGCTATGCGGGACGGGCAGCTTGATCTCGTCTATGTGGCGCCGGAACGGCTGCTGATGCCGGAGTTTCTGGAATTCCTGCAAAGCGTGCGGATTTCGCTGTTCGCCATTGATGAGGCCCATTGCCTGTCGCAATGGGGGCATGATTTCCGTCCCGAATACCGGCAGCTTGATGTGCTGGCCGATCTTTTCCCCAATGTGCCGCGCCTGGCCCTGACGGCGACGGCGGATGCGCCGACCCGGCGCGATATTATCGACCGGTTGCGGCTTGGGGGCGAGGAAGTGTTCGTCGCCGGGTTCGATCGCCCGAATATCCGCTATGCCATCGTCGAGAAAAACAATCCGCGCCAGCAATTGATGGGCTTTATCAAAGATCGGCATATGGGGCAGAGCGGCATCGTCTATTGCCAGTCGCGGCGCAAGGTGGATGAAACGGCGCTGTGGCTTGAGGAACATGGCCTGACCGCCTTGACCTATCACGCCGGGATGAGTGCCGAGGCGCGGGCACGCAATCAGCATCGCTTCCTGCGCGAGGATGGGCTTGTAATGGTGGCGACCATTGCTTTCGGCATGGGTATCGATAAGCCGGATGTGCGCTTTGTCGCTCATCTCGATCTGCCGAAAAGCATCGAAGCCTATTATCAGGAAACCGGGCGCGCCGGGCGTGACGGCATGGCGGCCAATGCCTGGATGGCCTATGGCATGGCGGACGTGGCCATGCAGCGGCAATGGATCGAGCAATCGGAGGCGGGCGAGGAACAGAAGCGCATCGAGCGGCAGAAATTGAACGCGCTTCTCGGGCTTTGTGAAGCTGTGCGGTGCCGACGTCAGGTGCTTTTGGAATATTTCGGCGATGGCTGCGCGCCCTGCGGCAATTGCGACAGCTGTCTTGAGCCGCCGGTCAGTTACGACGGCACGATCGTGGCGCAAAAGGCGATCTCCTGCGTGTATCGCACGGGGGAGCGCTTTGGGCTTGGCTATGTGATCGACGTGCTGACGGGGGCTGAGAACGACCGTATCACCGGGTTCGGCCATGACCGGCTGTCGGTTTATGGCATCGGCAAGGATCTGGGCAAAACGGACTGGCAGGCGATTTTTCGCCAGCTGGTGTCCTATGGGCTGCTCGCCGTGGATATCACCGGGCATGGCGGGATTTTCATCACCGATGAGGGGCGGGCGTTTCTCAGGCAGAAAGACAGTTTGACGCTGCGTCAGACCAAGCCGCGCGTTAAAACACGCCGCAAAACAGCTGAGGCTGCAGTGGTGGGCGACGGTGACCAGACGCTGTTCGAGGCTTTGCGGCGTTGGCGGCTTGATCTTGCGAAGGAACAGGGCGTGCCGCCCTATGTCATTTTCCATGATCGCGTTCTGATCGAATGCGCGGCGCGCAAGCCGGCCACAGTCGATGATCTTGGGCAGATCAGCGGCGTCGGCGACGTCAAGGTCGAGCGCTATGGTGACGCGGTCTTGCGCCTGATCCATGAGCATATGGACGCCTGATGCGGCTTACTCCATAGGCGCGCCGCCGAGCACGCCGAGAAACCACAGCACAATGAGGACGATCAGCACAAGGCCGATCACGCCGCCAAGGCCGGCGCCGCCATAGCGGTTGTAACCGTAGTAACCACCGCCGGCGCCGAGCAGCAGGATCAGTAGAACGATCACCATAAGCATGCTCATGCTATTACCCTTGCGGTTTTAACAGGATGAATTCTGGCCGTCAGCGGTCTGGCCGTCAGCGGTCTGGCTTGTGTTCTTCCTGGCCGGGTTCCCGGCGCTCTTCATGCGGGCGGTTTTGCATATGTTCCTGCATCTCAGGGTGACGCTCCTGCGGCTGCATTCTCGACGGGTGTTGATTGTCGTTGTGGGTGGCGCGGGGGCCCCAACTTGATTTGTAGTTGGTGTGATAGTGATTTTCCCAGCGGCCGCGTTCGGAATAGAAGGGGCGGCCGCGATAATAGCTGTCCCAGTAGTTGCCGAAGTCGAACGAGACAATGCCGAGTCCCAACATGGCTCCGATGCCGATCAGTGGCTGGCGGCGGCCCTGATAATCGCTTGCGATGTAATTGCCATCGAGCCAGCCGCGGTCGCCGCTGTAGCCGACGTCACACCAGCTCCAGTCGTTCAGGCACCCGTAAATCTGGACCGGGCGGTCATCATGAATGGTTCGCACGAGGGGATAGCCCGCGTCAGGGCCCGCGCGCAGGCTGACCGTTCCGATGGTTACGGCGGTAGCCGCAGTGGCCATTTCGGGCAGGAATACTGCGCTCGCAAGCAGCGCCGCGACAGCGATGGACCTGTACAACATGATGTTCTCCATGGAATGCGTGTTGCTTCTACGGTTGAGGCCGCTCTGACGATATTCCGGTGGCGCACGGACTGTTTACGTCGGCATCTCACAAACGGAGCCTGTGGCACCAGGAATCGGGCCACGGGAGGAAAGGCACGCAACAACATTTCGCAGATATAATACGCCCTTTATAAGCAGTTCGCTATGGAATGCCGGGCGAAGCGGTCGATTGTCAGTTGCTTAAGCTGTAAGCATAACGCAAAACTGTGTCCTGTTTTTTAGTCAGTGTTAGTCTGCAAGGGGTGGACTTAAAAGGGGGCGTGATGACGAGGCTGACCTGGTTTGTAATTCTTGCCATGGTGACTGGGGTGGTCACCGGGTTTGTATTGCATGAGACCGTTACCGATCCAGCACAGATAGAGACCGTGGCTGGGTGGTTCAGTATCGCGACGGATATTTTCCTGCGCCTTATCAAAATGATCATCGGTCCGCTGGTGATGTCGACGTTGGTGGTCGGCATTGCTCATATGGAGGATACGGCGGCCATCGGCCGGGTCGGGGCGAAGACCATGGGCTGGTTCGTCATCGCGTCTCTGGTGTCGCTGACCATTGGGTTGGTGATGGTCAATCTGATCCAGCCCGGGGTGGGTCTTGGGCTCAATCTGCCGGAGGTGGCGGATGGTGCTATCGGCGTCGGGGGGCTCAGTTTCAAGGATTTCGTCGTTCATCTGGTGCCGAGCTCGATTTTCAAGGCGCTGGCGGATAACGAGATTTTGCAGATCGTGGTGTTTTCGATCTTTGTCGGCACCGCCATTGCCGCGCTTGACGATCATGCGCCGGTGTTGCTGAAAGCGGCCGAGCAACTGGCGAGCGTCATGCTGAAAATCACCGGCTATGTGATGGCGCTGGCGCCGGTGGCGATTTTCGCCGCGCTCGCCTCGACAGTGGCGACCCAGGGGCTGGGCGTGTTGCTGACCTATGCCAAATTTCTTGGCGGGTTTTATCTGTCGCTCGGGTTGTTGTGGGCTTTGCTGATCGTGGTGGCCTTTGTGGTCATCGGGCGGCATGTGCGCGGGCTTTTGAATGTGATCCGCGAGCCGACATTGCTGGCGTTTTCGACCGCGAGTTCGGAGGCGGCCTATCCGCGCATTCTGGCCGGGTTGCAGAGCTTTGGCGTGCGGCGGCAGATCGTGTCGTTTGTGCTGCCGCTTGGCTATTCGTTCAATCTTGACGGCTCGATGATGTATTGCACCTTTGCGGTGATTTTCATCGCTCAGGCTTATGGCATTGATCTGACGCTCGGTCAGGAAATCACCATGCTGCTGTTGCTGATGGTGACCTCGAAGGGCATGGCCGGGGTGCCGCGGGCCTCGCTTGTGGTGATTGCTGCGACGCTGACCTATTTCAAGCTGCCGGAGGCCGGGCTGCTGCTGATCCTCGCGGTTGACCATGTGCTGGATATGGGACGGAGCGCCACCAATGTGATCGGCAATGCCGTGGCAGCCACCGTGATTGCCAAATGGGAAAACAAGTTCGAGCCGGGACAGCCTGAGGAGGAAGACACGGCGGCCTGACGGTAAATTTAGGAAAAATTTACCGAATTTCGCCTAGGCTTGGCCCATGAACGCTATGGTTTCAGGGGACATGGGTATGCGGCAGGCAACATTGGATCTGAGCCGGTTCGGATTTGTGAACATGGGGGCTCTGATCCGGCCGGAGGATTGTGCGCCGGTGATCGCCATGGCGCGGGCCGACCGTGGCTATGATCAGGGCCTGTTCCTGAGCGAGGCCGAGTTCGATGCCAATCCGCAATATAAGGGCGTCAATCCGCAGCCGGGGCGTAATCTGGCGGATCGGTTCGATGCCGAGATCAAGGTTATCGAGGAGACGCCCGCGCTGGTGGCGGCGCTGACCGAGGTTCTGGGCACGGATTATCAGGTGCTTGACCGCAAATTCGTTTGCGGGGTGCCGGAGACGGTTATTCCGGATTGGTTGATCACCCGTATCAAGGGTAATCCGGTTAATAATCTTGGGCCCTATGTGCGGCCGGAATATCGCGATATCACTTATTTTTACGGCATTGATTTCCATCAGGATATTATCGACTGGCCGGCGCGGACGTCGGATTTCATCACGCTGTATATTTACCTGCATGAAGTGACGGCGGCTGATGCGCCGCTTTATGTGCTTAATCAGAGCCATTTGCTCGGGGCGACGGTGTTTCCTCATGATCTGACCCTGCTTGATGCGGGGGCGCGGAGCTGGAGCTATGGCGACCGGCGCGGGCAGGCTATTGGCAGCAGTGAGTTTCGTCTGACCGGGCCGGCCGGGTATTGCGCGCTCTGGCATCCCTGCACGCTGCATGGCACGCAGCCGGATAAAGGGGATCGGGAGCGGATTTCCTTGCGCTATCTGATTGCGCGGGGGAGCGGGGCGGCGGGAATTGACGCCTGCAATGAGGGGTTGCTCGGCCCGCTCAGTCTGCAGGCGACGCGGGTCGATCTCGATCCGGCAGGGGCGGCGCAGATGCGGGCGAATGTCATCACCGGGGTGTTTGAGAAGGACGCGGTGCGGGGGTGAGATGGATTACCGGGGCAAGCCCGGTAATGACAATGCCCCCAACCCCGTCATTGCGAGGCGTAGCCGAAGCAATCCAGTCCCGCCGCCCGAAGGCTGGATTGCTTCGGCTACGCCTCGCAATGACGGTTATGTCCCCCCCCCTGTCATTACCGGGCTTGACCCGGTAATCCATGGTTCAGCCGGCACAGTGGCGCGGCGGGTGCTAATTTTGTCACTGGTGTATTTTTTGTGACGGCTTGATCCTGAGGGGATGGGGACCCATTTAAAGGGCGACCCTTTTAACTATCAGGATCTGAATATGAAATGCCCTATTGATGATTCCGATCTGGTGATGTCCGAACGTCAGGGCATCGAAATTGATTATTGTCCCACATGCCGGGGCGTGTGGCTGGATCGTGGCGAGCTGGACAAGATCATTGAACGGTCGGCGGGGACAGTTGTGGGAGGTCCGCGATACGAGGCGCCAGATCCTGGCGTCCGGCAGGAGCCGGGGCAGTCCTATCTTGAGGATTATCGTCGGGCCACGGGCTATGACAAGAGCTATGAGGAAAAACCCTATCCGAAGAAAAAGAAATCCTTCCTGGATGATATTTTCGATTTCTGAGGGATTTAAGATTTAAAAAAAGCCGCGATGGTCTGGACCGTCGCGGCTTTTTGTATTTTGACAGGTGAGCCTTGAAAAATCAGGCCACTTTTGCGAGTTCGGCGTTGAAGGCGCAGCCGTCTTCGTCTTGGAGGGCGGCTTCGCGGAGGGCGCGCAGGCTGTCGGCGTCGAGGCGCGACAATCTGCTGAGGATGTTGCTGTAGCGCGCGGTGCCGCGTTCATGGGTGTCGCCATAGCCCTTGATCAGGCGCGGGCATTCGGCGAGTTCGGCGGCGAGGGCGTAATCCTTGCCGGCATAGTCCGCAACCAGGCCGAGCCATTGTTCGATGAGCGCGTTTTCTTTCTGGAAGCGCAGGGTGCCGCGACGGAAGCGGCGCATGCGGGCCAGGAAGAACAAGGGCAGGAAGCCCGAGAGCTTGGCGGTCTGGATATTGCGGCCTTTGGTGAAGAAGGGTGCGAGGATCTTGCGCGCGAATTCGGACTTCAGAAGGCTGGTGCCGAGGCTGACCGGCAGGGTGTCGCAGACTTCTTCGAAACGCGGATGGAAGAATTCGACCACATAGAAAATCTGATCGGGCTTGGCATGGACTTCCTTGCGGACGGCGTCCATGCGGGTCGGACGGGTTTTGAGATCGGCGACGCGGATCACATCTTCGAAGCCCATCCAGAGCGCGAGATAACGTGCGGTCTCGGACAGCAGGCGGTTGTCCGGTGCGGCTTTCGCAGCGGCGGCAATGGTGTCGAGACGGTCGAGATAGAGCGTCGCATAGGCCTGGTCCTGATAGTCGACCAGACGGGCGATGCCGTGGCGGACGAATTCCTGAACTTCGGCGGGGAAATTTCCGACGCGGGCTTCAAGGGCCGAGCGCGGTGCGGCGGCCACGGTGGGCAGCTGTCTTGGCGCGCGGGCCTGGGCTTCGTCATAGGCGCGGGCGAAGGCTTTCAGATTGGTCGGGACGGCCTTGCCGGTCTGTTTGATGGTTTCTTCGTAGGACTCGCGCGGGAACGGCAGGGCGCCGGAGCCTGCGAGCGCGCCGAACAGCACCGAGCTGATGACGGTGCCGGTTTCTTCGGCGACCTTGTTCATGTCGAACAGGATCAGCGATTTCGCGGCTTTGGCGGCGGCTTCGCGGACCATGTCCTCGTCGCCGCGACCGTCACCCATGACCTCTTTTTCCGCGATGGCATAGACGCGGTGGTCGGAGGCGATGAGGGTGGTGAAATCCGGGCTGACGAGGCCACGGGCGATGGAGCGACCGGCTTCCATCAGTTCCGAGGCGATGACGATATCGACGTCACCCGGTGCCGGCATGAGCGCGAGCACGGGGGCTTTGCCTGCGGCCTTGGCGGCGGCATCCGGAAACAGTTCTACAAAGTAAATGGTCGCGCCGGTGCGCTGGGCGACGCCCGGCACCGAGGTATATTGGGCGCGGTAGGCATTGGCCTCGGCAAGATCAACGATCCATTGCGCGAGCACGCCGCCGCCCTGGCCGCCGAGGGCCGCGATGGCGATTGAAATGGGGCGCGGGTTCGTCGTCATGTTACGCAACCTCGTTGAATGCCGGACGGGCGGTGAGTTTTTGCAGGAAACCGATCACGCCTTTGCGGACGCGGTCCATGATGCGGTCGGTGGAGGTCGGGTTGTGGATCAGCTCGACCCGGGCAAAGGACGGGCAGAGCACGGCGGCATGGGCCACCTCGCCGCAATGGCCGCAGCCAACGCAGCTGCTGTCCACATAGGCGATGGGATCGCGTTTCAAGGGATTGGGATTGTCCTTGATGGTCAGCGACGGACAGCCCGACAGACGCACGCAGGCATGGTCGCCGGTGCAGGTGTCGCTGTCGACGTAAAAGCGTTCCTTGACCACCCGCTCGCCGGATTTGATGCGGGCGTTGAGTTTGGGTTTTTCCCGGCGTTGCAGATTGAGCATGCATTCGCCTTCGGCGATGATGACCTTGGGCCCGGGTTCTTTGCTGGTCAGGGCGTCACGCAGGGCATCGCGCATTTTGGTCAGGTCATAGGAACGCGTCTGGCGGATCCATTTGACGCCGACGCCGCGCACGGCCTTGGCAATGGGATGGTTGGTGCTTTTGGTCGGGTTGCTGGCGCGGGACGACAGAATGTCCTGGCCGCCCGTGGCCGCCGCGTAATTGTTGTCGACGATCACCAGCACGTTGTCGGATTTGTTGAACACCGCATTGCCGACGCCGCTTGTGAGGCCGTTATGCCAGAAGCCGCCGTCGCCCATGATCGAAATGGCGCGCTTGTCGGCCTTGACGTTGAAGGCGGACGCGCCCGAAAAACCAAGGCCGTAGCCCATGGTGGTGTTGCCGAGATTGAACGGCGCGTTGATCGAAAACAGATGGCAACCGATATCACAACTGATGTGATGGGGCCCGAGTTCGCGTTCAATCAATTTGATCGCGGTGAACACCGGACGTTCGGGGCAGCCGGTGCAGAAACCGGGATGGCGCGGCGGCAGTTTCTTGAGGAGCTCGGCCGGGACGTCGGGCGCATGGCTGATCGGGACGGCCGTGGCCATGAGATCGGCGGCATGGGTTTCAAGGAAGCTTGTGAGGCCCTTGCGCAAGGCTTCGCTGGTATATTCGCCAGCCATGGGCAGCACGTCCTTGCCGATGACCTTGGTCTGGACGTCGGCCTTCCTGAGGATGCTGTGGAGGTTTTGTTCGATATAGTCGGGCTGGCCTTCTTCGACCATCAGCACCGCGCGTTTGTCGACGCAGAAACCGATCAGTTCCTCGGGGATCAGCGGATAGGTGACGTTCATCACATAGATCGGAATGTCGGTGTTGCCGAAGCTGTCGGCGAGGCCGATCAGTTCGAGCGCGCGAATGAGCGTGTTGTAAATTCCACCCTGCACGACGATACCGACGTCGCCGGTGGTGCCACCGAGAAATTCATTCAGCTTGTTGTCGCGAATGAATTTGACGGCTGCGGGCCAGCGGTCTTCGAGCTTTTCTTTTTCATGCATGTAATTGTAGGGCGGCAGCACGATGCGGCTCACGTCGCGTTCGGGCGTTTCCATGGCCTGCTTGATCGAGAACTCCGGCGCGCGGTTGTCCTTGGCGATGAAGCGGCCATACATGTGACAGTTGCGGATGCGGAGTTCGAGCATCACCGGCGTGCTTGACGCCTCGGACAGCTGGAAGCCCTTTTCCACCGAATCCACAATCATTTCGAGATTGGGGCGCGGGTCCATCAGCCAGATCTGCGACTTCATGGCGAAGGCGTGGCTGCGCTCCTGCATGATCGAGGAGCCTTCGCCGTAATCCTCCCCGATGATGATGAGCGCGCCGCCCTTGACGCCGCCGGATGCGACGTTGGCCAAAGCATCCGACGCCACGTTGGTGCCGACGGTGGATTTCCAGGTGACCGCACCACGCAAGGGATAATTGACCGAGGCGGCGAGCATGGCGCCGGCCGCGGCTTCGGAGGCGCTCGCTTCGAAATGGACGCCGAGATCGGTCAGGATCTCCTCGGCATCGGCGAGCACGTCCATGAGATGGGAGATCGGTGCGCCCTGGTAGCCGCCAACATAAGCGACGCCCGACTGGAGGAGCGCCTTGGTGACGGCAAGAATGCCCTCGCCACGGAATTCCTCGCCCGCGGTGAGGCGGAGCTTTTTGACTTCTTCCTTGAATGAACGTTCGGCCATGACGCACCTGTCTCGATAGGGTGCCCCGCCGAAGCGGGGCTGATGTTATGTGGACTTAAGCAGCGACGAGAGCGACAACGCGGAGCGGGCTGCCCGAGCCGTTGTCGATCTTCAAAGGAGTGGCGACCACGAGCGCGCCGGTCGGCGGCAGCAGGTCGAGATTGGTCATGCATTGCAGACCGTATTTGCCCGCGCCATGCATATAGTGATGGCAGGGATATTGCGGCTCGAACAAAAAGGCCTGACCGGCGTCGGTGCCGACACATTCGGTGCCGAAGCCCATGACGTCGCGCTCATTGATCATCCACAGGGTTGCTTCGGCGTCGGGGCCCGGGGAATGGCCGCCGTCTGCCTGCATATTGGTGTAATTGGCCGGATCGGCGACCTTGCGCCAATCGGAGCGCATGAACACCCACGAACCCGCCGGGATGCGGCCATGGGTTTTTTCCCAGTTTTCCAGGAAGTCCTTGGTCAGGATGAAGCCCTTGTCGGCGCCGACTTCTTTGGTGCAGTCGACCACGCAGACCGGAGCGACGAAATTCTGCGGCGAGATGGTGTCCACCGAATTGTTCGGCAGGTCGCGGCCGGTGATCCAGTGAATCGGGGCATCGAAATGAGTGCCGGTATGCTCGCTGACGGTGAAATTGTTCCAGTACCAGCCCGGGCCGCGGTCGTCATAGCGGGAGATCTCTTCCTTGACGAACGGCGAGGCCTGACCGAATTGATCGGGCAGCGTGATGGTTGCATACTCAGGGCGCAGCGTTTCGGTAAGGTCGACGATGCGGATGCCGCCCCCGGCAATGGCCGTGGCGAGGCTGGACAAAAGTTCGCTGTTCTGTGCCATGATAGGCTCCCCCTAATGATTGGGTCACTGTTAACGCGGTGGCGACTTGCCGGATCGGTTGGCCGGATCGGTTGGCCCGACTCTATTTGGATGGTTGAGTGTGTCACTATTCATGTGAAAAATCAAGTATTCCTGGGCCGGGAGGGTGCGCGTGGGGCGTTCTCATTTATTCTTTGTTTGTTCTAAAATTGTTCTTGCATATTGAGAACGAATGTCGTACATTCTCTGGGCATTGCATCACGATCTGTGCTGTGAAATAAGGGAGCTGCGACATGTCTGTTACACGTCTTAAAGTAGTTGGGCAGGACGATATGGATAAGAACAAGGCTCTCGAAGCGGCACTCAGTCAGATCGAACGGGCGTTCGGCAAGGGCTCGGTGATGAAGCTCGGCCAGCAAAGCGCGGATCAGGTGGATGTGGTGTCGACCGGCTCGCTCGGGCTCGACATCGCGCTTGGCATCGGCGGTCTGCCGCGTGGCCGTATTATCGAGGTTTATGGACCGGAAAGTTCGGGCAAGACCACGCTCGCGCTGCAGGTGGTGGCCGAGGCGCAGAAAAAAGGCGGCGTTGCGGCTTTTGTCGACGCCGAACATGCGCTTGATCCCGTTTATGCGCGCAAGCTTGGCGTTGATGTGGATGAATTGCTTATTTCCCAGCCCGACACCGGCGAACAGGCGCTTGAAATCACCGATACGCTGGTGCGGTCGGGAGCGATCGACGTGCTGGTGATCGATAGCGTCGCCGCCCTGGTGCCGCGCGCTGAAATCGAAGGCGAGATGGGGGATAATCACGTTGGCTTGCAGGCCCGGCTGATGAGCCAGGCGCTTCGCAAGCTCACGGGGTCGATCTCGCGGTCGAAATGCATGGTCATCTTCATCAACCAGATCCGGATGAAGATCGGCGTCATGTATGGCAGCCCGGAAACCACAACCGGCGGCAATGCGTTGAAATTTTATGCCTCCGTCCGTCTCGACATCCGCCGCATCGGCGCGATCAAGGACAAAGAAGACATCGTCGGCAACCAGACCCGCGTCAAGGTGGTCAAGAACAAGATGGCCCCACCGTTCAAGCAGGTGGAATTCGACATCATGTATGGCGAAGGCATCTCGAAAATGGGCGAGCTTATTGACCTTGGCGTCAAGGCTGGCGTGGTCGAGAAGTCGGGCTCCTGGTTCTCCTATAGTGGCGAACGCGTCGGACAGGGCCGCGAAAATGCGAAAAAATTCCTGCTCGAGAACAAGGATATGGCCACCCGCATCGAGGCCGACATCCGCAAGAGTGTCGGGTTGCTTGATAAAGCGCTGCTGGTCGGGCCGGACAGCACGGATGACGAGGCTTTCGAAGACGCCTGATCCGAAGACGCCTGATCCGAAGACGCCTGATCCAGAGAGCGGTTTTTTTCATGTCATAAGCAAAGCAGACGACAGCCATCGCCTGTTTTGTTCCACGGGAGAGCTTCCGGTGGGCACGTCCTCCTCGTCGTGTCTTCCGGGGGTTCTTTCCTTTCTGGCCCCTGTGCGGGGGAGCGCGATCCGAGGATCAAAGCCTCCGATTCTATCGTCATTGCGAGGCGGAGCCGAAGCAATCCGGCCTATCTGCCATGGGGTTCAGGTGTCTGGGTTGGCCGAAGGTCTGGATCGCCACGCCGCTTACGCGGCTCACGATGACGAGGGTGGAGGGGGGCTGTTGGGAACAGCGTCTGTTCGTTGGTGGTTAGCCTGTGTCCGTCATTGCGAGGAGGAGCCGTGGCAATCTATCTTCGCACCCTTCAGTTCCGTGTCTGGTTTGACCAAAGCCTCTGGATCGCCATGTCGCTTACGCGGCTCGCGATGATGGCAAGGGTCCCCCTTGTCATTGCGAGGCGAAGCCGAAGCAATCCAGTCTTATAGTGCCGGAGGGTTCTGGATCGCCTGTGCTGCTTGCGGGTTGCGATGATGGGGGGCGGCTTTGCTGGACAGGGCGGTGTGCAGCAGGTAAATAAATCGGTCGGAAAGGCCGGGTTGGCCGGGTTAAGGTGGGTCCGAGGGGGCTGGTGCTGAGGCGCTGCCGTCCGTGGTGGGCCATAGGGAACAGGTATAGATGAAGACGGTCAGTGATATTCGCGCGGCGTTTCTGGATTATTTCAGCCGCAATGGACATTCGGTGGTGCCGAGCGCCTCGCTCGTGCCGCACAACGACCCGACGCTGATGTTTACCAATGCCGGCATGGTGCCGTTTAAAAACGTTTTCACCGGTGCCGAGACGCGGCCTTACAACCGGGCGGTGTCGAGCCAGAAATGCGTGCGCGCCGGCGGCAAGCATAATGACCTTGATAACGTGGGCTATACGGCGCGCCATCATACCTTCTTTGAAATGCTGGGGAATTTCTCCTTTGGTGATTATTTCAAGGACGAGGCCATCACCCATGCCTGGACGCTGATCACCAAGGAATTCGGCCTGCCGAAGGACAAGCTGCTGGTCACGGTTTATCATGACGACGATGTGGCGTTCGATCTTTGGCGCAAGATCGCCGGGCTGCCGGAGGAGCGCATCATCCGCATCGCGACCTCGGACAATTTCTGGTCCATGGGCGACACTGGGCCTTGCGGGCCATGCTCGGAGATTTTCTTTGATCATGGCGCGGGCATTCCGGGCGGTCCGCCCGGGTCCCCGGATGAGGACGGTGACCGCTTTATCGAGATCTGGAATCTCGTGTTCATGCAATATGATCAACAGCCGGGTGCGGGCCGGGTGCCGCTGCCGAAGCCCTGTATCGATACCGGCATGGGGCTTGAGCGTATTTCGGCCGTTATGCAGGGCGTGCATGACAATTATGATATTGATCTGTTCCAACGCATCATTCAGGCCTCGGCCGATCTGACCGGCGTCGACCCGCGCGGGCCCCATGGGGTCTCGCATCGCGTGATCGCCGATCATCTGCGGGCCAGCTGTTTTCTGATCGCTGACGGCGTGCTGCCGTCGAACGAGGGGCGCGGCTATGTGCTGCGCCGGATCATGCGCCGGGCCATGCGCCACGCCCATATGATCGGGGCGCGCGAGCCCTTGATGTATCGTCTGGTGCCGGTGCTGGTGGCGGAAATGGGCGCGGCCTATCCTGAGCTGTTGCGGGCGGAATCGTTGATCCGTGAAACTCTGCGGCTTGAGGAAGAGCGCTTCAAGCAGACGTTGGAGCGCGGTTTGAAGCTGCTCGACGAGGCGCTCTCTGGAGTTGCGTCGGATGCGGCCTTGCCGGGTGACGTGGCGTTCCGGCTTTACGATACGTTTGGTTTCCCGCTCGATCTCACGCAGGACGCGCTGCGGGCGCAGGGCCGCACGGTGGACCTCGACGGCTTCAATACCGCCATGGCGCGGCAGAAGGCGGAGGCGCGGGCGGCCTGGGCCGGGTCCGGCGAGGCGGCGACCGAGTCGGTCTGGTTCGATATCCGCGAGCGCGTGGGGGCGACGGAGTTTCTCGGCTATAACGCGACCGTGGCCGAAGGTGCTGTGGTCGCTATCGTCGTGAACGGAGCCGAAGTGAGCGCGGCCAAGGCCGGGGATGAGGTGGCGGTGATCGTCAACCAGACTCCGTTCTATGGCGAATCCGGCGGCCAGATGGGCGACGTGGGCGTCATGCGCGGCGAGACTGTTGAAATCGCCGTGCGCGATACGGCGAAAAAGCTCGGTGCGCTTCATGTGCATCTCGGGCGGATCGAGCGCGGCAGCCTTAAGGTCGGTGACGAGCTTGAAATGGTTGTGGATGACGAGCGCCGCAATAAATTGCGCGCCAATCATTCGGCCACCCATCTGTTGCATGAGGCGCTGCGGCGGACGCTTGGCGATCATGTGACGCAGAAGGGGTCGCTTGTGGCGCCGGAACGGCTGCGCTTTGATATGAGCCATCCGAAAAGCCTCTCGGCCGAGGAAATCGACGCTGTGGAGACTGAGGTCAACCGGCTGATCCGGCAGAACGACGCCGTATCCACCCGCGTGATGACGCCGGACGATGCCATCAAGGCCGGGGCGCTCGCGTTGTTCGGGGAAAAATACGGCGATGAAGTGCGGGTTGTGGCCATGGGTCATAATTCGGACGCCGACAGCAATTTCTCGGTCGAGCTCTGCGGCGGGGTCCATGTGGCGCGCACGGGCGATATCGGGTTTTTCCGTATTGTCGGCGAAAGCGCTGTGGCGTCAGGGGTGCGCCGGATCGAGGCTTTGACCGGCGAGGCGGCTCGGCGGCATGCGGTGGATCAGGAGGCGCGGCTGAAGGAGGCGGCGCAGCTGTTGAAAGTGGCGCCGACGGATTTGAAGGATCGCATTCAGGCCATTCTTGATGAACGCAAGCAGCTTGAGCGGGATCTGAGCGAGACCCGCAAAAAGCTCGCCATGGGCGGCGGCTCGCAGGAAGGTGCTGCGGTGCAGGAGATCAACGGCGTGAAGTTCATCGGCCAGCTGCTGGACGGTGTGCCCGCAAAGGACCTGCGCGGTCTGGCGGATGCAGCGAAAAAGCAGCTTGGGTCCGGGGTTGCGGCCTTTGTGGCGGTGAATGACGGCAAGGCGGCGCTACTGGTCGGGGTGACCGATGACCTGACGGCGCGGTTCAGTGCGGTCGAGCTGGTGCGCGTGGGTGCGGAAGCGATTGGCGGCAAGGGTGGCGGCGGGCGTCCCGACATGGCGCAGGCGGGCGGCCCGGATGGGGCGGCGGCACAGGCAGCCATCGACGCAATCGTGGTGGCGCTTGGGGCTTGAAGATTTTGACATTTCGGAAAAAGGCCGGGCGAAACCCGGCCTTTTTTATGTCTAGTTTCAGATCTGCGGGGCGGCGGTCAGGCGCGGAACCAGAAGCGGGCGCGGTTGTTCTGACTGTGGTCATCGATTTGCCGGGCGTTGTCGGGATTGAAGGCGGCGTGCTCGTAATAAAGATCGGTTAGCCGTGCGTTCTCCGCAAGCTCCTCATCCTTGCTGAGGAAGTCGTTGAAGGCACCCTTGCGCAGCTTCCCGGCACCGGTCAGGTACAGGTTCCGTTGCGGGCCATAGATGAACGGCTCGGGCGCGAGCAGCACAGTTCCGGCATGAGGACCATAGAGCGGCACCCAGCTGCTGCCGTAGGCTCCATAGAGCGTCACCTTGCTGGTGCATAAATTTTTAAGCTCGCTGATGAAGGGCACACAGGAATTGCCGCCAGAGTCCTTGTCGCGCACGGATTCGCAGCTCGCGAGGATGCCGTAACGAAAGCGCTCATGCTCCAGCACCTGCTTGACGAAGAGTATGTAAAAGGTCTGGGCGCTGATATTGGAGGTGGCGCATTGCCCCTGTTGCAGCGGCAGCGAGATCTGGATTACGCCTGGCCCGCCATGGGTCTTGTTGATCCAGATGCCGTTCCAGTCGTTGTACAGACGCGGGCTCTTCATGGAGAGGGGATTCTTGAAGATGCGGGTCAGATTGATGAGCTTGTTTGGCCATTGTGACACCGGAATGCCATGGCGCACGGCCATGAGGGCCGCCCGCAGATGACCGCCGTTGACCAGGAGTTCGTCGCGTTCCGTATCGGTTATGAGGCCGATCTTTTCATTATAGTCCGAGCAATAGCTGATGAGAGGATAGTGCCCGGTATCGATAATCTGGATATTCTCGCGGATGAGAAATTCCGCCATGGCGCGATGTTCGGGATCGGAGGGAAGCTCGTTGTCATGAAGCATGGCCGGTTGTCCTGTTGGAGATGATCCTGCCGGGACGACGGCTTAGGGCCGGGAACGTGATAGCAATGGTCATAAAAAAGGCCCCGATTGCTCGGGGCCTTTTCGCATGGAGTGGTGTGGGCCTTAGTTGGCCAGTTTCTTTTGCAGGTTTTCGTCGATTTTGTCGAAGAACTGCTCGGTGGTGAGCCAGGCTTGGTTCGGGCCGACGAGGATGGCGAGGTCCTTGGTCATGGCGCCGGATTCTACGGTTTCGACGCAGACGGTTTCAAGCGCTTCGGCGAAGCGGATGAGGGCGGCGTTGTTGTCGAGCTTGCCGCGATGCTTGAGGCCGCCGGTCCAGGCATAGATGGACGCGATCGGGTTGGTTGAGGTCTTTTGACCTTTCTGATGCTCGCGGTAATGGCGGGTGACGGTGCCGTGGGCGGCTTCGGATTCGACCGTCTGGCCGTCCGGGGTCAGAAGGACCGAGGTCATGAGGCCGAGCGAGCCGAAGCCCTGGGCCACGGTGTCGGACTGCACGTCGCCGTCGTAGTTCTTGCAGGCCCAGACGAACTTGCCCGACCATTTGAGGGCCGAGGCCACCATGTCGTCGATCAGGCGATGTTCGTAGACGATGCCGATTTCTTTGAACTTGGCGGCGAATTCGGCCTGATAGACCTCTTCGAACAGATCCTTGAAACGGCCGTCATAGGCCTTGAGGATGGTGTTCTTGGTCGAGAGATAGACCGGCCATTTGCGGGCGAGGCCATAGTTCAGGCTGGCGCGGGCGAAGTCGCGGATCGAATCGTCGAGGTTGTACATGGCCATGGCCACGCCGGACGACGGGAAATCGAACACGTCATGTTCGATCGTGTCCTTGCCGTCTTCGGATTGCCATTTGATGGTGAGCTTGCCCTTGCCGGGCACCAGGAAGTCGGTGGCGCGGTACTGGTCGCCGAAGGCATGACGGCCGATCACGATCGGGTCGGTCCAGCCCGGAACGAGGCGCGGCACGTTGGTGCAGATGATCGGCTCGCGGAACACGGTGCCGCCAAGAATGTTGCGGATGGTGCCGTTCGGCGACTTCCACATTTTCTTGAGGTTGAATTCTTTTACCCGGGCTTCGTCGGGTGTGATGGTGGCGCATTTGACGCCAACGCCATGTTTCTTGATGGCTTCGGCGGCGTCGATGGTCACCTGATCGTTGGTGGCGTCGCGGTGTTCGATGCCAAGGTCATAATACTGCAGGTCGATATCGAGATACGGCAGAATCAGGCGATCCTTGATCCAGCCCCAGATGATCCGGGTCATTTCATCGCCGTCGAGCTCTACGACGGGATTTTTTACGGTGATCTTTTGCATATATGGGTTCCTTTTGTACTGGCCCAATCTTTTTTGGCCCGGACTCTCTGCGCGTGACTGTTAGCAAATTCTTGGAACGGATAGATGTTCGTTAAACCGGCCGCACCTTAAGCATTTCCACGATGAAATTCAATGAGGGCTGTGCGCAGGTGCGCGGCGGCGATGAAATCAGAACAGATCCTCGCGGTCCGGGCGGCTTGCGGGCGGGGCGGCGCGGAGGGCCGGCAGGATGGCGTCGATGCTGTCGACCACCTGATAGAGCCGGCCTGTGGCCGGGCTTGCGTAGCCTGCGGCGATCACATGGTCGATGAGGGCGAGGAACGGGGCCCAGTAATTCTTGAGATTGGCGATGATGATCGGCTTGTCATGGAGGCCGAGCTGACGCCAGGTGATGACCTCGATCAGTTCGTCAAGGGTGCCGATGCTGCCGGGAAGGGCGACGAAGGCGTCTGATTCTTCGAACATTTGTCTTTTGCGGCTGTGCATGTTCGGAACCACATGGAGCTCGGTCAGGCCGGTCTGGGTGATTTCATGATGGTCGAGATGGCCGGGAATGATGCCATTGACCGCGCCGCCCGCAGTGAGCAGACTACGCGCCAGAAGCCCCATGAGACCGACTGCCCCACCGCCATAGACAAGACGGATATTTTCACTGGCAAGCTTGCGGCCAAAGGCTTCTGCGGCCAGGGCAAAGTCGGGATCATTGCCGGTTTTCGAGCCGCAATAGACGCAGAGGGAACGCAGTTCGAGCCGAGCGGTCATGGATTTCAGTCTTTCTCGTTGAATGACGGTTCTTTTTTATAGCCAAACAGTTATATCCTCTACTACCTTCGCGTCATCTTTTATGCACGGATCATTCAGGTGACGAGCAACGACCCTAAACAGTCCCGGCGGAACGGGAAGCTATCAGGCGGCGGCTGGAAACGCTTGCTCATGATTGGCTTTGCCGTGCTCGTGGTTCTGGCCCTGTGGGCGGTGCTGGCGCCGGAGCGGCGGGCGGTCCCGGGCGCAGGTGCGCGGTCCGACGCGGATATTGCGGCCGAGGCTGTGCTGCCTGACGGTCAGAGTCAGCCGCCGAGCTTTGATGTGGTGCGGGTCAGCCGGGAAGGAACCGGCGTGATCGCCGGGCGCGCTTCGCCGGGCGCCAAGGTGACGATCCTTGCCGATGACAAGGCCCTGAGCGAGGTTCAGGCCGATCGGCGCGGCGACTGGGCCTTGATTTTTGACAATCCATTGCCGAGCGGCGGCACCCGGCTCAGCCTGAGCGCGCGCCGGGCGAACGCTGCGCCTGTGGTGTCAGAGGACGAGGTGATCCTGTCGGTGCCGGCCCCGGCCGTGGCCAAGCCGGGTATGAAAACCCCGGCGCGGGAAACCTTTGTCGATCCCGTGGATGAGGGCGTTATGGCGCTCAGGGTCAAACGCAGCGCGAGTGAGGACGGCAGTCTGTTCGCAAGCGAAGTGTTGCAGCGGCCAAGCGCCAGCGCCGATTACCTCAGTGATGTGACGCTTGATGTGGCCGACTATGATGGCACCGGGGCTACGGTGCTCAATGGGCGCGGCAAGCCTCGCTGGGATGTGCGGCTTTATATTGATAACGTCTTCGCAGCGGAGGTCCAGGTCGGGGATGACGGACGCTGGATTTATCCCATGCCGAAGCCATTCGATGACAAGGATCACCGGGTCAGGGTCGATCAGGTGACCGATCGCGGCGTGGTCGAGGCGCGGGTTGAGCTTGGGCTGCGGCTGGTGCATGTGCCTTTGACGGCGGCGGGCAAGGCGGGCTATGTGATCAGCGAAACTGTTGGCGACGATGGCCGGATGTGGCGTATCGCCTATCTGCGTGACGACGACAGCACGGCAAATGTGCTGGTCATCGGTTCCGATCGCAAGCAGATCCGCGATGTGAAAACCATCTATCCGGGGCAGAATATGGATTTGCCCGCCAGTGGGCAGGGCCGCAGAGGCGATAGCGGATCGTAAGCGGACGGAAAGCCGGGCGGGATGCCCGGTTTTTTTATAGGGCCTGGCTTTTTTTATGGAGTATCGGGCAGAAGCAGCCCGTCATAGGCTTTGAGCAACGGTTTCAGTTGCAGGAGCGAAATGGCGATGGTGTGCAGAAGGGCTTCGGGCGTGAGCGGACCCTTGAAGCCGGTGACGGCATGAAAGCGGGCGCGCCCGTCGCGGGTCAGCTCATAGACGCCATCTTTGAGTTTATAGGTCGCAGAAAGTTCGGCGAGGATGGTGGCGCGCGCTTCCGGGTCTTCGGCGCTGTAGGGCAGGCGACCGAGCGTGGCGGTGAGATCAAGGAGATGCTCGTCCGCTCCGGTGCCGTGGTCGATTATCCCCTTGAAGGCGAGACCGGCCCAGTTGAAGCTGAAATGTGCCGGAAGGGTCAGCTCATGGCTGAGGGTGGGACAGTCGGGGCCGCGCTGCAGTTTGGTGAGGATTTGTTCGATTCCGCTGTCTCCATCGGCAGAGCGCAAATCAAGGATCGTTTCGGAGGCAACCTCGGGAATGAACATAGAAGCCTCTGGCCCTCTGGAAAGAATGACTTATGGTTTGGTTCCTAAATCACCACAGGGCTATTAACATCCGGTAAAGTCCTTGCAGCTATCAGGTCAGAGATTGGAGTTAAGACGCCCGTGCGTTCCATGAATAGCGATCCGCAACCCTCCGAAAACAGCGAGCACAGGCGTACGCTCAAGGCGCTGATGCCCTATCTTTGGCCACATGGGCGGCCGGATTTGCGGTTGCGCGTGATCCTCGCCATGCTGTTTCTGGTCGCCGCCAAGCTTGTGGGGGTCTATGTGCCCTTCATCATGAAGGCGGTGGTGGACCATCTGACCGCGCCGCAAATTCTGGTGGCGCCGGTGGCTTTGATCGTGGCCTACGGGGTGCTGCGGATGTCATCGGATCTGTTTGGCGAGCTGCGCGACAGTATTTTTGTCCGCGTCGGGCAGAATGCGCTTCGGGTGATCGCCTTGCAGACGTTCCGGCATCTGCATGCGCTGTCGCTGCGCTTTCATCTGGAACGGCGCACCGGCGGGCTTAGCCGGGCTATTGAGCGCGGGATCAAGGGCATTGATTTTCTGCTGCGGTTTACGCTGTTCAATATTCTGCCGACGCTGTTTGAAATCGGGCTGGTGACCGGGATTCTTTATGTCAAATTCGGGTTCTGGTTCGCCGCCGTCACCTTTGGCTCGATCGCGTTTTATATCACCTTTACCTTTTCGGTGACGGAATGGCGGTTGAAATACCGCCGCGAGATGAATGCTCAGGATACCAAGGCCAACACCAAGGCGGTCGACAGTCTGTTGAATTATGAAACCGTCAAATATTTCGGCAATGAAGAGCATGAGGCCCGGCGTTATGACGAGGCGCTGGCCGGCTATGAAAAGGCGGCGGTGCGCAGCCAGACCACCCTGTCCTTGTTGAATGTGGGGCAACAGGGCATCGTGGCGCTGGGGCTGGTGACGGTCATGATCATGGCCGGTTACAAGGTGCAGGCGAAGGAGCTGACGGTTGGCGATTTCGTCATGATCAATGCGCTGGTGATGCAGCTTTATATGCCGCTGGATTTCCTTGGCTTTGTTTATCGTGAAATCAAACAGTCGCTGGTAGACATGGAATTCATGTTCCGTCTGTTGAAATCGGAAACCGAGATCACCGACAAGCCGGGGGCGAAGCCTTTGGTGCGCGAGGGCGGGGCGGTCACGTTCGAGCATGTGAATTTTCATTACGAGCCACGGCGGCCGATTTTGAAGGATCTGTCCTTTCATGTGGCGGCCGGGCAGACGCTGGCCATCGTCGGGCCGAGCGGGGCGGGGAAATCGACCATTTCCCGCATTCTGTTCCGGTTCTATGACATCGCGGACGGCAGCGTGCACATAGATGGCCAGGATATCCGGGGCGTGACGCAGGATTCCTTGCGTGCGGCCATTGGCGTCGTGCCGCAGGATACGGTGCTGTTCAATGACACCATCGGCTATAATATTCGCTATGGCCGCCCGGATGCGACGGATGCCGAGGTCGAGGCGGCGGCCCGGCTGGCCCATATCCATGAGTTTGTGGAGGGACTGCCAGATGGTTATCAGACCATGGTTGGCGAACGCGGGCTTAAGCTTTCGGGCGGGGAGAAGCAACGGGTGGCCATTGCCCGTACGATTCTGAAGAACCCGTGCATTCTGCTGCTGGATGAGGCGACCTCGGCCCTTGATACCCATACGGAACGGGAAATCCAAAGCTCGTTCAAGGATGTCGCGGCCGGGCGGACGACGCTGATCATTGCCCACCGGCTGTCGACCGTGGTCGATGCCGATCAGATTCTGGTTCTCGAAGCCGGGCGGGTGGTGGAACGCGGCCGTCACGAGGCGCTGCTTGAGGCCGATGGCGTCTATGCCGCCATGTGGCGACGGCAGCAGGAAGCGGCCGAAGCGCGCGAGAAACTTGTGGCTCTGGATGAGGTGGAAGCGAGCGAAGAAGCGCTTGCGGAGGGCTGAGTTTGGGGGCTTGGCACGGGTCGGCCCGGGGTCGGAAGCGGGAAAGCGTTGATAGCGTAGGGGTTCTGCATTAAATAGAGGGAACGTGGAGCTTGGGCCTTGTCCGCTCCGAATGAAGATTTGTAAAGGATTCGAGAGCGTTATGGACACAATCATGTCGGTGCTGACCCCCATTCATCGTGAGGGGCATAAGTATCTGGTCCTGTTTGCGCTTGTGACCTTGCTGCTGTTCCTGGTGTGGACGCCGCTCGGGTGGATCGGCGTTATTTTCACCGCCTGGTGCGCTTATTTCTTCCGCGATCCGGATCGCGTGACGCCGACCCGTGCCGGGCTGATCATCGCTCCGGCCGATGGACTGGTGCAGAGCGTGACCGAAGCCATTCCTCCGGCCGAGCTTGGCATGGGCGAGCATCTGCGGCCGCGTATCAGCATTTTCATGAATGTGTTCGACGTCCATGTAAACCGCGTCCCCGCCGATGGGGAGATCACGCAGGTGGCCTATACGCCGGGTAAGTTTCTGAATGCCGACCTTGAAAAGGCCAGTGAGGATAACGAGCGGAATTCGATCCGCATGACCACGCTTGCGGGCAAGGACATCGCCTTCGTGCAGATCGCCGGTCTTGTGGCGCGTCGGATCGTGTCGGAAATCGAGCCCGGGCAGAAGGTTCTGGCCGGGGAACGGTTCGGGATCATTCGCTTTGGCAGCCGGGTTGATGTGTATCTGGATGAGGGCCTGAAGCCGTTGGTGTCGGTGGGGCAGCGCACTATTGGTGGCGAAACGGTGATTGCCGATGGCCAGAGTGAAGAACCCCAGCGCCATGGTGCGGTGCGCTGACGTCAGGGTGAGGGGAGTGAAGGCTGGATTGCTTCGCTTCGCTCGCAATGACAGAAGCCATCTCACCCGTCATTGCGAGCGCAAGCGAAGCAATCCAGGAACTATGTGGATGAAAGCTGCTCTATGAAATCGCGTGCCCGTCTCAGGATAATGCCCCGCCGCAGTCTGGCGCCCAATGTGGTGACCGTGCTGGCGCTTTGTGCCGGGATGTCGTCGATCAAATTCGCGCTGTCCGGACGCTGGGAAATTGCCGTTGGGGCGATTTTCCTTGCGGCTTTGCTTGATACCCTTGACGGGCGGGTGGCGCGTATGGTCAAGGGCACCTCGCGCTTTGGCGCCGAGCTTGATTCGCTGGCCGATGTGATCAGTTTTGGCGTGGCTCCGGCCGTGCTGATCTATCTTTGGACCCTGAGTTCGCTTGGCGGCATCGGCTGGGTGCTGGCGCTGGCTTTTGCCGTCTGCTGCGCCCTGCGGCTTGCGCGGTTCAATGTCATGAGCACGGACGATCAGCCGCCGTCGGCCTTTTTCGTTGGCCTGCCGTCGCCCATGGCTGCCGGGCTTGCGCTTTGGCCTTTGGTGCTGAGCTTCCAGTTCCCGGATTCTGTATTGGCCCGTCCGGCGGCGGTTGCGCCCTATGTGGCGCCCTATTTCGCTTTGGTGGGGCTGTTGATGGTCAGCCAGATTCCGACCTTTTCGCTCAAGCGGCTTAAGGTGCAGGGCGATTATATGTTGCCGGCGCTGCTGTTCGTCGGGCTTTTGGCGGCGTCGCTCAGCGTTTATACCTGGGAGACGGTGTCGTTTGCCTGCTTTGCCTATCTGGTCTCGATCCCGTTCAGCCTGCGGGCGGGACGGCGGCGGGAGCGTCTGGATGAGGCGCTTGCAGCGGAGGCGGTGGTTGAGACCAAGCCGGATGTGGCCTCAGGTGATATCGTCAAGGAAGACCCGCCTGTGTTCCCCGAGCGGGACGACAAGAGCCCACGTCTTCCGCTCCATTAAGCGGCCGTTCCACGACTGTTTCTGACCGGTTGTTTGTTGACATGGAACCACGTATGAAACGATAGTTTCTATGTGAGCCAGTCGGCTGCGCGTTATGGGAAGGGGCGGTTATGAATACGGAATTGCCGGTTGAGCAGGCTCCATCGGACACGCGCGAGGGCTCCCGGCGGGATCAGGTGCGGGACCGCATCCTGGACGTGGCCGAACGCATGTTCGCGAGCCAAAGCTTTGCCGGGGTGTCGATTCGAAATGTCACCGCCGAGGCCGAGGTCAATCTGGCGGCGGTGAATTATTACTTCGGGTCGAAGGCCGGGCTTTTGAAAGCCGTGTTCCTGCGCCGGGCGGCTGATCTCAACCGCGAGCGCATCGGCCAGTTGCAGAGCTTTTTGCTGGAGCATGACGCGGTGCAGGGGCAGGACAGCCGTCTGCCGCTTGAACCGATTCTGCGGGCGCTGCTTGGGCCGTCGGTGCGCTGGCTGTTCAATCCGGAACGCGGATTAAAGGTTTTTATTCATTTTCTGGCGCGCTGTCAGATGGAGGAAGAACCCGAGCTTAAAGCTTTGTTTTATCAGGATGTAGACCATCTGCGGCGGTTTGTTCCGGCGCTGCGCCGGGCGCTGCCGGGGCTGCCGGACGCAGAAATTTATTGGTGTATGCATTATGCTTTGGGTACCATGCACTACACCTTTACGCATCTTGAACGGCTGAAAATGATTTCGCGTGGTGCTTGCGATATCACCGATCCTGAGCAAGTGGTTGGACGGATGATCGAATTTTGTCTGGCCGGTTTTCGGGCCGCGGAGTCCCGTGGCGTTCGCGTCACAGATGTGCCATAAAGCGGCCATCAACCCGTCATGATGAAGGGGTAGAAGCTCCAAAGTGCCGGAGCGCTGTTGGGTCTGCGTTTGTTCGGTCACCTGAATTGGAGCATCCGCATGAGCGTGCCATTGCACCGTCTGTTTTCGCCTTTGTTGTTCGCCTTTATGCTGTCGTTTACCGCGGCTGTGCTGACGGCTTTGCTGTCGCTCGGCCATGACAGACTTGCCCCTCTATGGCCAGCACTCAGCCTTGTGGCGGCTTTGCTTGTAGGGGCGGTCGGGATCGGCCTTTATTGGCGGTTTATCCCCAAAGATTAGCGGTAGGCGCATTAAAAAAGGCCGGGTTTTTCCCGGCCTTTTTTCTATTAAATCGCCCGATAGGCGCGGAGGTCGGCGAGGATGCGGTTGACATGTTCCTCAAGGGTGAGGGCCGAGGTTTCGGCTTGTTGCGAGGCCGCATGGACGTCGGCTGCGAGATTATCAACCTGGGCGGTTTCCCGCGCCACATCGGAAATATTGCTGGAAACGTCGCGGGTGCCGGTGGCCAGATCCTGAATGTTGTGGCTGATTTCCGAGGTCGTGGCGGATTGTTCGCCAACCGAATCGGCGATGGCGAAGGAGATCTGTTCGATTTCCTCGATCACGCTTTGAATGCTGCTGATGGCGCTGACGGATTCTGTGGCCGCGGATTGAATGTTATTGACCTGATTGCGGATTTCGTCAGTGGCCCTCGCGGTCTGGTTGGCGAGCGATTTGACCTCGGAGGCGACAACGGCAAAGCCGCGACCGGCCTCCCCGGCACGGGCCGCCTCGATCGTGGCATTGAGCGCGAGCAGGTTGGTTTGACCGGCGATATCGGAAATAAGCTTCAGGACCTTGCCGATTTCGCTCGCGGTTTTGGTCAGGCTTTCGACCACGGTGGCGGTGCGTGCGGCTTCGCTCACGGCGCGTTCTGTGATCAGCTTTGATTGGTTGGCCTGGCGGCCGATCTCATGGACGGAGGCGGCCATTTCCTCGGTGGCTGACGCGACCGTCTGGACATTGAGCGAGGCCTGTTCCGAGGCTGAGGCCACCTGCGCCGATTTATGGGTCACGCGGCCGGCGGCTTCGGAGACCCCTTGGGCCGCATTCAGCACCGATTTGCTTTGCGCGCGGACCTCGCCGATGGTGGTGCGGACTTCGCTTTCGAGGCGATTGGCGATGTCGATCACATCTGCATAACGCTTGTCATTGGCGGCGTCGATATAGAGGGTGATGGCAAGCTCCATATCGAGCATCAGGGCGCGGCTGATGGCGGCGAGCATGCGCGCCGCCTTATCGCCATCCTGGCCATAGATGTCGTGCACCACTGCGGTCAGCATGCTCAGCATCATGCTATAGGCGCCGATGTACCAGCGCGGGCTGAGACCTACGCGGTAATGGGCCTGGCCGATGGCGATGGCGCGGTTGAAATAGGCGTCGTCGAACGAGGCGTTGAACAGATCGGCCCAATGGTTGCTTTGTGCGCGTTTCAGTTTCGGCAGATTGGCTTTGCCAAGGAGAGCGCCAAGTTCCGGCCATTGCAGCAGATGATCGTAAAACCGATCGAGCATATCAGGGAGTGCGGTGGCGAGATGCGGCTGAAATTCCTGCAGCAACAGTCGGGTGGCATGATCGATGCCCATAAAGCTCAGGCGGCTTTCGCGATCGTAGGTGGTTATTCCAGGAGAGACGTCGGCAAGTGCAGCACTGGAGAGAGACATCGTTATGGTACCTCGTTCGGGTCTTGTCAGAGCCCCAACCTAGGCGGCGTTCCTTAACAATGGGGTAACATGTGGCCCTTGTTATGAGGATATTCGAGAGAATTTTCGCCAAATTGATCTGGATCAAAAAAGCGCCGGGGACTTTGTGTCACCGGCGCTTCAGCATATCGCACGGGGGGAGATCACGGGGGGTGTCTATGCGATATGCTATCGATTGAATCCATTGTTGGCTTGCATGAAATAGCCGAGAACCTGATCGCCGATGAGGGTCAGAACGCCGATGATCGACAGCGCGATCAAGGCCGCAATCAGCCCATATTCAATGGCGGTCGTGCCTGACCTGCTGGCGCATAAATGGGAGAAAAACTCGGTGATTTTAAGCTGCATTTCAATGTCGCCATGTTGCTGACGGAGACCGTGATCTCGAGTGGTGCAGCTGCATCGCACTGGGGTTTTTACGCGTTATGCAGCCTGCGTCCTTGCGGTCAGTCTATGGCGGAGAATGGAAAGATTTTGTTAAGGAATGGGTACAATTTTCCTAAATTAAACTCTCCCCATGCCGACATCAGAACAGGAAATCCCAGCGCCCTTCGATGGCCGCGGACAGATGGGCGTCACGCAAGCTGTTCGGCTGATTGTCCTGAGCGCGCAGGGTGACCTTGAAGGCTCCCATGTCGGTAGGCACATCGACGGAGGCTTCGACTATATTTACTATTTTGCGGTTCATGCTGCCGCTGTTGAGCACCAGGACAGCATCATCCAGATTCAAGGCCGCATGGTGATATTTCAACCCGTAGCGCACATTGTTCGGCGCATTCAGGGACAGCATCAGGGATGTTAAATGGCTGTCGTTATCCTGACTGGCCCCGACCGATTTGCCACGATAGCGGTAGCCATAGAGAAAGATGTAATGATCATACATCATATTATATTGATTGTGGCCGGTGAGCAGTTCGCTGAGCGCGACGGTATTGGCATATTCGCCAACCAGACGCATGGACCAGCCGGGCTTTTGAAGCGGGGCTGCCACGGAAAAACCTGCCAGATAGGATGTGCTTTTGAAGAGGGTGGTTGAGGAGGAGTCTTCGGCGTAGAGCTGCCCGTAGATGCTGGAGGTGATCGTCTTCATGCGCCAGCCATAGCGAAAATCCAGGCCGGACATGACGTTGCCCGGATCGGTGAGGGGATCACCGGAATTAATATTCTCGCTCAGCCCAGCAACGCCGAAATTTGTCAGGAATTGTTTGAAGTTGCAAAGGCGTCCTTCACCGCAGAATTGAAAATCATGAAACATCCCGATTTCAAGACGACGGGTCGGGTTGAAGCTGAGCCGTATATTCGCCAGCAACGGATTTTTATAATCGGTGCGTGGACCATTCATGACGGCTATCGAGCTGCTCAACTGCCAGGGGCCGAGCCAGCGCAGCACCGGAAGATCAATCGGTTTCGGATTGTTGCGCATGAAGCCCATGCGTGGCATGGGGCGGGCATTGTTTGATAAAATCAGGCTGCTGGCCCAGCCGGGCCCCCACCATTGATCGATAGCGCCGGCATAGAAAATCCAGTTGCCGACCAGTTGCGCCGCGTAACTTCCATCGAGTTTCCAGCTCCCGCCATGGGTATCGAACTGACGTCCGGCTTGCAGTTTGACGAAGGTGCTGGACCATTGATGTTGCGCACTCACGCTGAGGTCGAACTGGTCACGTGCTCCGGCGCCGAAATCGCGTAAAAAGGATTCTTTGTTGGTTACGGCGATGTTGCCGCCGAGACGGGTGCGATTGAAGTCCTCTTCAACGGGGAGATAGCCGCGCACCCTTTGCAAGGCTGCCATCACATGGGGCGGCAGGGCCATGTCCCCGGCGGTGTTGAGGTCGCTGGCCAGTTGGCCCCAGGGGATGGGCCAGGTTGTGATGGGGCCATGAATGACATCAAAATCAGCCAGCAATTCGATATCGCCACGGAGCCCGAGATCATTCATAGGTGTCCAGGGATCGGCATAAGCCGTATTTCCAGAAAACATGACAGCAAGGACGGCTGCCTGGAGAATACGTTTCAGACTGTTATGGCGCACCGTGGCTTCCTTGTCTCAGGATTTTTACATCTGAGAGAGATGCCATTATTAACCACGGCCGGTCAAGTCGGATTGCTCGCAAAAGCAGGCACGCTTGGCGTTTGATGACACGCTGGAGACGGTCATTATGTCTGGCCCACATGCACCGATGCAGGTTTTTTGATTAATCGTTGCCGCTGGTGTCCTGGCAGGTCATGTCCGGTTTACCGGCTTGCTCGATGAAAACCTCCCGTCCTTTGTTCCAGAGCGTGGTCTGCTCGTCACTGTAGCGGGCGCCGGATGCGGATACGACCTGGGGCAGGCTGAGGCTTTGGCCCGCGAGGCTAAAGTCAGCGCGTTGATCATGGAACCGCACGGTCAGATTGTGGCCGTCGGGACAGGAAAAGGTCACAATAGTGTCGACGAGTGACGGGAGAGAGCCTGCGGGGGATGTCTCTGTGGTGGGGGCGGGGGTTGTCGCGGGGGCGGGGGCTGTCGCGGGTGCGGGTTCGGTTTTTGGCGTTTCTTTGGGGCGATCGCAGGCGACAAGAGCCAAGGTCAGGGCGACGGGAAGAAGAATGCGGACTTGCATTGTATTCGCTCCTCAAGCTGGATGAAACGCGGATTTCACAAACTGAGAAACTACAAAGGGACAGCCGTTAGTTTGGCTGTCCCCGTGTCACTTGGCAAATTATTTTGGTAACTACATGCAAAGACTGTACGCAGAGCCTGCGATCAGATCGCTTCTTTCAGTTCCTTGGCGGCACGGAAAGCGATTTTCTTGCTGGCTTTGATCTTGATCTGTTCGCCCGTGGCAGGGTTGCGGCCCATACGTGCGGCACGCTTGCGAACCTGAAGGACGCCAAGGCCGCTGATGCGGATGCGCAGGCCTTTTTTCAGGTTTTTGACAAAGTGATCAATCATGTCGTTCAAAAGCATTTCGGTCTGCTTTTTGGCGAGGCCATGCGTTTCGGCAAGAACAACGCCGATCTGCTTCAGCGTGACGGCGGTCGCGTTCGCCTTGGGGGCGGCGGCCTTCACGGTTTTGGCAGCAGCCTTTGGAGCAGCTTTGGCTTTCGGAGCAGCTTTGGCAACAGCTTTCGGAGCGGCTTTTGCTTTGGCGGCAACCTTTGGAGCAGCTTTGGCTTTTGCCGCAACCTTAGGAGCAGCTTTTACAGTCGCTTTTGGAGCAGCTTTTGCAACGGCCTTAGGTGCAGCCTTGGCCGCGGCCTTCGGGGCAACAGCTTTGGCGGCAGCTTTCGGAGCAGCTTTGGCTTTGGCCGGAGCAGCCGCCTTGGCTGCCTTCGGAGCGGCCTTTGCTTTTGCAGTAGGTTTGGAAGCAGTTTTGGTCGCCATAACAGGATGTCCCTTTAAAGTGATCCCATAATTAGAGAATCACGCTTCAATGCCGGAAGCAAGTAGAAAAAGCAAGTATACCGGGCATTTCCTCGTATCTTTCCATGTAATCGACTTGGAAACGGTCAATAAAGACAGGCGTTTTTGTGGCGGTTCGTCTCCGGCGCGATCTCGGGAGACAAAAAAACCGGCCATCACCATGGCCGGTTTTCTGCTTAGAAAAGATCAGGAAAGATTAGAAATTGACGGCGGCGCGGACACCGAATGTGCGTGGCCGGGCAACGAAATATGCGAGCGGATCCTGAACCGAATTGATCGCGTCATAAAGCGCGAGCTTGTCCGTCAGGTTTTTGACATAGGCGGTGACCTGCCAATGTCCGGCTGCGATGCTCGCTTGCAGATCGATGAGCGTATAGCTTGGGAGATGCACGTTATACGCATCTTCGGTGCGGAACAGCGTATCGGTTGCACCGCGATAGGTGAGGTCGCCGCGGACCGATGCGGTGAGAGCGTCAGTCAGACCCCAGCTATATTCGATGCCACTGCCGAACTGCACTTTCGGGACGTTCGGAACTCTGTCGCCGGACAAGCCGAGGATAGAACCCCCAGGGAAATCCTGGGTCAGGCGTGCACTCTGCCACGACCCGCCGAAGCTGATATCGAGACCACGGATAGGGCGCACGCTCACTTCAACTTCAGCGCCATCGACCGATGCCTTGCCCGCATTCTGCACGAACGGGAACGGTGAGGAGGGGTTGAAGTCGCCGACCTGAATATCGCGCCAACGGATCGCATAGAAGGCGCCGTTGAAGGTGATGCGATCATCGGCCATGCGTGATTTCCAGCCGAGTTCATAGCTCCACAGGTTGTCGGGGCCAAAGCTTGCGGGCACGTTGACACTGGCCGGGTTGATGGCGTTGTCATTGGTGCCGCCGATACGGAAGCCCTGAGCCGCCGTGGCGTAGATCATCAGGTCATCCGTTGCCTTGTAGGAGGCATTGAAGCGGAAGGTGGTCTTGTGGTGCTTGGTTGCGACCGAGAAAGCAGGGTTGTTGTTCGGCGGGAAACCGACAAATGGTTTCGTCTCCACGGCGTCCGAGGTCAGTTTGTATTGGAAATAGCGAGCGCCGACGGTCAGGGTCAATTTGTCGGTGGCGCTGAAGTTCAGTTCGCCGAACACCGCTTCCTGATTGAGGCTGTCATGTTTGGCACGACCGAACACGGCGGCACCTTTCGGGCCAATATAGAAGTCGGTGTGTGGATCCCAGGGACCAACGGGCAGACCGTTCGCGCCGACGCCGAGCACTTCTACTTCAAAATTCGATTTTTCGCGCGACAGGAAGCCGCCGGCTACCAGTTGCAAGGGGCCATCGAAACTTGAGGAGAAGCGCACTTCGTTCGACCAGACATCGCGGGTTTGCGGCTGAAAGGTGAGCGCCGCGGCGGGCGTGCCGTATATGGAAGTGGCCGGGGCACCGAGCGCGAGCACGATCGGGGTCGAGTCAAAGCGATAGTCGATATCGCGTTTGAAATAATTTGTGGTGGCGAGGAAGCTGCCGAAGCCCGCATCATATTTGGCAACCGCGCTATAGATCTGAAGATCTTCGTCCCAATTGTTGACGGTGAAATCCTGATTGCTGTAGTTGCCCCTGACCGGCAGCGGCGCGAAGCCCGGACCGGAATTGATCAGGATCTGTTCATAGGCCGGTTGCAGTTCGCCGAGATTGACGCGCGAGGAGCCGCCCGATTTGCGTTTCTGATAAACGGCCATGCCGGTCAGGCTGAAATTGTCGGTCAGCTGGCCTTTGATCATCAGACGGCCGCCGGTGGTGTGGTTGCTGTTGATGTCATTGAGGCCAAGCCGGACATTGTCGACGAAGCCGTCGTCCCGGGTCATCCAGGCGACGCCGCGCACGGCGAGTTTGTCCTCGACGATCGGCAGATTGATCGCGCCGTTGGCGCGATAGCCCTGGCCGCCGCGATGGATGGTCAGCGCCTCGACCTCGGCGCGGCCGCTCAGGGTCTGAAGGTCCGGATCGTTCGGGATATAGCGCACGGTGCCGGACATGGAACTTGCGCCAAAGAGCGTGCCTTGCGGGCCCTTCAGGATTTCGATGCGGGCAAGGTCATGCAGTTCGATATCAGCCTGACGGCCACCGCCGTCCTGCTTGTTGCTGCCGGTGATGATGGCTTCGCCGAAATAGACGCCGGTGGTGGCTTCACCGCGCGAATTGACACCACGGATGACGAATTTGCGGTCGCCCGGTCCCTGATCCTGAAACGCGAAGCCGGGGATTTTGCCGGCAACCTGGGTGAGGTCCTGGGCACCGAGCGTATTCAAGAGATTGCCGGTGAAAGCCTGCACCGTGACGGGGACGGTTTGCAGGGTTTCTTCGCGCTTGGTGGCGGTGACGATGATCTCTTCGATCTTGAAGGGCTCGTCGCTGGCGGCATATGCGGCCAGTGGCGCGGTGAGGCTGGTGGAGGCTAAAATAACGGACAGAAGGCAGGAATGATGAGCTCGCATGGTGTTCCTCACTGGTTAGGGCTGTGACCTTTTTATTCTTAATTCCTTAGATGGAATGAGGAGCATTTTAGCTCAAATTGCATGTGTAAAAGGATTTAATTTTATATTTGTTATCATTTGAACACAGCTGTGGCTTTTCAGGAACAGGTTTTGGATCCGGGTGTCAGGCCGGATTGGCTTGGCTGTAGCCGCAAGAGCTTGAAATGCTTTGGCAGGTTGCTTTGAGGAGGGTGGCGGGTCGGCCGTCGAGGCTGTCATCGAAATGATTGAGCCGTCCCATGACCGTGAGCGCGCCATGGATGCCGCCGGAAAAATCGAAGATCGGCACCGAAAGGGCGGTGAAATCCGACATGAGGCCGCCCCGGCAGCGGCTGATGCCGTCTTTCCTGACGGCGTCCAGCATGCGGTCGACTGTGCCAAGGGTCTGCGGGTTGTCGATGCTGTCCTCCGCCTCGGCGGTCGGGCGCAGTTGATCGAGTTCGGCGGTGATGAAGGGTTTGACGATGTTGGACGGCAGATGGGCCGCGAGATTGCGGCCAACCGCCGAACGCAGCAGCGGCAGCACGCTGCCGACGCGAAGATCGAACAGCGCCTGACTGAACGGGCCGTCGACGCGATAGACGATGGTCGGCCCGCGATTGCCCCAGACGCCGAGAAAAATGGTGGCGCCGATATCTTCGGCAAGTGTGCTCATGGCCGGACGGGTGGCTGTGAACAGATCGAACTGATCGAGATAGCCGAGCCCGAGCCTGAGCGCCGCCGGACCGAGCGCGTAAGAGCCGCTGTCCTGATGCTGCACCACCATTTCAAGAGCGCAGAAGGTGACGAGATAGGAATGCGCCTTGCTGGGGGAGAGACCGCTTTGCTGCGAGATCGTCTTGAGCGGCAGGGGCCGTGCCGATTGCATCAGCACGGCCAGGATGGAATAGCCGATCTCGATGGACTGGATGCCTTTGCGGAGCGGTCGGGCGGCGGCGGTCATGTCAGTAGCGACCGGACAACAGGGCTCCGGCGTTTGGTACCCGTGCTTCGAGGTCAAGTTTCTTGAGCATCTGATAGGTGGTGCAGACCGCGGCCGAGACCACGGGCAGGCCGAGTTCGTCTTCGACCTTTTGGATCGAGGCGAGTGACGGCATCTGTACGCAGGCCGACAGCACCAGCGCATTAATGCCGGTGAGGTCGAGTTTCTTGTAATGGCTCAGGAGATTTTGCGGGTCTTGGGCTGCCACTTCGAGATTGTCGGGGATTTCGAGGGCCAGCCAGTCCTGCACCTTGATGCCTTCGTGGTCGATGTAATCGGCGACCATCTGGGTCAGCGGGCGCATATAGGGGGCAACGATCGCCACCTTTTTCGCGCCGAGCACATGGAGGCCGTCGACCAGTGCGCCGGCGCTGGTGACCACCGGGGCGGGGGCGTTGTTTTCCACCGTGCGGCCATGGAGGCGGGTCTCGGACGCGCGGTGATAGCCCTTGCCCATGCTCATGATGGCGACGAGGCAGGCATAGCCGAGCACGTCGACGCGGGCGTCCGACAACTCAAGCGCGCAGCGGTCGGAATCGGCGTCCATGGCGGCGAGTTCTTCGGCGGTCACCTTTTTCATGCGCATGCGGCTTGAGTGAAAGGTGAAACGTTCGGGCAGGATCTGTTCCCGGGCGCGCAGCATGGCGGGAATTTCCGTCTCCATGGTGACGTTGGAACTGGGGACGATCTGGCCGATGCGGTAGTGGAATTTTGACATGACTGTGATCCGTCAGACAGCGACAATGGGATTGCGGAGCGTGCCGATGCCATGGATCTCCGATTCAAGAACATCGCCCGGCCACATGAATTCCTGCGGCGTGCGTCCGGCGCCGACGCCCGCGGGGGTGCCGGTGGCGATGATGTCGCCGGGTTCAAGCGTCATCACGGCGCTGATGTCGGCGATCAGGTCATGGACCTTGAACAACATGAAGCTGGTGCTGCAATGCTGTTTTTCGACGCCATTGACGCGGGTGGTGATCATCAGGTCGTGGGGATCGGGGATGTCGTCCGTGGTGACGATGGCCGGGCCCATGGGGGCGAAGCTGTCCTGACCTTTCGAGACGATCCACTGGCCGCTGCGGCGACAGTCGCGGGCGCTGATGTCATTGATGATGGTATAGCCGAACACGTAATCGAGCGCGTCGTCCTTGCTGACATTGCGGGCGGTTTTGCCGATCACAACCGCAAGTTCGGTTTCCCAGTCGAGCTGCTGGGTCATGGCCTTGTTGTGGCGGATGGGGTCGCTGCCGGAGATGACGGCGGTCGGCGGTTTGGAGAAAATTACCGGCTGCTTCGGCAGCTCGGCCGAGGTGTCGAGGCTTTTGGCGGACTCCGCGATGTGATCGGTGTAGTTGAGGCCGATGCCGAAGATATTCTTGCGCGGGCGCGGAATGGGGGCGAGCAGGGTGACATTGCCAAGCGGCATGGACGTCCCGATCAGCCAGGCCGCATTGCGGTTGATATAGAGATCCTTCAGGAACTCGATAGCCGTGGGGCCGAGGTCGATGAAGCCGAGCATGCTGTCGGGCAGGGTGACGCCCGCCGCCGCGCCAAAGCGGGCAACATCGATCACAAGGCCATCTTCGACCATGCCAAGCCGGGCGGCGTCCTGATTGTTTCTATAGGTGACAAAACGCATCTGTTAACTCCCTGAGCCGTTGTTGCTCTGATATCCGCTGTTGCTGTCATAGGCTTCCGTCATGTAAAGCCCGAGCGCTTCCATGACGGGAAAATCATTGAAGGAAAACAGGAAGGCCTGTTCGCCTTTATGGGTGTTCACATGTTCATGCCAGGTCCAGGCGGGGACGCAGAAGATGTCATGTTTTTTCCAGTCGATGCGCTGGCCGCCGATGATGGAATAGCCTTCGCCCTCGGCCACGTTATAGACCACATTGCCGGTGTGGCGGTGGGCGCGGGTGTGTAATCCCGGTTTCAGCATCTGCATATGCGCGCCCAGTGTCTTGAGCGCCCAGCCGCCGGTCACCGGGTTCGAGTAGCGCATGATATGGCCGTCAAAGGGGCAGCCGTCGCTGACCTTCGCGAGATTATAAAGCGCGTCGCGGGTGGTCGCCCAGCGATAGACCTGCAACGGCGAATAGGGTTTGTCCCAGGCCGGGCCATAGGCTGGCAGCATGCCGCCCGCGCCATAGCTGAGGGGGGAGTCGTCGCGGGCATGCAGCGGGGTCTGACGCTCTTCGGGATAGACCGCGTAGAAATTGGTTTCGAGGGCGTTCATCAGCGGGATATCGAGGCCGTCCTGCCAGATTGAAATCTGGCCGTCGGCGAAGACGCCGTGATCGTGCCAGCAGCCGTTCGGCGTCAGCACGTAATCATTGCCTTCAAGAGTGATTTCATGACCGTCGACCACGGTATAGGCGCCGCCGCCTTCCATGATGAAGCGATGGGCCGAGGCGGTGTGACGGTGCGCCGGGGTGATCTCCCCGGGTTTCATAATCTGGAGGCCGCTGAACAGCCAGCCGACCGCTGCTGTATGCTGACGTCCGGCATCGGAATCATTGATCAGCACGACCACGCGGCGCCCGGCTTCTTCGGGCCGCACAAGTTCGGCCGAGCGCAGCACCAGCGGGCGCAGGTCGTCATAGCGCCAGAGCGTCGGGCTGTAGCGGGTGATGGGTTCCCAGGGCTCGATCTCGTTGGCGCGTTTCCAGAAGGCGGTGGCCGAGACTGCTTCAAGCTCCCGGTAATAAGCGTGAAGGTCCGGGGTGTCGGTCACGCGGGAGCGGCCACGCATGCTGTCACTCGCATGTTCGGTACGGTAGCTGTTGCTCATAATGGGTCATCCCCGCCTGATGGGACTGTGTGATCCGTGAAGCTGGTGGGGCTCAGGCTGGCTCGGTTTACGGTCAGGTTGAAAATATCGAAGCGGTTGTAGCTGCCGGTGATGTCATGCATCTGTTTCGGCTGGATGCAATTGTTGAGGTCGATGTCGGCGTAAACGATGCCTTCGTCGTCGATGAGCGGACTGCCGATGGCGCTGCCGTCCGGGCCGATGATGCCGGAAAAGGCGCTGCTTTTGCGGCTCAGAAGCTCCCGCGACTTGGGGTTGATGCGTTCCATTTCGACAATGATCTGTTCGGATATGGTCGAGCAGGAGACCAGGGTAAAGAGCTTGCCTTCAAACGAATGGGCGGCGGCGCGGATGCGGATCGCCTCGGCCATGTTGTAGCTTTCGGGGGCCACGGGGAGGGCGATGTAATTCGCCACATGCACAAGTTCCCCCTGGGACAACAGGGCGAAGCGGGCGAGGGTGTTGGTGTTCTCCCCGCAGGCGAGGGTTCCGAGCGGGCCGACGCTGGTGTCATAGACCTTGAGGCTTGATCCGTCGCCGTAAGCCCAGGTCAGTTTTTCAGCCCAGGTCGGCACGAGCTTGCGGTGGCGGCCGATCAGCTCGCCCTTGTCCGAGATGATGAGATTGGTGTTGTAGATGGTGCCGACGCCGGGGCCGCCGCGTTCGTTGCAGCCGATCACCACCGTGCAGTTGGTTTCGCGGGCGGTGGCGCAGAGCGCTTCGACCTCGGGGCCATTCATGGAGATGCTGCTTTTATAAAGCCGTTCGAACCAGGCGCTGCCTTCGATCGGGGTGACCAGCCAGTTCCAATAGGGGTAGCCGGCGATAAAGACCTCGGGGAAGGCGACGAGGGTCGCGCCGTTCTGGGCTGCCTCGCGGATGAGGGCGCAGGCCTTGTCGGTGGTGGCCGTCGGGTCGAGGAACACAGGCGCGGTCTGGACGGCGGCGACTTTGGATTTTGGCAAGGACATGCGGGGCTCCCTGAGTGTTTCCGCGAAAATGTTATAATGCTGAATGCATTTTGCCAAATTAAATCTGTGCTCGGCGGGAGAGCATTCATTCTGGTTAATTTGGAGGATGGTGAATTAATTCGATATAGATGAAAATTTTCAGGGTCGCACTTGCCTTTGAGAATGGACCGGAATAGATCCTATTTCAGAGGATTGCGCGGGAACTTCGTGCTAGACATGGTCGCCGGATCATCTATTGTAACTAGCTGTTCATCATTTGCGAATTTGCTACCAGAGACTTCTGTTCCGCAGCGTCAAGTACGTGTTTCGCTGCGTGGGCCTGAATAGGCCCCGGTTTGCATAATCCAGCCAGAATACCCAGCCAGAATACCCAGTCAGAATAATCAGCCAGAATAATCAGCGGGACGTCTTGGAACTTTAGACATCGGATGTTTCAAAAACCGTATGCGATCGCCTGATTGTAGATCAATCCGCGTATAGGCTGACCATCGTTGCAGGGATGGGGGCCGGTTAAAGCATTTATTTCGAGATTTGGGGCAGGGTCGAACCATGTCCCGTTTGTGACTTTCCGAGTGGACACCGCGTTATCATCGATCGGTCAACGGGAGTTGCCCCCAGTGATACGGACATCAGTGATACGGACATCGGAGCCTCAGCATCTGCGCCGGATGCGTGCCACCAAGGGATGGGCGCGGGTTTGCTCTGTGGCGTCGTCCGTTTTGCTGCTCGGGGGCTGTGAGCGCGGTGGGCTCATTGATCCGCAGGGGCCCATTGGTCACAATGAACTGAAGCTGATGATCAACTCGGTTGAGATCATGCTGGTGATCATCATTCCGGTCATCATCATGACGCTGTGGTTTGCCTGGTGGTATCGCGCTTCGAATACCAAGGCGCGCTATCTGCCGGAGTGGGCCTATTCGGGGCGTGTCGAGTTTGTCGTCTGGTCTATTCCCATTCTGACCATCATGTTTCTGGGTGGTATCGCCTGGGTCAGCTCCCATGATCTTGACCCGATGACGCCGCTGCCGTCCCATGAGGAGCCGCTGGATGTGCGGGTGGTGGCGCTCGATTGGAAATGGCTGTTCATCTATCCGGATCAGGGCGTCGCCAGTGTCAATGAGCTGGTCATTCCGGAGGGCGTGCCGGTTCATTTTTCCCTGACGGCATCGAACGTGATGAATTCCTTTTTCGTGCCGCAGCTCGGCTCCATGATTTATGCCATGCCGGGCATGCGCACGCAGTTGTATCTGCAGGCCGACAAGCCCGGCGAATATCACGGCTTGTCGACCAATTTCAGCGGCGACGGCTTTGCCGGAATGAAGTTCAAGGTGCATTCGGTGTCCTATGAACAGTTCACGGACTGGGTCGATAAGGCGCGCGGCACGGGCCGGGCGCTGGATGCTGCGGAATATCAATTGCTGGTTCAGCAAAGTGAGGAGGTGAAGCCCTTCACCTATCACTCCGTATCACCCGATTTGTTCGATGACATCGTCACGAAAAAGCTGGCTCCGGGCCCGGGGCCGAAATGGCAACCGGGCGCTTTGGGAGCCCGGCCAGCGGAGAAATGAGAATGTTCGGTAAGCTTGGCTGGGATGACATACCATTCGATCAACCGATTCCGTTGCTGTCCGCGGCCTTGATCGGACTGGTGCTGCTCGGCGTGCTGGTCTGGGTGTGGGCCAAGGGCTATGTCCCCTATCTGTGGCGGGAATGGATCACCTCGGTCGATCACAAGCGTATCGGGGTGATGTATTGCGTGCTTGGGGGCGTGATGCTGCTGCGCGGGTTCATCGACGCGATCATGATGCGCGCCCAGCAGGCGATGGCGTTTCACGGCGCGGGCTATCTAACGCCGGAACATTACAATCAGATTTTCTCCGCCCATGGCACGATCATGATTTTCTTCGTGGCCATGCCCTTTGTGGTGGGGTTGATGAATTTCGTTGTGCCCTTGCAGCTTGGGGTGCGCGACGTGGCCTTTCCGACCATGAATTCGGTCAGCTTCTGGCTGACGGCGTCGGGGGCGCTTCTAATCAATCTGTCGCTGGTGCTGGGGGAATTCGCCCGCACCGGATGGCTCGCATATCCGCCGCTTTCCGAGCTTGCCTATTCGCCAGGTGTGGGCGTCGATTATTATTTATGGGCGCTGCAGATCGCGGGGGTTGGCACGTTACTTGGCGCGGTCAATCTGTTGACGACGATTCTGAAAATGCGCGCGCCAGGCATGAGTTATCTGCGCATGCCGATTTTCTGCTGGACCTCGCTTGCCACCAATCTGTTGATCATTGCGGCTTTTCCGGTGCTGACCGCGACCTTTGGCATGTTGTTGCTGGATCGTTATCTCGATTTCCACTTCTTCACCAATGAAGGTGGCGGCAATCTGATGATGTTCATCAACCTCATTTGGATCTGGGGGCATCCTGAGGTTTATATTCTGGTCCTGCCGGCGTTCGGGATTTTTTCGGAGGTGGTGTCGACCTTTTCCCACAAGCCGCTGTTTGGTTATCGCTCCATGGTGCTCGCGACCCTGGCGATCTGCCTGCTGTCCTTTCTGGTCTGGGTGCATCATTTCTTCACTATGGGCGCCGGGGGCAATGTCAATGCGGTGTTCGGCATCGCCTCGATGATTATCGCGGTGCCGACGGGGGTGAAGGTCTTCAACTGGCTGTTCACCATGTATGGCGGGCGCATCCGGTTTCATTCGTCGATGCTGTGGGCGCTTGGCTTCATGATCACCTTTGTCATCGGCGGCATGACGGGCGTCATGCTGGCTTTGCCGCCGGTGGATTTCGTGGTGCACAACAGCCTGTTTCTGGTCGCCCATTTCCATAATGTCATCATCGGCGGCGTCGTGTTCGGCATTTTTGCGGGCTATAGCTACTGGTTCCCCAAGGCCTTTGGGTTCACGCTGGATGAGCGTTTGGGCAAGGCGGCGTTCTGGTGCTGGTTCATTGGGTTTTATCTGGCCTTCATGCCGCTTTACTGGGTCGGTCTTCTGGGTATGACGCGGCGCATGCAGCATTATGATGTGGCGGCCTGGCATCCGCCGATGCTGGTGGCTTTGGTCGGGTCGGGGGTCATTCTGCTTGGGATCGTGTTTCAGGCGGCGCAGCTTGTGGTGTCGATCCGCACGAGGGATCAGCGGCGCGATATTATTGGTGACCCCTGGGATGGCCGATCGCTTGAATGGGCCACGGCGTCGCCGCCGCCATCGTTCAATTTCGCCGTTCTGCCCGATGTGACGGGGGAAGAAGCCTATTGGGGCATCAAACAGCGCGCGATCGAGGAGCAGACCATGGTCGATGAGCCGGACTATAAAGACATCGAGATGCCGCGCAACAGCCCGACCGGAATCATCACCGCCTTTTTCGCCACGGTCACGGGCTTTGCCATGATCTGGCATATCTGGTGGCTGGTGGGGCTTGGGTTGCTTGGGGCGTTTATCACCTTTGTGGTGTTCGCCTGGCGCGACGTGGAAGAATATGAGATCCCGGCCAGTGAGGTTGCCCGTGTCGATCGGGCCCGTCGTGCGGCCCGTGCCGCTGTCCTCCCACAGATGAGCAAACCGGTATGAACCCGCCACAGACAGCCCTGTCCCCCGCCTGGGACGACCCGAACCGACTGGGCCATCATGGTCTAGGTCATGGCGAAGCAACCGGCCATGGTTTCGGCGGTCCGGCCTCGCGGCGCATCATCACGGGATATGGGTTCTGGGTTTATCTGCTCAGCGACATTATTCTGTTTTCGGCCTTCTTTGCCGCCTTTGCGGTGCTGCGGACGGAAACCGCCGGGGGGCCATCTCCCTATGGGTTGTTCGATCTTACGAATGTGGCCATTGAAACCGGCTGTTTGCTGCTATCGAGTTTTGCCTGCGGCATGGCCATGGTCGCCGCGTCGGTGCGCAATCATCTTTGGACGCAGATTTCGCTGCTGGTGACCGGCCTTCTCGGGCTTGTCTTTGTGGTGCTTGAGGTGCAGGAATTCGCCCTTCTTATCAGCCAGGGGGCGGGGCCTTCGCGGAGCGCGTTTCTCAGTTCGTTCTTTGCGCTTGTGGGGCTGCATGGCTTGCATGTGACTGCGGGCTTGTTATGGCTCGGGACCATGATGGCGCAGGTCTGGGCCAAGGGGTTTCGCCCGAATATCCTGCGGCGCTTGCTGTGCTTTTCGTTGTTCTGGCATGCGCTCGATATCATCTGGGTGGCGCTGTTCACAATTGTTTATCTGATGGGAGCCGTGTGATGGTGAGCGATCCGCAGGCACATTCTGATTTCCACGATATCGCCCCGGGCGACGAGACGCCCGATGGCAGTGGCGTTGCCGAGGGCATACGCGGCTATGTGCTCGGCCTTTTTTTCGCGGTGGTGCTGACGGTCGGGGCTTTTTATCTGACCGGCTCCGATCTTGTCTGGGAGCCGGGCATTCCGGTGGCGCTCATTGTGATCGCCATTGCTCAGATGGGCGTGCATCTGGTGTTCTTCCTGCATGTGACCACCGGCCCTGACAGCACCAACAATGTCATGGCGCTTGCCTTCGGCGTGCTGATTGTCTTTGTTGTCATTGTCGGCTCGCTCTGGATCATGACGCATCTCTCGCATAATCTGATGCCCATGGATAAGATCATGCAGATGCAGAGATAAGGCGGGCAGGTGAGCATGTAATGTTGCGGCGATGACGATTGAAATGATTCTGGCCCGCTATGGGCTGTTGGCGTTGTTTATCGGTGCGGGGGTTGAAGGCGAAACCGTCGTGGTGTCGGGCGGTATTCTCGCGCATCAGAAGCTCATTTCTTTCGAAGGGGCGATGGTGGCGGCAGCGGCGGGATCATTCGTTGCCGATCAGATTTTTTTTGCCATCGGGCGGCATTTTCGCTCTCATGCCTTCGTGCAGAAAATCGCGGCGAAACCGGCGTTCGGCAAAGCCCTTGCTGCGCTTGAACGGCATCCCACCGGGTTTATTCTGGCCTTTCGGTTTATTTATGGTCTGCGCACCATCAGTCCGTTCGCGATTGGCGCGACCACCATTCCCGTCCGTACATTTGTCCTGCTCAATTTGATCGCGGCCAGTGTCTGGGGCGTGCTGTTCACGAGCCTTGGCTATATGTTCGGCCATGGGCTGCAACAGATTTTTGGCAAGGCGCTGGATCGTGTGGATTGGCCTATCCTGGCCTTTGTTGTGGCGGTGGTGGGGGTTGCCGCCATTTTTGTCATCCGCAGGCTTTTCAAGCATCGCTGAAGATCTGTTAGGGATGGGTGGTTTTTCCGGATAAGGCGTCCTCAAGGCGCTTTTCCTGCTCCGGCGACAGCGAGGAGCGCAGCACATGCCCTTTGAATTGGGCGAGATCTTCCAATACTTTTTCCGGCTGCGCCTTGCGCACGAGGAGAAAGAGCGCCGAACTGTCAGGCTTGAGCGTGTCGGCGAGCGAATGAATGAAATGGTCGTCGATGCCATAGTCGGATAGCGCCCCGGCCAAGGCTCCGGCGCCCGATCCGATGACCCCGCCGATGGCCAGTCCAGCCAGCGGATTGAGGAACAAAAGTCCAACCAGCATGCCCCAGAACACCCCGGACAGGCCGCCCGAGGCGGCGCCGATGCCGATGGTGCTGACGCTTTGTTTGAGATGGACCTTGCCATCGCCCTTGCGGATGGCGATGACGGCGTCCTTCAGGTCGACCAGATATTCCTTTTGCAGCCGGTTCAGTTCGGTCAGGACGCGATCAGCTTCTTCGGAATCGTCGAACCCGATGACCACAAGCTCCGCCATGACAATCTCCTGGTTGAATTGCTGTTATGCGACCCGAGGTATGACGATATGACTTAGGCAGCCAGCCGAGGCTGCCAGTGCAATATCCGGGGGACTGAACGCAGGGTCCGCAACCGTACTGGGAATCGAACAACCGACATGCCGCGCCCTTTACGAATCGTGGCCGGATGGATGTGTTCAGACAGTTAACGCGTTGCTACTGATTGTATTACTGAGGCTTCATAGTAATGGAAGCCCGGCCGAGCGGCAAACTGATTCAGGTCTTTGTGATCGGGTCAGCAAGGCCGAGGTCGCCGAAGGTCCCGGCTTGGGACAGCAAAAAGCCCCAGCCCGCTTACGCGAACTGGGGCCTATTTGGCTCCTCGGGCCGGACTCGAACCAGCGACCGATCGGTTAACAGCCGATTGCTCTACCAACTGAGCTACCGAGGAATGGAGCACAAACAAACTGTTGTGCGTCCGAAACTTTTTCCACCCTGAGGACTGTAACATTGTCCTGTCCGGCGAACGCGCTCCTTATAGCAGAGAGAATTTCAGAATGCCAAGAGCCTTTCGGCGATAGATGACATTTTCTTTAAAATACTCTGCCACAACGAAATTTTGGAGGCACCGCCCGGAATCGAACCGGGATACGCGGATTTGCAGTCCGCTACGTAACCATTCCGCCACGGTGCCTCAGCTGAACCGACCATTGCTGGCCGGTTCGATCTGGAGGTCGATATAGCATTGCCTCCGGACGGGTGCAACGGAACATTGACGGAAGTTGCTCATCCTGTGGCGAACCAAATCGTTCGGGCCGAGATCGTAACATTGTCAAGGGGCCCGCCCTCCATTATAAACGCGCGTGCATTCCTTTTCTGTCGCTCTAAACGGGCGATCTAAGGCTGGATTAAGATCATGACGAATTATGCCATCGCCCGTGACCATATGATCGAAGGGCAAATCAAGCCGAACCAGGTGAGCGATCCCCATGTTCTGGAGGCTTTTCGCCACACCGCGCGTGAAGTCTACGTGCCAGCAGCCCTGCGCGGCGTCGCCTATGTGGATGAAAGCATTGAGATCGCTCCCGGCCGTTATCTGATGGAACCAAGGGTTTTCGCCCGTTTGCTGCAGGCGGCTTTGCCCGGCGCAGGCGATGTGGTGCTTGATGTGGGCTCGGGCAGTGGCTATTCGGCGGCGGTTCTTGCGGCGCTTGCGGGGTCGGTTGTGGCTTTGGAAGAAGACGGCGATCTGGCGGCCCGGGCCACGGCACTTCTGGCCGAAAGCGGTCTGGCCAATGCCGAGGTGGTCAAGGGAGCCCTGGTTGACGGGTGCGCCGGACATGGGCCCTATCAGGTGATCGTCCTCAATGGTCAGGTCGATGAGGTGCCGCAGGCACTGCTTGATCAGCTGGCCGATGGCGGGCGTCTTGTGGGCGTCGAGCGTCTGGGCGGGGTCGGCAAGGCGGTGTTGTATCAAAAGGATCAGGGGATCGTTGGCCGCCGGGAGCTGTTCGATGCGTCGGTGGCGCCGCTGCCGGGATTTGCCAAGCCGAAAAGCTTCACGTTTTAACTGATCCTGTTTTCACGGCATTCGGGCTTCAAATCGTCAGATTCTGAGTGTTGCGCAGTCGTTGAGTGAGCCAAGGGGGATAGAGTAATGCGGTTTCCGTTGATTGCAGTGGTTGCGGTTTGTCTCGGGGGACCTTTGGCTGCAGCCGGCGCGGTGCAGGCTGAAACACTTCAGGAAACGCTGGCGGCGGCTTATGCCAACAACCCGTCGCTTGAGGCGTCGCGGGCCCAGTTGCGGGCCATTGACGAGAATGTGGCGCAGGCGCGCGGCGGGTATCGCCCGACGGTCGAGGCTTCGGGAGCCATCGGACGGGCCGACGTGAACCAGACGTCGCTAACCTCCTCGACGGGCAATCAGACCTATACAACTGACGGAAAGTTTACGTCGAAAAACGCGAGCGTTGCCCTGGTGCAGCCGGTGTTCTCGGGCTTTTCGACCGTCAACAGCGTCAAAAAGGCCGAACATGAAGTGCTGGCCGGACGCGAAGACCTGCGCAATGCCGAACAAAGCATGCTTCTTGATGCCGTGACGTCCTTTATGAATGTCAAACGGGACGAAGCGATTCTCGACCTCAATCGCAGCAACGTGCAAGTGTTGCAGCGCCAGCTTGATGCGTCGCAGGATCGCTTCCGGGTTGGTGAAATCACCCGGACCGATGTGGCCCAGTCCGAGGCTCGTTTGTCGCGGGCCCTGTCTGACCGCACCCGCGCCGAAGCCAATCTGAGTGCGAGTCGCGCGTTTTATAAGCGAGTCGTCGGTCAGGCGCCGGGCACGCTTGAGGCGCCCGCCGGCTTGCCGGCGCTGCCCGAAAACGAAGATGCCGCCTATGAGGTCGGGCTTGCGAGCAATCCGGTGCTGAACAGCGCACGCTATGCGGAACAGGCGTCGTCCTATGCTGTGGGTGCGGCGAAGGGCAGCATGTTGCCGAAGATCAATCTGCGCGCCGAATATAGCCGTGGCTGGGATAATTCGCTGTTCAGCCGCGAAGCCAACCAGAAGCAGGTGACGGCGGAATTGCGGATACCGCTTTATGAGGCCGGGGTGGCCTCGTCGCAGGTACGGCAGGCGCGGCAGATCAACAGCCAGCGCCGCTTGCAGATCATCGATGTGGAACGTCAGGTGTCCGAAGCGGTGCGCAATGCCTGGCAGAATATGCGGGCGGCCAGCGATCGGGTGAAATCGGACGAATCCCAGGTCCGGGCTAACGAAATCGCCCTTGAAGGCGTCAAGCAGGAAGCCGAAGTGGGCTCGCGCACGGTGCTTGATGTGCTGAATGCCGAGCAGGAGCTGCTTGATTCCCGGGTTCTGCTTGTGGGCGACAAGCGCGACGAACAGGTTGCTGCCTATTCGCTGCTGGCCGCAATCGGCCAGATGACCGCCGAAGACCTGAATGTGGCCGGGGAGCGCTATAACCCGAAAAAGAACTATGACCGGGTCAGCGGCAAGATCTGGGGCTGGGACATCCCGGAATAAGCGAATATCCAGAGAGTTTCGGTAACTGTCCGGTTGGATAGGAATTTTTTACTAAATTCGAGCACCATATGCTGATAGTCTCGGCGGGATGAGTGTAACCGGCCCGCCGGTGATCTGCTTTAGGGCGGTATCAGACGGAATCCGGGACGAGATCAAGGTGCATGGTCAAGGCATGAGTGCGAAAAGAGAGCAAGACGAACCGACGATGGAGGAAATTCTTGCCTCGATTCGTCGCATCATCTCCGAGGAAAACGAGCCGGAATCGGCGAGTCCTCCGCGTGCCGAGTTTGCCGCGCCGCCACGTGCGGCCGCTTCCGAGCCGGTTCAGGTCTATGACAGGGACGACGAGGTTCTGGAACTGACCGAGGTGTTCGAGGAAGAACCCGAGCCGGAGCCGGAATTGGAGCCAGAACCCGAGGAGGACGTCTTTCGGGAGGAGCCCGCAGAGGCCGTCGTGTCGGATGTGGCGGAAGAAATCAGCCTTGATGATGATTTCGAAGATGACTTCGCCGAGCCTGTGCCGGCCCCCGAGCCGGTGATCCGGCCGGAACCGCGCCCTGTCGCGGCGATGGCGGCGGAGGATTTCGATGCCGTGGACCCGACCGATGAGTCCGAAGCCATTCTGAGCGATTTCTCGGCCGACAGCGTGCGCGCCTCCTTCGGTCAATTGTCGGATCTGCTGGTCGCGGGTTATGCCGGGGCGGACAAGACTCTTGAGGGCATGGTGCGCGAAATGCTCAAGCCGTTGCTCAAGTCCTGGCTCGATCAGAACCTGCCAGATATCGTCGAACGCACGGTGGCGCGGGAAATTGCCCGGCTCGCACGTGTGAAAAAGCCCTGAAGTCGCAACCCGGCGTTTACTTCTTATGCCCGCCCGGTTTATTGTCGCGCCTGAATTTAGGCGGGACAGAGCATGCTTGAGAAAACTTACGATCCGAAGGCCATCGAAGGCAAATGGTACCAGCATTGGGAATCGAACGGCGCGTTCGACAGCGGCACGCGCCCGGATGCCGAACCCTTTTCGATCGTGCTGCCGCCGCCGAACGTCACCGGCAGCCTGCATATCGGCCATGCCCTTGATCACACGCTTCAGGATATTCTGATCCGGTTTGAACGTCTGCGCGGCAAGGATGTGCTGTGGCAGCCCGGCACCGATCATGCCGGGATCGCCACCCAGATGGTGGTTGAACGCCAGCTGGAGGCGCAGGGCATCAAGCGCCACGACCTCGGCCGCGACAAATTTCTTGAGCGCGTGTGGGAGTGGAAGGCGGAATCAGGCGGCACCATCACCCGTCAGATGCGGCGTCTCGGTGCGTCCTGCGACTGGAAACGCGAACGCTTCACCATGGATGAGGGCTTTTCGAAAGCCGTGATCAAGGTGTTTGTGGAACTGCATAAACAGGGTTTGATCTACCGCGACAAGCGGCTCGTCAACTGGGATCCGAAATTCAAGACCGCCATTTCCGATCTTGAGGTCGAACAGCGCGAGATCGACGGTAATTTCTGGCATCTGCGTTATCCGGTCGAGGGCATGGAGGGGCGGTTCATCACCGTGGCCACCACGCGCCCCGAAACCATGCTGGGTGACAGCGCGGTGGCGGTGAATGCCGAGGATGAGCGCTACAAAGACATCATCGGTAAATTCGTGCGCCTGCCTTTGGTTGGGCGTCTTATTCCGATTGTCGCTGACGAGCATGCGGACCCGGAACAGGGTTCGGGCGCGGTGAAAATCACCCCGGCCCATGACTTCAACGATTTCGAGGTCGGCAAGCGTCATGGCTTGCGCCAGATCAATATTCTGGATGACGCCGCGCATATTCTTGACGGGGTGGCGGCGGATGAGTCCGAAATCCCGGAAGCCTATCGTGGCCTTAATCGCTATGACGCGCGGAAGGCGATCGTCGCCGATCTCGACGCGCTCGGGCTGTTGGAGAAGGTCGAGCCGCGTCGGCATGTGGCGCCTTATGGCGACCGTTCGGGCGTGGTGATCGAGCCCTGGCTCACCGACCAGTGGTATGTGAATGCGGCGGAGCTTGCAAAAGACGCCATCGCGGCGGTCGAGAGCGGAGCGACCAAATTCGCGCCCAAAAACTGGGACCGCACGTTCTTTGAATGGATGCGCAATATCCAGCCTTGGTGCGTGTCGCGGCAGCTGTGGTGGGGCCATCAGATCCCGGCCTGGTACGCGCCGGACGGCAGCATTTATGTGGCGACCAGCGAAGCCGAGGCTCAGGCGCAAGCCGGGGCGGGCGTGGTGCTCACCCGCGATAATGACGTGCTCGACACCTGGTTCTCGTCGGCTTTGTGGCCGTTTGGGACGCTTGGGTGGCCGGAAAAGACGGCGGAACTCGCGCGTTATTATCCGACCAGCGTTCTGGTGACCGCGTTCGATATCATTTTCTTCTGGGTTGCGCGCATGATGATGGATGGCCTCCATTTCATGGGCGAGGTGCCATTTAAAACCGTTTATATTCACGCCCTGGTGCGCGATGAAAACGGGCAGAAAATGTCGAAGTCCAAGGGCAATGTCATCGACCCGCTGGAATTTGCCGATAAATATGGCGCGGACGCGCTGCGGTTTACGCTGGCGTCGCTTGAAAGTCAGGGGCGCGATATCCGGCTTGCGGAAAAGCGGGTGGAAGGATATCGCAATTTCGCCACCAAGCTTTGGAATGCCGCACGTTTTCTGGAGATGAACGGCTGTCAGAACGCTGGTGATTTCGATCCGGCGTCAGCCACGCATGTGCTGAACCAGTGGATCATTTCCGAAGTCGTGCGCACGGCGGCGGCTGTGACCACCGCGCTTGATACGGCGACCCTGCGCTTTGATGTGGCGGCCAAGGAAGTTTACGAATTCACCTGGGGCATGTTCTGCGACTGGTATGTGGAACTCACGAAGCCGATCCTGATGGGCGACGATGAAGCCGCCAAGGCCGAGACGCAGAAAACGGCGGCCTGGGTCTATGACCGCATCCTGACCCTGCTGCATCCGTTCATGCCGTTTGTGACCGAAGAACTCTGGCATGCAACGGCCGAGACGCGGGCGAGCGATCTCATTCTCAGCGCCTGGCCCACGGGCCTTGACGGGCTTGTGAATGAGCAGGCCGTGGCCGAGGTCGATTGGCTGATCAAGCTTATCACCGACATCCGCTCGGTGCGGGCCGAAATGAACGTGCCCGCCGGCGCCAAGGTGCCGGTGCTGGTGCAGGACGCGGGCGAAGCGACCAAAGCCCGTCTGCAACGCACCCTGCCCATCCTGACCCGCCTCGCACGGCTCGAGTCCATCACCCAACTGGATGGCCCAGCCCCCAAGGGCTCGGTGCAGACCGTGATCGACGAAGCCACCTACCACCTGCCACTCGCCGGCGTCATCGACATCGACCAGGAACGCGCGCGTCTGGAAAAAACGGTCGCGAAGCACGAAGGCGAAATCAAATCCATCGACGGCCGCTTGGGCAATGAAGCGTTCGTCGCGAAGGCCCCGGACAGCGTGGTTGCGGAAAACCGCGCACGGCGGGAGGAGTTGGTGGGGCTGGTGGAGAAGCTGGGGTTGGCGTTGAGGCGGTTGGGGTAGGTTAGAAAAAGTGTATTTGTTAATAAGAAAATGCCACCTTTGATAGGGTGGCATTTTTTTGTTATAATTAGCTAATAGAGGGGCTGTAGGAAGTGGAAAGTGGGAATGTCGAGAGAAGGAAAAAGAATACCAAATGACCAAGTACTAATAATGAGAGGGCTAAGGGCCCATTTTGAATTTAATGATCAGGATATCACTTCTATTTTTAGTCATTTTTTGAGGAGCCTTAACCATCGTGAAGTAGGTTATGCAATTTCAAGGCATGGACGCTACCAGGATGTCGAGGGTGTATCTAGTCAGGATGCTTCTGAGAATTTCTTGCGAAAATATGGGAGAGTTATTAGGGCTACGATTTTCTCTGATTGCCTAAATACCTCTAGAAAAGAAAGACTTCTTTATGAAGCAGTTGAGCAAATTATTTGTGCAGTATCATTTTATAACAATCCAATAATTTCTGCGAGAGCCGAGTCGTTTTTTGTTCATGCTGTAATCGCATGGACAAAACTTTTGCAAGCCCACTATGTCGCTAGAAAAGTGGAGCCTATATATGAGAATGGTCGTTGGTGGGATATAAAAGAGCTAACACGTAGGGGGGACTGTCCCTTAGAGGCTGCGGTCAAAGAGAATATAAAATTAATATCTGATATTCGCGATATGATTGAACACCGTGTAGGGGACGCAATTGGAACTTCCTTGCATCAGTATGTTCAGGCATGTGCATTAAATTTTTCAAATTTCATTGAGAAGAAGTTTGGTGTGTTATGGTCGGTTCAGCACGAACTGAGTTTTTCAATTCAATTCTATAAGCTTACAATTGCTCAAGCGTCTAATAGGCATAACGCCGTACCTTGTGATGTTGAAGCAAAATGTCTTGAAGTCGGTCGAAGTGTCTCCGATGACATATACAACGATCCAGCTTTTGCGTTTCGGGTATATGTAATTCCCAAGACTACAAATAATCCCAAAGTAGCTGATCAAGCGGTACACTATAGGGCGATTGGTTCAAATGCAGAGATGGCTGTGCGTGACGTCGAAAGACTTAAGATCAGTCGTAAATCTGTTATTCAAATCTTAAAAAATGAATATGGAAAGGCCACGTTTAACATATCTGCCTTTGAAAGGTTAGCTAGAGAAAATGATCTTAGGAATATTAATAAGGGATTTTGCACAAAAATAGAAAATAATATTTACTGGTATAAGGATAAGATAGTTCCGGAATTTGTACGTTTGATGATTTAGTATTTTAAACGAAGAATATGCATTTGGTGTAGTGGTGAGTCATCGCATATTTTGGTTGAATGGCATTTATTAGTTAAGTAATGCGATGGTAGATGAGTTGGGATTACTATGCCACTTGTCACTCTGCCTCCGCCGCAATGATCCCCCCAATTTTCTCAGCCCGCACATCCTCCCCACTATCCTTCCGCCACGTCAACCCGATTGTCCGGGATGGTGCCGGATTATCTGCAAATGGTACATACGTTATTCCACTCGTGGGTTGCACGGCAAGTTCCGGCATGATGGTTACGCCCATTCCTGCTGACACCATCTGCCGCAGTGTCTCCAAACTCGTCCCCCGGAATTCCTGGTTTTCTCTCCCACCCACTAATGTGCAGATTTCGAGGGCCTGGTCGCGGAGGCAGTGGCCGTCTTCTAAAAGCATGACTGAGCGGTTGGCGAGGTCCAGTTGGCTTACGGATGTGCGGCTGGCGAGGGGGTCCTTGTTCGGGACGGCGAGTTCGAAATTTTCGGTGAAGAGTTTTTTCGACATCAGATGATCGCCGGCGACGGGCAGGGCGAGGATGGCCATGTCGAGATCGCCGTTCGAGAGGCGCTCGATCAGGTTCGGGGTTCTGTCTTCGACCAGACGCAGTTTCAGATTTGGATAGGTCTTCATGATCTCGGGCACGATGCGCGGCAGCAGATAGGGCGCGAGTGTCGGGAAGATGCCGAGTGTGAGCTCGGTGGACCAGGGGTCCTGATGGGAGCGGGCGATGCGGCGGATTTCCTTCGCCTCACGCAGCGCGGCGCGGGCGTGGATCAGGATGAGCTCGCCGATCCTTGTGACGCGGACGGATTTATTGCCGCGCTCGAACACCTGAACATTCAGATTGGTTTCAAGTTTCTTGATCTGCATGCTGAGCGTCGGCTGGCTGATGTTGCAGGCCTCGGCCGCGCGGCCGAAATGGCCTTGGTCCGCGACCGCCACCAGATATTCGAGATCCCGTAAATTCATGCCTGCTCACCTTACCGTAATAGATAAAACCTATCAGAACGATCATATCATTAGATTGTACAGATGGGAACCACCAGGCTAGGTTGTGTTCAGACAGCAAGGGGGATCGCCAAAGCGGACCCTCCGAAAGCCGGAAAACGTAGGATTATCAATCTGTTTTCTGCGCCTTGGGTGGCGCTTCGGGCTGAGCTTTATGTGGATTTGCTAGTTTTAATCGAACAGGAGATATAAATATGCTTGGTGTTGGTGAAAAGTTCCCGCAATTCGCGGTTAAGGCCACGGTGTCGAACGATATCAATTCGGCTTTCATTGATGTGGACAATGCGACTTACAAAGGCAAATGGCTGGTGGTGTTTTTCTGGCCCAAGGATTTCACCTTTGTCTGCCCGACGGAAATCGCCGAATTCGGCCGTCACAACAGTGACTTTGCCGACCGTGACGCCCAGGTGCTCGGGGGCTCCATCGATAGCGAGTTCGTCCATCTCGCCTGGCGTCAGAGCCATAAGGATCTGAATGATCTTCCGTTCCCCATGCTGGCGGACGTGAAGCGCGAGCTGACCGGGGCGCTTGGGGTGCTCGATCCGGTCGAGGGCGTGGCCCAGCGTGCGACCTATATTGTCGACCCGGATGGCATCGTTCGTTTCGCCATGGTCAATGACATGAATGTGGGCCGCAACGTCAAGGAAGTGATCCGTGTCCTCGACGCGCTGCAGACCGACGAACTCTGCCCCTGCAACTGGCAGAAAGGCGAAGACACGCTGGTTGTCGCTTAATTTCCCCCCCAGCATCCGGCCCGGATGCGTCACACATAAAGCCATCCGGCCCGGATGCGTCATTCAGGACCAGTCACAGTTTTCAGGAGTACGAAGTGATGAGCATTGATCTTTTAAAAACGAAAATCGGCGATGCCGCGCGCGACATTCGACTGAATATCAGCAGCGTGCTGACACCCGAGGGCGCCCCTGAGCTCACTCAGAATCAGATTTTCGGCATTGCGCTTGCGTCGGCCTATGCCACCAAAAGCCCCGAGGTGATCGCCGCCATACGCAGTGAAGCCGCCGCTATCCTCAGCGAGGCCGAAGTCACCGCTGCGAAATCGGCTGCCGCGGTTATGGCCATGAACAATATCTATTACCGCTTTGTCCATCTGGCGTCGGACAAGGAATTCGCCCGCATGCCGGCCAAACTGCGGATGAATGTCATCGGCAGCCCGGGCATCGAGAAAGTGGATTTCGAGCTTTATTCCCTGGCGGTCTCCGCCATCAACGGCTGCGGCATGTGCATGGATGCCCACGTGCATGAAGTCGTCAAGGCCGGGATGTCGAAGCTCGGCGTGCAATCCGCGATCCGTATCGCGGCGGTGGTCAATGCGGCGGCTCAGGCGGTCGTGATCACTGAGGCTGAGGCCTGAGTGCGGGCCTAACCTCAGGAGGCGCTTTCCTCATCAATGGGATACGGACATGACGACTCAAAACGGCGGCGATCACGGCGCTCGGCCGTGTCGGCACGGTGGATGACGTGGCGGACGCAGTGCTGTTCCTGTTGAAAAACGGCTCTATGACCGGGGCGACCCTCTATCCCGACGGCGGTTACACTCTCAGATGAGGAAAGCGGTGGCGCTCAAACCGAGCAATCTCTGGTCTTCAGCAGAAAGTTTGAGAAAAGGTTGGAATGGTGTTTGACAAGGGTGATTGGTACCCCTATAAACCGGCTCCACGATGACAGCGCGGCCGGGACGGTTTCTTGGAGATGCGCTGAAATCGGCAGAATTCCGGGCCTTTTGGTCCATGCTCATTGACATTGTAGATTGGAAGAGAAGTGCAGGCGGCGGGCTGGTCATTTATATGATTTGCTTGAAGCTTGCATCCTTTGAGCGTTGTTCGGGTTCAGTAAGCCCGG